>JAAZFE010000038.1 GCA_012511885.1 Lentisphaerota bacterium | reverse complement strand
GGGATCAATACGAAAATGCGGGGGGGCGGGGGCGGGCGGCGGTCGGGGGGGGGTAACGGAAGGGGGGCGGCGGGCGACTGTCTGGGTGATGGAAGCCGGGCTTTCAGGTGAAAGGATGGAGACGGTTGTGGACGGATGGATGCAGTTTGATGATGACGGCCACGGGGCCTGAGGGTATTCTGTCGGACAGATGTTGAGAAGTCGGCTGCATTCGATTTGGACGGCTTGCGCGTGTGGCGGCATGGGTCGCGCGGTGAGGGGGGGGGCGGCGCTGATCCTGCTGGGGGGGCTGACGGGGTGCGGGACGTTTAGTCATTATCCTGCAGGGATGGAAAGCACGACGCTGGGTCGTTTGCGCCGGGGCGAATCCACGGGCTATGAGCGCACGTTCGGCAGGCGGCTCGAGGGGCGCGACGGGGAGCTGTTCGCGATGGAGATGGGGCGGGCGGCCCAGCTGGCGGGAGCGCCGGAGAAATCGCGCCGGACGTTTGACGTGGCCATCGAGCGTTGGGAGAAGCGGGACGACAAGGCGGTGGTGTCGGTGTCGGGGGCGGGGGCGCAGGCGGGCGCGGTGCTGGTGAACGACAAGGCGATTCCCTATCGGGCGGCCAGTTTTGAGCGGACGCTGGTGCATCATTATCAGATGCTGAATTATCTGGCGATGAACGACCTGACGGGGGCGGGGGTCGAGGTGCGGCGGGCGAATCTGGTGCAGGAGGCCGCCCGCAAACGGCGCGAGCGGGAGATTGAACGGGCGGAGGCTTCCTCGGCGAAAGAGACCCGGGGGACGGAGGATGACAAGCATCTTGCGGGGGTGTACGCGGGGCTGAACGAGCGGGCCGGGACGGTGAAGCATTCGTTTCAAAACGCGGCTACGCTGTATTTGTCGGGGGTGATCTGGGAGATGATGGGGGAGCCTAACGACGCCTACATTGATTACAAAAAGGCGATCGAGATCTATCCCGACAACATCTATCTGCAGTTTGACGTGCTGCGCATCGGGCGGCGCCTGGGCATGCGGGAGGACGTGGCGGATTTTGAGCGGCGCTTTCCCGAGGCGGCGAAGGTCGGCATGCCCAAGCCGAATGCCGCGCGCCTGGTGGTGATTTATGAGGAGGGGCTGGCGCCGCAAAAGACGGATTTGACGGTGGCCTATCCGCTGACGTCGGCGGACTCGATCGGGGTGGTTTCGCTGCCGGTTTACGCGGAGTCGTTTCCGAGCCCGACGCCGGCGCGGGTGGCGCTGGATGGGCGTCCGCTGGGGCAGACGATGCCGCTTTGCAATGTGGGGGCGCTGGCGGCACGGGCGCTGGCGGAGCAAATGCCGGGCATTGTGACCCGCCAGGTGGCGCGGGCGGTGGCGAAGGGCGTCGCCGCGAAGGCGGCCAAGGATTCCGACAACAGTCTGGTGGAGGTGGGGGTGATGTTTTATACCCTGTTCTCGGAGCAGGCGGATTTGCGCAGCTGGCTGACGCTGCCAGCGCATATTCACGTGTCGAGCGCCTGGGTGGCGCCGGGGGAGGGGCGGGTGACGCTTTCCGGGCCGGGCGGACATGAGTTCTGGCGGGGCGACGTAACTTTGACGGCCGGCCAAACGACCTTGGTGGTTGTGAGCCGGATTGATTTGGCTGTATATTCCATGGTGTGTGTGCAACCCTAGCCTGGATTATTCATCAACATGGATGAAAGTATGGTTATTTGCTGCAGGGCAGTATGATGCGGAAAAAATCACAAAAAATTCAGTTTTCATCCATGTTGACCCAAGGCGCGACGATTCCAGCCCGTCTGCTTTGTTCTGCGGGGTTCGCAGTATGTCCATACAGCTTCACCCCGCACGCCT
>JAAZFE010000037.1 GCA_012511885.1 Lentisphaerota bacterium | reverse complement strand
GAATCCATTCTCAAGCAGATGCCCGACCCTTCCTGTTTGCCCGTCGTCTTGTTCTCCAACCGACCAACATGAAAAATTCCAGTTTTGTTAACTACAAAAAATTCCAGTTTTGAAAACTACGTGGCAGTCCTCCTTGGCCGGCTTGACTTTTGCTTTTTGGCGTTTGGGAATCGGTACGGCTGGCGTCAAGACCTGCTTCTCCAAATCCTTCAACTCCTGGCCCACTCCCCCACCACTCGGAGCCCGTGATGGCTCTCGCCCAAGAGATGTTACTGCACCGCATACAATCAAAACCGCCAAAAGGATTCCCCACCGAATCCGCAACAGCCAATTCCCGAGCTCAAGACCATCATTCATGAAACAACCTCCTCGGCACGAGTTCAAACAGTCGTGATCCACACCTAACTTGCATAACTGCTTGAGACTGAGCATTTACGCTCGATAAGTCAAGCCGCTTAATGCGATTTTAATAAAATGAGTGCGCCTCGGTTTCGGTTGTTGGAAAAGCCGAACACGTGCAATCCCGACACGCCGCAGCTCAGGAGCAGACGACTCTACCGGCTTTGTCATTTTGGAGTTGAGCTTTGACCCTGCGTCATGTTGCTGATACCGGGCTTCGATGCCTTGTTCACCTGATACAAGATCCGACGAGCGGAATCATACTGATAGGCCATATTGCTGCTGATTTTGAAACGGTCAAACAAGTTCCGGTCGCATTCATCTGCTGCGGCCGTGGTTTCGGCCAGGGCGGCCGCGTATTCTTCGTCCCACACATCCGACAGCCGCTTGAAAAATAGGAGTGGAAAGATGTACTGCTTGTAGTCTGCGGCATCCACCAGCCCCCGGAGCAGCTTGGCCGCGCCCCAGAAATGGGCTTCAAGTTCTTGCTGGGTGAGGCGTTGCGTCATTTTATCGGGTGGTTGGGAGATGGGGGCATGATGGGATTTGCTTGGGTTCAAAGGAATAGCAACAAATCGGTTTGTTGCTATCCAAATGGCGTTTCAATAGCAACAAGATGGTTTGCTGCGATTCTAGTGGCATTAAAAGACCTCCTGGCCCTCTGCCAGATTGAGCAGGGTTTTGAAGGCGAGTACCGCTGGTCGTCGACCGCTGGCGGGACTGAGTTCTGTGAAAAAGTTTGCGCTTTGCAAGACATCGAGAATTCTCCGTCCGCTGGCTGGTGTCAGGGTCGGTACATGATAGAAATCCGACGTCTTGAAGATCGGCTGACGAAACAGAAATTCGGCGGCATGCACGGAGTATTGCGAACGGGTCAGGTCCGCGATTTGGCGGAGCGTCCGGTCATACAGGGCGCCAATGGCCTGAGCTTTCTGCTGGTTCTCGATGGCCTGCGCGATGACTGACTTGAGGAAGAACACGATCCAGCCGGTCCAGTCACCATCGCGGGATACGGCCAACAACCTTTCGTAGTATTCGTCCCGGTTTCGCTCGAAAAAGGCGCTGATGTAGAACATGGGGGCGCGAATCAGCCCATGCTTGGCCATGAATAACGGAATTAACATACGCCCGAGGCGTCCATTGCCGTCAAGAAATGGGTGCAGGGCCTCGAACTCTGCGTGCAGGATGCCAAGCTGAACGAGCCGATCGGGGACCTTTTCGTGAATGTATTTCTCCCACCGCCCCATTGCCTCGGGCAAGGCGTCTGCACCAATCGGCACATAACGGGCGTCTTCCATCTTGCATCCAGGCGGACCGATCCAATTCGGAATCCGGCGGTATTCGCCCGGGGATTTATTGTGTCCGCGGACGCCATCCAGAAGAACCGCATGCGTTTCCTTCACCACGCGCTGGCACAGAGGGAACTCCTTGAGCAATTCTTCCGCTCTCCACATGGCTTTCCGGTAGTTTAGGATTTCTTCAATGTCGCCTTTCTTTTCCTCCGATACATCCATTTGTTCCTTGCCAGCTTCAAAGGCCAAAACCTCCCCCATGGTGGCTTGCGTTCCTTCGATCCGCGAGGAGAGTACGGCTTCCTGTGTCATCAATGGTGACAGCAGAACGGCGGCGTTGGGCAAAGCGCTTAACATGCCGTCATATCGTGCCACGGCGGCGCTGGCCGGGCCGACCAGAGGAAGCAGCTGCTGCCAATCCAGGTTGGATGGCGGAAATCCGCCAAAATGGTATTTTACGGGTTGGGTCATGTCAGCCATCCTCCAGTTGTCAGAATTTCTCGCAGTTGATCCTCGGCGGCGCGGGCATCGGCCAAGGCGGATTTGAAAGCGGCGATTGCTTCGGGCAAAGGCGGGATGTCATCCGCGATGGGCGGGAGGACATAGCGCGAAATGTTGAGCGTCCAGTCTTCTGCGCGGATGTCGGCCAAGTCCACAACTTTGGCGCGGTCTTGCACATCTTGGAAATCCTGCACCCACTGGACGATGGTTTGCGCGTGTTCGGGATCGAGGAAGTTCTGGGCGCGGCCTTTGCGGAACAGGGTGGATGCATCCACAATGAGCACTTTTTTCTGTCGGGCCGCGGGTTTGGTGCGGCGCAGGATCATGATGGCGGGGGCAAGGCTGGTTCCATAGAAAATGTTGGGGGCAAGCCCGATGATCGTCTCGACCAGATCCTGTTCGAGCAACTGCCGACGTATTTGACCTTCCGCCGCTTTGCGGAACAATGCGCCTTGCGGCAGAACTACGGCCATGCGGCCCTTGCCTGCCGCCATGGAGGCCACCATGTGCTGGACCCAGGCGTAGTCGCCGTAGCTGTTGGGCGGCAGCCCGAATGCGGCCCGTCCCCAGGGATCGTTCTCCCAGATTTCCCGGCCCCATTCCTTGAGCGAGAAGGGGGGATTGGCAATCACGCAGTCGAAGGTGGCCAGGCCGCCGGTGCTGGAGTCGGTGAAGGCCGGATTGCGCAGCGTGTCCTCGCGGACGATCTGATAGTCCTCGATGCCGTGCAGCACGAGATTCATGCGGGCGATGGACGCGGTGACCAGGTTTTTTTCCTGACCGTGAATTTTGCCGAAAAAAGTGCGTGGATCGCCGCCGGCCTGCCGGACATGCGCGATGGCGCCCAGGAGCATTCCGCCGGTTCCGCAGGCGGGGTCGTAGATGCTTTCGCCTTCCTTGGGGGCGAGCATGTCCACCATCATCCGCACCACGCTGCGCGGCGTGTAGAACTCGCCGGCTTTCTTGCGCTTGGTGATGTCGGCAAATTTTCCGATCAGGTATTCGTAGGCATCGCCGAGAATATCGGTGCCGACCGCAGCGTTGCCCAGCCCCACTTCCGAGAGGCCTTCGATCAAATCCTTGAGGATTTCGTCGGTCAGCATGTCGCGGTTGCCCCAGTCCGCGGCGCCAAACACGCGGTAGAGCGTCTTGGGATTGGCCCGTTCGATTTCGCGCATGGCCCGCGAGAGAGCTGCGCCGATGTTCGCGGATGTCTCGCGCACGTCCCGCCAGTGGCACCCCTCCGGCACGCTGAACCGGTGAACCTCGGGAAAATCCACGGGATCAATATCGCCGAACAATTGAGTTGCCTCGGCCAGTTCCTCGTCCCAGACATCGCAGATGCGCTTAAAAAAAAGCAGCGGCAGGATGTATGCCTTCCAGTCGGTGCGGTCCACCGCGCTCCCGCGCAAAATTTCCGCGCAGTTCCACAGGTGCGACTTCAACTGCTGGAGCGCCATGGTCATGGGTGTCTTCCCTCGGTTATTGGTTGACCCGTAACCATCTCTGGTCTTGCTTTCACTCATTCTGGTTCGCATCGTCTTAAGCAATCCAGCGGTGCACAGTATCCTGACTTACGCTCAAATGCCGGGCGATCTGTTCTAATCCACGGCTCGTTTTGCTGCATCGGGACTGCTCATCATTCTGCCTCCTGCGCAACTATTCTATAGTGTTGCATACAAAACCCCCTAACAGCAAGCACCCTCAACCCTGCCTGAATGTTGCCCCATCAGCGTCGCCTTGAATGTTGCAGCGGCAACACAACATTGCAAATTCTACGGTCTGTAGTCAGATGTCTCCAAGCTATGACGTTTTGAGTTCCTTGCGTTCTCTGTGGTTCCAAAACAATCCGGTAATCACGTAATTCCTACCGCCACCCTCCCCCCCGCCTGATCCCAGCGCCCCGTTTTCCACACCGTGGAAAATATTTTTCCATGCCGTGGAAAACCCCCTATCCTGGATTATTCATGCGACAAGTCCGGCCCGGATGCAAGGCAGGCGGGGCGAAGCTGTATGGACATACTGCGAGCCCCGAAAAACGCCACAGACGGGTTGGAATCGTCGCGCCTTCGGACAACATGGCTGAAAACTGATGAAAATTTGTTAAATTCCTCAACTGCTTGCTCTGCAACAAAATGAGATCGTTTCAGCCATGTTGGTGAATTATCCAGGCTATTCCTCCCCCCTGCACGCTTCCCGCACCGGCCTTGGCGAAATCAGCCGGGTTGGGTGTAGCGGCGGATTTTGTCGAGGGGGTGGCGGTTTTTGGGGCGGGGGGCGGGATGGACGGGGTAGCCGAGGGCCAGCATGAGGTCCACTTTGGCGGTGGGTGACAGGTCGAGGAATCGGCGGACGGCGCGATCGTTGAACCAGCCCAGGTAGCAACTGCCCACGCCGTCTTCGGCGGCCTGCAGGAGGAGCTGCTGGCAGGCAATGCCGATATCAATCAAGCTGTACTGGACTCCGCGGAACTGCGCCCCAAGCCGGGCGGCAAGTTTCATTTTCTCGGTGACCACCACTACCAGTGCGGAGGCGTTGGCCACAAATTTATTCATGCCATGGGGGGGGCGGGTGCAGGATTCGAGTGCCAGGGCGCGTACCTGGGCAGGGTCGTCCAGGACGATAAAGGACCAGGGCTGGGAATTGCAGGCGGAGGGAGCCAGACGCGCGGCCTCGAGGCAGCGTTCGAGGATCTCGCGGGGAATGCGGCGATCGGGCTCGAAGGCCCGGACGCTTTGTCGGGCGGCCACCAGCTCTAGAAAGGTCATGTCGGCTTCCTCCAGGAAAGACGCAAAATCAGCACCAGCAACCAGAGAGCGAGAAGCGTCAGCCAGCCGCCGTAGAAGATCCATGGCGAAAGCCACCAGCTCCAGCCTTGGAAGCGGAGATCGGAGAAGGGCCAGAACAGCGGGGTCATGAAGACGCCCGCGCCATGGGTGGGCACATCCACAAGCACATGAAGCGGCCAGGCGAGGGCCGGCAGCCACAGGGTCCGTTTCCAGGCCACGAGGAGGGCGTAGCCCAAGCCTATCCCCAGCAGGCTGTGGGTCACATTGTAGAGGAAGAACACGAAGTCGGGGATGCCATGCCAGCGCACTCCGTTGCCAGTGAACAGGTCGGTGGCAAAATGGATGCCCAGCGACGCCAGATCGGGGAACAGCCCGAACGCGAAGGCGGCCGGCAGGGTCCAGTCGGCCACTCGCCGGCGGCCGTCGGAACGAACAGGCCCGCGCCGCCAGCCGGGCAGTCCGGTGGTGCTGCAGGCGACGGCTCCGAGGACACCATGGAAGAGCGTATCCATCAGCCGGATGTGGCGAAAGCATCAAGGGCTTCGGAGATTTCCTCGGTCTGGCCCAGTTCGAGGAGCCGGCTGGCCAGAGCCGTGGCGCGCGGGAGATCAATGTTGGCGATATGGCGGCGAACCGCGGGGATTTGGAGCGGATCGAGGCTGAAGGATCGCAGGCCAATCCCCAACAGAAACGGAAGCATGCGCGCGTGGGTGGCCAGATTGCCGCAAAGGGACACGGGCTTCCCGGCCTGTTCGGCGGCACGCACCACGCGGTTGAGCGAGCGCAGGATGGCCGGATGGTGCGGCGAGAACCAGGCGGCCACTTCGTCGTTGGTGCGGTCCACCGCCAGCATGTACTGGATCAGGTCGTTGCTGCCGATGCTCAGGAAATCGGCGGCCGCCGCCAGCTCATCGGCGATCAGCACCGCGGACGGCAGCTCGATCATGGTGCCGAGGGCAGGCAGGCGGTGGGGAATTCCTTCGCGTTCGAGCTCGGCGGCGCACTCGAGGGTGATCTGTTTGGCGCCCATGAATTCGTCGAGCGAGGCCACCATCGGGAACATGATCCTGGCTTCGGGATGCCCATGGGCCGCGCGGAGAATGGCACGCAACTGCTGCTTGAAGATTTCGGGATTGCGCAGGGTGAAGCGGAGGGCGCGCAGGCCGAGAAGAGGATTGTTGCCGTGGCACATGGGAAAATAGGACAGGGCTTTGTCGGCGCCGATATCCAGGGTGCGAAAGACCACCGGGCGCCCCTCGATGCGCTCGAGGATTTCGGAGTAGCTCTGATACTGCTCTTCTTCGGTGGGCAGGAGGCTGCGGACAATGAAAGGAAATTCGGTGCGATAGAGGCCGATGCCCTCGGCTTTGACGCGCCGGGCCGTGTCCAGCTCATGCAGCAAATTCAGGTTGGCCGCCAGGCGGATGGAGATGCCATCGCGGGTGCGGGTTTCGGAAGAATCGGCTTCGGCCGCGTGATCGGACCCGGCCAGGGCCCGGCGGGATTCGCGCATGGCCTGGATGGTTTCCTCGCCAGGGCGGATAATGATCCGGCCGTCTTTGCCATCGAGGAGGATCGGGGTGTGTTCCGGCAAGTCGAGGAGGCGGCGATCAGAAGCCATCACGAGGGGAATCTGGAGGGCATTGGCGAGAATGGCCACGTGGGAGTGCTGGCCGCCGCTCAAGAGGATGAGTCCCGCGACCTGTTCCGAGGCCAGCTTCAAGATTTCCGACGGCAGCAAGTCTTCGGCAATGACGATTTGACCGGTGTAGTCGGGCTGGGTGATCTCGAAGGAGGGGGGCGCCAGATTGTAGAGCAAGCGGTGGCCGAGATCTTCGACATCAAACACCTTTTCGCGAAGGGTGGGATTGGGGCTGTTGCGGAACATCTCGACATAGCGCCGGACTTCGTCAAGAACGGCCGTCCAGGGATTTTTGCCGGAGCGGATATTCCGGCGGATTTCGCCGGAGAAGGCGTCATCCCTGAGGATGAGGATGTGGGCGTCGAAGATCATCGAGGCGGCGTCCTGGAGCTTTTCCTCGAGGCGCGCCTGGAGTTCCCGCAGCTGGCGCTCGGTTTCGGCGATGGCCTTGTCAAAATCCTCTTCGGTCAGATCGAGCGGGCAGAGATATTTGGCTGGGTTCTGGGAGAGATAGTGGCCCATCCGGGTGGACAGCCCCATGCCCATGAAGCCGGAGGCCCGACGGCCGGGAATCTGGTGGGTGCCGGTCTCGAAGGTGGTGTCCACCGGGTAGAGAACCTCGGGGACCCAGCCGCTGCCGTTTTCCGGCGCGCCGCGCAGCCTCATCATCAGATGGGCGTTTTCGATCGCGCCGGCCAACTGGGCGGCAATGATGCGCATGGCCTGGACATCCCGCGAGGTGAAGTATTCCGGACGGGAGTCCTGAACCACCACCACCCCGGCGGGGTTCATCTTGCGCTGAATGGGCACCGCCAACAGCGAAGGATGACTCTTCGCGGTGAGCCCGGGGATGGGCGGGTGGGGTTTGTGATCGCCCGGCTTGCCCACGCAGATGGCCCGCATCTGGCGGAGGGAGGCGCCGATCAGGCCTTCATCAATGCGGAAGCGGAGCTGGCCGACCCAGGCGGGGTTCATGCCGTGGGCGGCGCGCAGAACCAGCTCGTTCAGCGCGGATTCATAGAGATAAACGGCGCAGACGTCCGCCTGGGTGTGCCGCGCCACCGTGGCGACAATCCGCTGGAGCAACTCGTCAACCCCGGCCTCGAGATCGAAGTGGGCGACCAGATCGCTGATGTCGCACATCAGCTCGACGTTGTCTCTGGGCGCTTCGGTCATGACGGTTCAGGGGGACAGGTATCAGGCCAGAAATGTTGAGGGAGGCTTGACTTCACATCTGAAAGAAGTACTCTCATGCGCGGTTTTGTTGCGACCTGCCCGATGGTGTAACGGTAGCACATCAGACTCTGGATCTGTGAGTCTAGGTTCAAATCCTAGTCGGGCAACCAAGTCGCCCCGGCATGTGCTGGGCGGCAGCACGAACGCGGCGCAGCCTTCCCGCACCCATCAGGTGAGCCGGATCGGCATCAACACATAGGCAAAGTTGATGGTCGAACGGACCACGCCGGGGCTGGTGTCGTCCACCAGGTCCAGGAACACTTCGTCGGTGGTCAGCGCCTTGAGCGGTTCCATCAGAAATGCGGGGTTGAACGAGATGGTGATGTCCGGGCCGGTATAGCGCACGTCCATGGTTTCGCGGCCTTCGCCGATGTCGGCCGCGGCGGCCAGCACCTCGAGGCGGTCCTTGGTAAAGGTCAGTTTGACGCCGGCGATGGCATCGCTGACCAGCAGGGAGGTCCGCCGGATGGCGGTCAGGAAGGGTTCGCGATCCAAGGTGACCCGATGGGCCGTTGCCGAGGGAATCACCTGGCGGAAGTTGGGATAGTTGCCTTCGACCAGTTTGGAAATGATCAGCGTGTCGTTGAACTCGAACGCGATCTGCTGGCCGGTGGCCATGATGTTGACCGTGCCGGATTCGCCGAGGGTCCGGATCAGTTCCTCGATGGTTTTGAGCGGCACGATCAAATCCACTTCGGCGTCGGCGGGAAACTCGACGTCGTGCTCGACGAGGGCCAGGCGGCGGCTGTCGGTGGCCACCACGCTGAGCTTGCCGTCGTTGAAGCTGAGCAGCACGCCATGAAGCAACTGGCGGTTGGCGTCGTGGGAGGCGGCATACACCGTCAGCTTGAGCATGTTGCGCAGAGCGGCCTGCTCGAGGCTGTAGGTCTTGGGGTCCGACAGGTCGGGCAGGCCGGGATAATCGGACTCGGGAATGCCATGGACCCGGAACTTGGAGCTGCCGGCGTTGATGAACGCGATATGGCTGTCGTTGACCTCCATTTCGACATCGGTCACGCTCAATTCGCGATAGACGCCGAAGATGCGCTTGGCAGGGAGGGTCGTGGCGCCGGGCTCGATCACTTCGGCGGGAATCTTGGTTCGGATGGTGAGGTTGGTGTCGGTGGCCGTGAGTTCGAGCTGTCCGTTTTCGGCCTTCATCAGGACGTTGGCCAAAACCGGCAGGGTGTTGCGCGGGCTGATGACCGACTGGACTTTTTGCAGACCGTCAATGATGACTTCTTTATCGATTTTGATTTTCATGGCTCGAGCCTCATGCCTGTTATATATATAATGTAATAGATATAATCCGTCTTATCAGTATGCCCTGTGCACTCTGTGGATATCAAGCGTTGAATGCTTCCATAAAGGCTTTTCGTCGCTTTGGGGCTGTGCACAACCGGGGTGAACATATTGTGTCCAAGTGGAACAACTCGCAGTTGCTGACAAATCGATCAAATAATGCACAGGCATGACGCGGTTTATATCCAGGTTATCCACAGCAGGGTTTGAGCAGAGCTTTCCGTAGGTCAGCAGAGGGGGAATGAGCGATCGCGAGGTCATATCAGACGGGGGCGGCGACTCCTCCGAGGCGTTGCTGGAGCGAGAGGATGGTCTGGCGCAGGCCGGCATCATTTTTCATCTTGGCGCCCACGCTGCGGTAGGCGTGCAGGACCGTCGCGTGGTTGCGGCCGAACGCGTTGCCGATGGCGGGCAGTGATTGTGCGGTGAGTTCCCGGCACAGATACATGGCCACCTGGCGCGGGAAAGCGATGTTCTGAGGGCGCTGCTTGCTGGTCATGTCGCCCAGGCGGATGTCGTAGTATTCGGCCACCATCCGCTGAATGCTCTCGATGGTGAGCGCGGTCTGGTTTTCCTGTTCGATGGTGTCGCGCAACAGATACTCGAGCACCTCGGTGGTCGGCATCCGGCGGGTCAGCGAAACATAGGACGCCACGCGCAGCATCGAGCCCTCGAGCTTGCGGATGTTCGACTTGACGTGCTGGGCGATGAAGATCAGGCATTCGTCGCTCAATTGAATCTTCAGCTCCTCGCGCTTGTGGCGCAGGATGGCCACCCGCGTCTCGTAGTCGGCCATGTCCATTTCGGTGACCAGTCCCCACTCGAACCGCGAGACAAGCCGTTCCTGCAGGTTGGCAATTTCGCTGATGGGGCGGTCGCTGGTCATCACGATCTGCTTCTGGTTTTGATGCAGCGAATTGAACGTGTGGAAAAACTCCTCCTGGGTGCTTTCCTTGCCGGCCAGGAAATGAATATCGTCAATCAGGAGAAGGTCAATCTGGCGGTATTTTTTACGGAAAGCCGCGATTTGATGCTGCTGGAGAGCCTGGATAAATTCGTTGGTGAAGGTTTCGCAGGTGATGTAGCAGACCTTGCCTTTGCCGCGGCGCAGGCTGGCTTCGCCCATGGCTTGGATGAGGTGGGTTTTGCCCAGCCCGGTCCCGCCGTGAATGAACATCGGATTGTACGCCCGCCCCGGGGCTTCCACCACCGCCATCGCCGCCGCGTGGGCAAACGTGTTCGAGGGGCCCACCACAAAATTTTCAAACGTGTGGCGCGGGTTCAGGATGCCCCCGACGTTCACGGATTTGGTTTGGCGTGATTTGACGCGCGCGGGCGCTTCCACGGTCTCTTCCGTGCGGACGGATTTCTCCCGGGTCGCCACGGAACTGTCAACCTTGAAATCAATCGTGATGTCATCCGCGCCGGCCGCATGCAGCGCTTCCTTGATCAGCGAGAGATAATGCTCGAGGAGCCAATCATGATAGAAGCCGTTGGGCACATTGAGGGTCAACTGGTTGGGGTCGTCGTCGCCGGTGGCTTCGATCACCCCGATCCACCGGCTATAGATATCTTCGGATACGGCCGTGGCGAGAAACTCGCAGGCTTTCGCCCACAACTCTTTGGCTTTTTTCAAATTCACGACAAAAAACTCTTTCCGGCTTCAGCTTCGCAGAGTCGCACAAACCCGCGTCGCGCTCAATCTTTTTCCGACCTGATCCAGCATCTCCCAACCAGATTTGGCTTGGCAGATCAGGCCTTCCGCGACCTTATTCACAGGTTATTCACAACCCTTTTCGATCTCAGCCCTTAAATCGGTCACGACTGTAAAAACAATCCGCCAATTGGGCAAGGGCAGTCTCACATTTTTTGCAAAATAAATGGACCCCCACAACAGATTGTGGTCTCTCAAATAAAAACCACTACATTCTGATTGTTACTAGAATATTTGGGTTGGTCGGAAGTCATGATTGGACAACGAGTTTGGAGTTGTAAAAAGTCGGCAACTCGCTGAAAATCCGCCGGTAACGTCTGTTTTCAAGGTGGTTGAGTCAAAACTTATGAAAAAGCCAATAATTCCCCGGGTGCTGCTGGCCGCGGGCATGGAAAAGACCGATGTTTTCTATGCGACCGGCCTTGACACGCCAGATCCTTTCGTTCTGGTGAAGGCGGGCGCGCGGCTGCATCTGGTGGTTTCGGCGCTGGAAGCCTCCCGCGCCAAGCGGGTGTGCCCCAAGGCCATTTTGCATACGCCGGGCGAGCTGTTTGCCGGCGAACCCGGCGGAGCGCGGCGCTCCTATGCGGATCAAATCCGGGCAGTGCTCGAGCGGCTTGGCGCGACCGGGATCACGGTCGGTTCCTGGTTTCCTCACGGCGTGGCCGAGGCGCTGCGAGCCGGGGGCATCGTGGTGAGTTTGGATCCCGCCCCGCCCTTTCCCGGCCGCGCCATCAAGACACCGCGCGAGATCGCGTTCATCGCCAAAACGCAACGCGCGGCCGTGGCCGCCATGCGCCGGGCCATCGCGGTGTTGCGCGAAGCCGAGATCCGTTCCGATGGCCGGTTGCAGTGGAATGGGCGCTTGCTGACATCCGAACGGGTGAAGGCGGAAATTGAACGCACCCTGCTCGCGCGCGGCTGCTCGGCCGAAGGCCCCATTGTGGCCAGCGGCTCGCAAGGCGCGCGCCCGCACGACACCGGCTCCGGTCCGCTCCGCGCGCACAGTCCAATTGTCATTGATATCTTTCCGCGCGACCAGCGCACCGGTTATTGGGGCGACCTCACCCGCACGGTCGTCCGCGGCCGTGCCACGCCCGAGGTGCGCCGGATGTATCGCGCCGTGCGCGCCGCCCAGGCGTTGGCGCTCAGCATGGTGCGTCCGGGTGTCGAGTCGCGCGCGGTGCAACACGCGGTCGAGCAGTTCTTCACCGATGAGGGCTATCCCACGCGCCTCTCGCCGCCGGGGCGCGAGTCGGGCTTCATTCATAGCGTGGGCCACGGCATCGGGCTGGACATCCACGAAAACCCCGGCTTGCGCAACGAACCCGGCCGCCTGCGCGCCGGCAACGTGGTGACCGTGGAGCCGGGCCTCTATCAACCCGGCCTGGGCGGCGTGCGCATCGAGGACACGGTGGTGGTGACTCCCGACGGTTGCCGGATTCTGGCATCGCTCGCCCGCACGCTGGAAATCTGATCCGGTTTGTGGCAACTTGGCACCCGTGAGCATCAAGAGCATATTCCTCGCGATCCTGTGGCTGCTGGTCTTCGGTGTGGTGGTTGGCTGGATTTGGCTGCGCCGCATCGAGCGCGCCAGCCTGTATTATCCGTCGAGCGCCATTGAGTCCACGCCGGCGCACCACAAGGCCATCTTTCAAGAGGTCCAGTTCGTGGCCGCCGACGGCACCGCCCTTCACGGCTGGTGGATTCCGGCCAACCGCCCTCGCGGCACGGTGATCTATTGCCACGGCAACGCGGGCAACATCGGCACCTGCGCGCATCTGGCGCCCGCCTTCACCCGCCGCGGCTTCAATCTGTTCCTGTGGGATTACCGCGGTTACGGACGCAGCAGCGGGCGGCCCTCCGAACGCGGACTCTACGAGGACGCCCGCGCGGCCTACGACGCGGTGCGCAGTTTCAGCGGCGATCTGCCCATCCTGGCCTATGGCGTGTCTCTTGGCGGCCAGGTGGCCATTCAAATGGCGATGGACCGCCCCGTGGCCGGGCTGATCATCGAATCCAGTTTTGTTTCCGCCGCCGACATGGCCCGCCGATGGTATCCGCGCCTGCCCTTGCACCGGATGCTGTCAGTTTCCTACGATGGCGCGACCAAAGCCGCCACGCTCAAGGGGCTGCCCAAAATCTTCGGCCACGCCATCCACGATCAAGTGGTGCCCTTCCAAAGCGGACGCCTGCTCCACGGCGCGGCCGCCCGCCCCAAAATCTTTGTGCTGCTCGAGGGCGAACACGCCGACGGTTCCTGGCTCCAGCCGGGCGCTGCCGGCAACGGGGAACTCGACGAGTTTCTCGCCCAATTCAAACGCTGAGACCGGATCAATCCTTGGCGGACCGCATGATTCGGGCGGTGTCGGGCGGTTGGTCGTCCGCGCGGTTCTCGGACGGCCAGAAGGGGTCGAAGATGAACCACTGGCAGGGATCGCGCGCGATGGTGTCTTCCATGATCTTGACGGTTTGGGCAAGGATGGCTTCCTCGCTGCCGGCCGCCACGGGATCAATGGGCGGATGGATGCGCAGCAGGAAGGTGTCGTCCTGCATGCGGGTGACGAAGCCCATATATAGAGGAATGCCCAGGCGATGTGCAAACCAGGCCGCGCCGCGCGGCAGGGAGGTTTCGCGCCCGAAGAATTTCCACGGCCGGCCATGGCCGGTGAAGTCGCGGTCGCCGACCAGGGCGACCACCTCGCCACGTTTGAGGACTCGCATGATGCCGACTCCGGCCCGGTCGAGCGGAATAATGTTGAGTCCGCGCTGATGGCGGAACATGGCGAAGATGCGCTCGAGCGCGGCGGACTTGACCGGACGGACCACCGCATGGATGGGGATGCCCATGGCCGCGATGAGGGCGCCGCCCAACTCCCAGTTGCCGTAGTGGGCGGTCAGGAGAATCGCGCCCTTCGGGGAGTCGCGCAATGCTTCGAGGTGCTCCAAGCCCTGGATGCTGACGGCCTTGCGCACGCCTTCGGGGGTGAGGCGCTTGAAGCGGATGAAATCAGCCAGATATTTGCCGAAATATTGGAAGGTTTTGCGCGCGCACCCGTTGAGGATGCGCCGCGAGGGCATGATCCCCTGATGAGCGAAGATGGTGCGGATGTGGTCGCGGACCGCGCGGCGGCCGCGGCGGTTCACAAAGAACATCAGGTCGCAGATGCGCAACCCGAGCCAGTAGGCCAGCTTGCGGGGCAGGCGGCGCACCAGAAAGGCGAGGACACGCAGGAACCAGTACATCACACGGTTTTCTCGGGGGGGGTGGCGCCAAGCACCGCTACGGCGATGTCGCGGGCGGCATGGGGCTTGCCGATGGCCAGAGCGCGCTCGCCCATGCGCCGCAGCAGCGCCGGTTTGGCCAGCAGCGAGTCCACGGCCGCCGGCAGGTCGGCGTCGCGGTTGAGATGGATGGCCGCGCCGTTGCGCATCAGGTGCTCGGTGTTGCCGCGCTCCTGCCCGGGGAGCGGGCGGATGATCATCATGGGCGCGCCGACGGCCATGGCCTCGGCGGAGGTCAGCCCGCCCGGCTTGCCCAGGATCAGGCTGGCGCGGTGCATCAGCGCCATTGCGTTGCGGACATAGCCGCGGATGCGCAGCGGATGCCGGAACTTGTGCCGCGAGGTCAGCAGCTTTTTGCGCAGGCGCTGATTGGTGCCGGTCACCACGTCAATGGTGAAGTCGGCCTTGGCGTTGTCCAGTTGCCGGATGGTGGCATAGCGCGCGCCCAGCCCGCGCGAACCGCCCATCACCAGGATGCGCGGCTCGTTGAAGCGCGTCAGCGTGGGCAGACGCTCGGCCACGGGGTCGGCCTGGATGGGAATACCCGCCACCTGGATGTTGGCGGCGGGCGTGCCGAGGATCATCAGCCGCTGCAGCGCGGTCTCGTTGGGGACCACATAGCGGATGTTGGCGGCGGGCGGCACATGCCAGAACCGGTGCGGGAGATAGTCGGTCACCACGCCCCAGATCGGCAGGGGGGCGCCCTGCCGCCGGGCGTAGGCCGACAACACCGCGAACGGATGCGCCTGGGTGCACACGATGGCGTGCGGCTGGAAGGCATCCATCAGGATGCGCAGCTTCAGGCTGTTGCCTCGCTGCACCAGCGGCCGGATATAGCGGCGGGTGAGCAGGTCGAACCAGAAGTTGTCGTAGAGCGCCTCCCACAGCTCCGGCGTGCGTCGGATGGTGGACATATAGGCATACTGGACAATCGCGCTCCAAGTCGGATGCGTTGTCTCCAGCAGGTCTAGGCACCGCGTCTCCGCCAGCGGATTGAGCCGCAGGATTTCCGCCTCGATCGCGCGCGCGGCGGCATGATGGCCGCTGTTGCGCACCAGATAGCAGATCAGGATGCGCGGGGGACGGATCATGGCGTGTGGCCTTCTCGCCGGCGCGGGTTCCCGGGGGTCAGCTCAGCTCGTGCGTCAGCAGACCGGTCCGCAGCTTGGGCTCGAACCACGTGCTCTTGGGCGGCATGATCTGATCCGCGTCTGCAATGGCCATCAACTGGTCCACCGTGGTCGGATACATCGAGAACGCCACCTCGAACTCGCCGGAGTCCACCAGCTTGACCAGCTCCTCGGGGCCGCGAATGCCGCCGATGAACTTGATGCGCTCGCTGGTGCGCGGATCGCCGATGCCCAGCAGTGGATCCAGCACGGTGTTCTGCAGCTTGCTCACGTCCAGCAGCTCCACCGGGTTCGACGACTCGAACGCCGGCCAGGTCAGTGCGTACCATGTGCCGCCGAGATACATCCGGATGTCGCGCGGATTCGACGGACGGGTCACGGTGGTTTCTTCCACGGTGAACAACGCACGGATTTTGAGCAGGAAATCCTCCGGCGTCATTCCGTTGAGGTCCTGCACCACGCGGTTGTACGGCAGAATTTGCAGGTCTTCCGCGGCGAACAGCACGGCCAGAAACCAGTTGTATTCCTCGTTCCCGGTATGGTTCGGGTTGGCCTCCCGCCGCTCGGAGCCCACGCGCACGGCCGAGGCGCTGCGGTGGTGGCCATCGGCAATGTAGCTGATGGGCACTTTTTCCGCGAAAAGCTGGATGATTTCGTCGGTGTTCTCGACCGTCCAGACTTGGTGGCGCACCTTCAGCTCGTCCACAAAGTCATAGACCGGGTCCTTCTGCTTGGAGGCGGCCAGGGCGGCGCGGATTTCCGGCACACCCCGATAGGCCAGAAAGACCGGCCCGATGTTCGCGTTCAGCGTCGCGGTGTGCTTCGTGCGATCGTCCTCCTTGTCCTTCCGCGTGAACTCGTGCTTCTTGATCCGGTTCTGGATGTAGTCGTCAATGTGCGCGCAGCAGACCAGGCCGGTTTGGTGGTGTTCGCCCATGGTTTGGGCATATAGGTACATTAGCGGCCGGTCTTCCGAGACCAGCCAGCCCTCGTCGCGGAACTTCCGGAAGTTTTCGAGCGCCTTGTCATACACCGCCTGATCGTAGAGGCCCGTCCCCTCGGGCAAGTCAATCTCCGAGTGGTTGATATGCAGGAACGACATCGGATTCCCGGCGGCCATTTCAGCGGCTTCATGGGTGTCCAGGGTGTCATAAGGGGGGCTGGCAACCTGCCCCACAATGTCTTCGCGGGGCCGTAAGGCACGATAAGCATGTATTCGCATGTGATTCCTCTCTGTTTTCCTGTTTGACTCAAAACCAGTCGCGACCCCAGGATGATTACGGAAATGCGCGCGAAAAAGCAAGGGCAAGCCGTATGGCGCGGAACCGCCAGCGTTATGGCAACGCTGCTCATCATGGGCGGCCTGCCCGGTTGCCGCCCCGCGCCGCCCCCCCTCCCTCCGCCGGCCGCGCCGTCCCGCGTCATCTGCGCCTCCCCCGCCCTTGCCGAGATCGTCTTCGCCCTTGGCGCCGGCCATCTGGTGGTCGGCGTGGCCGATTTTACCGACTGGCCCCCCGAGGCCGCCGCCCTCCCGCGGATTGGCGGCGCGCTTGCCCCAAGCCGCGAGCGCATCCTGACCCTCGCTCCCGACCTGCTCCTCGCCCAGGGCAAGGCCGAGACCCTCGCCAGCCTTGCCCGCGCGCACCGCATACCCATCGTCGCCCTGCCCCTCGACACGCTGGCCGACCTGCGCTCCGCCGTCACTCGCCTTGCCGAACTGCTCGGGGTGGACGACAACGGCCGCGCCCTCCTCGCCGGGATGGACGCCGGTTTCGCCGCCCTCGCCTCGCAAGAAATCCAGCCCGTCTTCATCGCCCTCGGCCACACCCCCGGCGATCTCTCCGGCCTCATCACCAGCGGTCGCGGCACGTTTCTCGACGACATCCTCACCCGGGCCGGCGGCAGCAACATCTTCGCCGATCTAGCCCAGCCCTGGCCCCGCGTATCTCGCGAGGCCCTCCTCCAGCGCGCCCCCGCCCTCGTGCTCGATATCCAGGCTCAGCCCCTCGACGCCCCCCGCCGCGCGGCGCTCGCCACCGATTGGCAACGGCTTGGCTTCGCCCCCGCCCAAATCCGCATCCTCGAAGAATCCTTTCTTCTCCGCCCCGGCCCGCGTGCCCACCAGGCCGCCGCCCGCCTCGCCGAAGCCCTCCAATCCCCCCATGCTCCCTGATTTCTGAAATGCCCCCGCAACTTTTCATCTTCGACCTCGACGGCACCCTGCTCGACACCCGCCGGGATTTGGCCCTGGCCACCAACCGCATGCGGACCAAACACGGTCTGCCCCCCTTGTCGCTTGAAACTGTCGTCACCTATATCGGCGACGGCGTCCGGATGCTCGCCCTGCGCGCCCTCGAGGGCGCTCCCGCGGACCCGGACCTTGCCGCCGCCGACATCGTCGCCGCCTACGCCGCCCATCTGGTGGTCCACACCGCGCCCTATCCCGGCGTGGATACTGGTCTGCGCGCGCTCCGTGCCGCCGGCCATGCCCTGGCCGTGGCCACCAACAAACCCGCCCCCCACATGCGCCGATTGCTCGACCACTTCGGCTGGGCCGACTTGTTTGCCGTACAGCTTGGCGGCGGCGACACCCCCGAGCTCAAACCCTCCCCCCAGCCCCTCGAACAGGCCATGCGGGCCACCGGCCACACCCCCGCCACCTCCTGGATGGTCGGCGACCACCATACCGACCTCGAAGCCGCCCGCAGAGCCGGAATTCCCTCCATTTTCCTCGAATATGGCTACGGAAACCTTGGAAACGAGGCCCCAACCCGAGTTTTTTCCGACTTTTCCGCCTTCATCACCGATTTCCTCGCCCCAAAACCGCGCAAAACCTAAAAAATTCTCCAAAATCATCATTTTTATGAGTTTTCGCAAAAATCCCGGCTAATTTTTCCATTTTCGCCCGTTTGCCCATTTCCTGCAGATTTACCCTGGATTATGCACCGGATGCGAGGCGTGCGGGGTGAAGCTGTATAGACATACTGCGAACCCCGCAGAACAAAGCAGACGGGTTGGAATCGTCGTGCCTTGGGTCAACATGGATGAAAACTGAATTTTTCATGATTATTTCCGCATCATGCTGCCCTGCAGCAAATAACAATACTTTCATCCATGCTGATGAATAATCCAGGATCATGCAGTGCAACAATAAGTAAAGATGTTTTCATCCATGTTGATGAATTATTCAGGTTACACCTCGGGGACGATCTGCCATAGTGAACGGGTCGCATGAGCTCGCGCTTCCACTTTAGCGATCTGCCCGCGTGGATCACCTTTATTCCGCGGCTGCTCAAGCGGCTCGTCTATCTGCTCCTCATTCTGGGAGTTCTCGCCTTGATCGTGGAGGGAGCCTGCCGACTGTTCGGCCACGAGGATCCGCCTGATTTTCTGGTGGCAGGCGAATCCCAGGGCGAACCGACCTGGGTCAATAATCCGTTTTTCACCTATCGCTTCTATCCCCCCCGCCTGGCGCCCACCCCCCTGCCGATTCTGGCCCGTCAACAACTGCCCGAAGGCGCCATCCGTATTTGCCTGTTGGGCGGTTCCACCGCCATGGGCATGCCCGAACCCGCCTTCGGTCCGGGGCCGCAGCTTCAGCTCCTGCTGGAACACCGTTATCCCGACCACTCCTTCGAGGTCATCAGCATGGGTTACGACGGCGCCAACTCCCATATCCTGCGGGAAGTGGCGCTCGAACTCGAACGGCTCCGTCCCCACGCGGTGGTGGTGCTGATCGGCAACGACGAGGTGGCCGGCCCCTACGGCCCCGCCACCGGTCTGGGCCGGCTGCACATGAACCACCGCGCGGCCCGCGCCCTGGTTGTCTTGTCGCGCACCCGCGTCGCGTGCCTCCTCGCCCGAACCTGGCAGGGCCTCAATCCGGAACGAATCGACCAGGAGGCATGGAAGCGGCAGGAACCCATTCACTTTCGAGGACGCCTCTCGCCAAGCGATCGCCGCCTCCGCACCGTCGAACGCTCGTTTCGCAAAAACTTGGAGGCCATCCTCAAAACCGCCCGGCAGGCCGCCCCGGTGGTCATCGTGGGCACCATGCCGGTGAACCTGCGCGATTGCGCCCCGTTTGCCACCGAATATCTGGCCGATGAAAGCAAAGCGCAGGAGGTGCGCGAAATTCTGCGCGCCGCCATCGATGCCGAAAACGCCGCCAACCATTTCGAAGCGGCCCGGCTCTATGCCCAGATCATAGCGCTCAACCCCGACCACGCCGAAGCCCTCTTCCGGTCCGCCCGTCTCGCGCTGGCCAACCACCGCACCAGCGAGGCCGCCGAGCTGTTGGCCAGGGCGCGCGACACTGACGCCCTGCGCCTGCGCGCCGACTCCACCATCAACACCATCATCCGCGAATGCGCCCTCAAACGGCACGCCTCTCTGCTGGACCTCGAAGCCTACTTTGCCGGCCACGCCCCGCAGGGCATTCCCGGCTCTGAACATTTCATTGACCACGTTCACTTGTCCTTCAAAGGCAGCCATCTGATTGCGTCGGCTCTGCTTCATCGCCTCGAATTCCTGCACCTGATGGATGCCCCCCCCTCGCGCCCGGTCCAGTCGGCGGCCGACATGGCCATCAGCATGCTCTACCAACCCTGGGGCCGGGTGGAACTGATCAAAAAACTGATCCGCCAGCAATTGCGCCCGCCCTTCCGGCGGCAGATCACCAACGCCGCAACCCTCGCCCGTCTGCGCGCCGAACTGGAAACCAACGAAAAACGCGCCGCGGCCACCTCCCCCGAACTGACCGCGGTCATCTTTTCGCGACGGCTCAACGCGCAACCCGGCGATGGCTGGCTGGCCCTGCGGGCCGCGTGGCATCTGCTCGAGGCCGGCAATCTGAACCAGGCCGAGGAAGCAGCAGCGGCGGCCCACGCCATCTGGCCCCACCGCTACGATGCCCGGACGCTGCTCGCGCTCATCCGCACACTCAAGGGCGAGCCCTTCGCGGAACAGCTCGCATTCCTGCGCGCGGGAGCCGACCCGCATATCTATGCCGATGTCCATCACGCCATCGCCATCGGCCGCCAACTGCTCGAAAGCAACCATCCGGTCGAAGCCAGGCCCTGGCTCGAATATGCCCTCGAACGCGACCCCTGGAACTCTGAGGCCGCCATTGTATTTGCCAGAATCCTGCATCAGATTGACACCCGCAACCGGCGCACCGCCCACCTCTTGCGGGGAGCTGCCAACGATCCCCACCACCCCTATGCCTGGACGCTCGAGTGGTTCAAGTCTCAACTCGAGGCCACCGAATCCGAGCGCCGGGCCGTTGACGTTCTGAACAAGGCCATCAAGCGCAATCCGCACAACCCCCTGCTGTGGGAAGAACTGGCCGTGATCCACACGCTGATGGGCACCCAGGAGTGGGAGGCCGCCACCCGCTGCTTCGAACGCTCCGAAACCTTGGCGCCCTACCGCTACGAACGTTACCTGAAATGGGCCGAGGCCATGTTCCGCCTGCGCCAGTTCCGCCGGGCCAAAATCCAGATGAACCGCTATCTGACCTATATGCCCGACGATCCCGAAGCACTCGCCCTCGAGGCCCGGATCGACGCCAAGTACAAATCACAGGCCCAGCCTGTTGAGACTGATGAGGAAGGCGGCACCATCCGCCGCATTCTGCTCGACTAGAGCATTTGGAAAAGTAATGTAAAATGCTCTAATCGTGGCCGTTGCCGGGGGACTCCGCCTCCTCAACCTGAACCGTTCGGCGGAACCCCGCCTCTTTGGCCCGCCACATCACATAGGCGGTCGAGGCGTAGGGCAGCAGCAGAACCGCCCGGGCCTGTCCCACCAGAAAATCGAGCTGCAGCATCGTGGCCCCCCAGCCCAGGGGCACCCCCCGGGTGCTGCGGTTCATCCAGATCCAAAGCCCCGCGCAAATCAGAGCAATGCCCGCCACCAGCAGAATGCCCACCTGCGCTTCGCGGCGCAGAGTGCTGTCGCCCAACGCGGTCGAAGCCTCCCCCGCCAGCCGGCACAGCGCGATCAGCAACCCCATTACCACGCCATAGTGCGCGATGGCCTCCACGCCAAACAAAGGCTGCTCGGGCCACAGATGCCACCACGCCACAAACGGCGAAAAATACATCGCCCCCGCGGCCAACCACAGCGCCTGACGCAAACGCCGCGCCCAGCCGGGACCGTCCAGACCCGAAGTCTTCAGCCGCCACAAGCCCAGCAAAACAGGCAAATGTCCCGCCAGCAAACTGCCGATCAGCCAACGGATCGGCCAGGTCCCGGTCAGAGCCATGGCATGGGCCGTGGCCAGCACGGGCATGCCCCAAAAAAGGCTCGAAAAGCCGCGGGTGGCCTCCAGCACCGCGATGTCGGCTTCGGGGTTGCGCGCGGTAGTCATCGCTTGGGCCTCTTCATCAGGGCATCCACCTGTTCGAGCAACCCGCGCACAAAGCGTTCTTCGCTGAATCCCTCGGCATGGGCGCGGATGGCCGCCCGCTCCCAGGTTTGCTCCTCGGCAAAAGCCACGGCCTCCAGCAGGGCCTCCTCGGTCTGTTCGCTGAAGAACACCCCCGTATGCCCCGCCACCACCGTTTCCAGGAGCCCGCCGCGGCCATAAGCCACCACCGGCTTGCCGCAGGCCTGCGCCTCCAGCGGCACAATGCCGAAATCCTCCTCGCCCGGAAACACCAGGAAGCGGCAGCGGCGATACAACTCGCGCACGCCCTCATCGGGAATCCGCCCGACAAACTCCACACTGGGTCCGGCCAGTTTGCGCAGCGCCTCCCTCTCCGTGCCCGCCCCCGCCACTTTCAGCCGCCGCCCGGAGCGCGTATAGGCCCGCACCGCCAAATCCACCCGCTTGTAGGGCACCAGCGCCGACACCACCAAATCAAAGCCGTCATCCCCTCCCGCCTCATCCGGCGTAAAATAGTGCGTGGCCACCGGCGGATAAACCACCGTGGATTCCCGCTCGTAATATTTGCTGATCCGCGTCTGCACGTGCCGGCTGATCGCCACAAACTGATCCACCCGGTCGCTCGCCGCTCGGTCCCAGTCGCGCAACCGCGCCAACATCTTTTCGATCAGCGCACGTTTGACCGGATTCCGCCCGAAATAGTCCTCCTGCAGCGACCACGCGTAGCGCATCGGCGTAAAACAGTAGCACAGGTGCCGCCCCCCCTCCGGCGGAATCAGCCCCTTCGCCACGCAGTGGCTCGTGCTCAAAATCAGGTCCGTTCCCGCCGGCACCCGGAACGCCTCGATCGCCCGCGGAAACAGCGGCAAAAACCAGCGGTAATAATCTTTGAAGAAAGGCAGCCGCGCCAACCCCGACTCGTGCACCTTGCGGTTGCGGATCGCCTCCGACACCAGCTCCGGGCGAAACAGCAGCGTATAGAGTTCCGCCTTGGGGTATTCCTTGCAGATCAGGTCCAGGCAGCGCTCCCCGCCGCGCATTCCGTTCAGCCAGTCATGAGCCAGGGCCACCACCCGTTCGCCGCTCATGGCAGCCTCCCGTCATACAGCGCCAGGGTCATCTCGGCCGTGTGCCGCCAGGGGAAACGCGCCGCCTGCTCCAGACCCGCCGCCCGCATCCGTGCCGCCACCGCTGGCACGGTCAGCACCTCCTTCAGCGCCGCCGCCGCGCCGGCCGCATCCTCCGGTTCCACCAGCCGGGCGGCCTCGCCGGCCACCTCGGGCAGGCTGGCCACGCGCGAGCAGACCACCGGCGTACCGCAAGCCATCGCCTCCAGCACCGGCAGACCAAAGCCCTCATATTTCGACAGCAACGCCAGGGCATCCGCCTCCTGATAGGCCCGCACCAGCTCCGCCTCGTCCAAATATCCCGCCCATTCCACGCGTTCGTCAATTCCCAGTTGGCGCGCCAACTCCCCCGCCTCGGGATAGCGCGGATCCGGCGGTCCCACAATCCGCAACCGGGCATCCACCTCCCCCCTCACCAGCTCCGCCAGCGTGCGCACCAGGCCCGTCACATTCTTGTACGGATCGCTCCGCCCGACATACAGAATCGTCTTGCGCCCCCCCGCCGCCAGCTTCTCCCCGCCCGGCACATAACGCTCATTCACCCCGTCGGGAATCACCGCAATGCGCTCCTCCGGCACCTTCAGCCACTCGATAATGTCCCGTTTCGCGGATTGACTGCCCGTCACCACCACATCCACCCGCCGCACAATTTCGCGCATCAGCCACCGATACACCGGATACAGCCGCGTTTTCCATGCCCGGGGCGTAAACTCCGGATGCGCCAGCGGAATCAGGTCGTGAATGTTAATCATACAGCGCACCCGCCGCCCCCGCCGCGGAAAGGCCGGCAGAGGAATCATGTAATTGGGCGAGTGATACCCCCCCGCCCCCAACCGCCGCAGCAAACCGCCCGCCGCCATCTGCCCCCCCGGCGAGAACACCCCGTACCCGAACTCCACAAACTTGAAGCGTTCATCCCCCGCCAGTCCCGTTGCCTCCAGCACCGCCTCGCGGCGCTCCTCATCGGCCACCAGCACCACAAACTCGCGCTCCGTCTCCAACGCCCCCAGCGCCCGCAACAGCTCGAGCGTATAGCGGCCGATGCCGCTCAATTCGCGAAAAACCCATCGCGCGTCGATCACCATCCGCTGCCCTGCCACCGGTTCCATGTCCGACACTCTAGCCCTCGCCATCCGCTTGAATCCAGCCCATTCTACCCCCCCCCGCCCGGGCCGTGGCGGCTCCCCGACGCTACGCATCCCCCGCTGCCAGCAGCCGGTTGATCGCCGCGGCGGCGCGCCGCCCCTCGCCCATGGCCAAAATCACTGTGGCCGCGCCCAGGACAATATCCCCTCCCGCGAAAACCCGCGGCAGGCTGGTTTGGCCCTGCTCGTCGGTGATGATTCTCCCGTAGCGGTCCACCTCAAGACCCGGCGTGGTCCGCGCAATCAGCGGATTGGACTCATTGCCGATCGCCACAATCACCACATCCATCGGCATGATGAATTCACTGCCGGGAATCTCGACCGGCCGGCGGCGGCCGCTGGCGTCCGGCTCGCCCAACTCATAGCGCAGGCATTCCATCGCGGTCACTTTGAGGTTCTCGCCCAGAATGCGCTTGGCGTTTTGCAGCAGGTGGAAGATCACCCCTTCCTCCTTGGCGTGGGCTACCTCCTCGACGCGCGCGGGCATTTCCGCCTCCGTGCGGCGATAAATCAGGTGCACCTCGCTCGCGCCCAGGCGCAGCGCCGTCCGCGCCGCGTCCATCGCCACATTGCCGCCGCCCAGCACCGCCACGCGCTGCGCCCGGTGAATGGGCGTGACCGCGTGGCCCCGGTCATAGGCCTTCATCAAATTCGACCGCGTCAGATATTCGTTCGCGGAATATACCCCCACCAGGTTTTCCCCCTCGATATTCAAAAACTTGGGCAAGCCCGCCCCGGAACCGACAAAAACGGCATCAAATCCGTCTTTTTCGAGCAAATCCGCCAGTTTGCGCGTGCGCCCCACCAAAAAATTGGTGCGCAGTTCGACACCCATGCGCTGCAGCGTGTCCAGTTCCGCCCGCACAATCGCCTTCGGCAGACGAAACTCCGGAATGCCATACACCAGGACCCCGCCCGCCTTGTGAAACGCCTCGAACAGCACCACCTCGTGCCCCGCCCGGCGCACATCCGCCGCCACCGTCAACCCCGCCGGACCGCTGCCCACCACCGCCACCTTCCGGCCGGTGGGCGGGCCCGTCTCCGGAATTTGCGCCTCCCCCTGCTCGCGATCCCAGTCCGCCGCATAACGCTCCAAGCGCCCGATGGCCACCGCCTTCTCCACCGACTTCAGGCTGCGCCCCACCGTGCATTCGGCCTGGCACTGCGACTCCTGCGGACACACCCGCCCGCAAATCGCGGGCAGAAGGCTCGTCCGCTTGATAATCTCGATGGCGGCGGCCATCCGCCCCTCCGCAATGGCCGCGATAAATTCGGGAATATCAATCCGCACCGGACACCCCCGCACGCAGGGCGCGTTTTTGCATTGCAGACAGCGCTCCGCCTCGACCCGGGCCTGCTCGGCATAATAGCCCAACGCCACCTCGCGCATGTTGCCCGCCCGCTCAAGCGGATCCTGCGACGGCATGTCTTGCGGAGGAATCGCCAGCCGTTCGCGGGGCTTCAGCGGCCGCGGCAGTTCTTCCAGCCGCGCCCATTCCGCACGCGCCGCCGCAAGCAGCTCTTCCGGCGGACGACCGCTCATTCCTTCAGGCCCTTTCGCAACGCCTCGTCATGCAAGTTGCAGCCCTCGGCCGCGATGCGTTCCTGCGCACGGTAGGACCCCAGCCGGGCCATCATCTGTTCAAAGTCCACCTGATGCCCGTCAAACTCCGGCCCGTCCACGCACACAAAACGGGTTTGCCCCCCCACCGTCACCCGGCAGCCGCCGCACATGCCCGTGCCGTCAATCATGATCGTATTGAGGCTGACCACCGTCGGCACGCCAAAGGGCCGGGTGGTTTCCACGCAGGCCTTCATCATGATGGGCGGCCCGATGGCCACCACCCGGTCGGGTTTTGGCGCGGCCTCGCACAGCTCCTTCAACGGCGCGGTCACCAGGTCCTTGCGGCCCATACTGCCGTCGTCGGTGCAAATAATCAACTCGCCGGCCAGCGCCCTCATCTCGTGCTCAAGAATCACCAGTTCCTTGCTGCGCGCGCCGATCACCACCACCAACTCGTTGCCCGCCTGCCGCAGCGCCTTGGCAATCGAATACAGCGGCGCCACTCCGATCCCCCCCCCCACGCACACCACCCGCCCGAAATTGTGAATCTCTGACGGCTGCCCCAGCGGCCCCACCAGGTTGGCAATCTTCTCGCCTGCTTCCATCCCTGCCAACTGGTGCGTCGTGCGGCCCACCACCTGGAAAATAAGGGTGATGCTCCCCTCGTCCACGTCCGAGTCCACAATCGTCAGCGGGATGCGCTCTCCAAACTCCGTGTCCAGTTGCAGAATGACAAATTGCCCCGGCTGCCGTTCCGCCGCGATCAACGGCGTGCGCACCCGCATGCGGTACACCTGCTCGGAAAGCCGTTCCTTGGTCAGAATCAAATTCATGTGTTCCTCTCCCGCCCGCCCCCGCGCCTCCATAAAAAAATGGTGGCGAGAACCGGGATCGAACCGGTGACACACGGATTTTCAGTCCGTTGCTCTACCAGCTGAGCTATCTCGCCACCTGAATGCAATAAACTATGTCGGGCGTGTATACCCACGTTTAGCCGCCCCTGTCAACCTTTCCTCGTGCCTACTATAGCGAATGTCGCCGGAAAGCCAACCGCAATTGGCCCTCAACGCCTCCACGGAACCAGGCCCGGCCGTCGCCCGGCGGCAAGGCGGGCGTCGGCTGGCCGCGCCTACATCGCCTTGAAACACAACGTGGCGTTGTGCCCGCCAAAACCCAGCGAATTGTTCAAGCAGGCCCGGACTTTGGCCTGGCGCGCCGTGTTCGGCACATAGTCCAGATCGCACTCGGGGTCCGGCGTATGGTAGTTGATGGTCGGCGGGATCACGCCATCGCGCAAGACCAGCGCGCACACCACCGACTCCACCCCGCCGGCCGCGCCCAGCAGGTGCCCGGTCATGCTCTTGGTCGAGCTGACCGCGATGCGCCGCGCATCAGCCTCGCCCAAGGCAATCTTGATGGCCTTGGTTTCGCCCACATCGTTCAGTGGCGTGCTGGTGCCATGCGCGTTGATATAGTCAATGTCCGCGGATGTCAGGCCGGCGTCTTCGAGGGCCTGGCTCATGCTCCGCGCCGGCCCTTCGGCCGTCTCGTCCAACGCGGTAATGTGGTAGGCGTCGCCCGTGCAACTATAGCCGGCCAACTCACAATAGATCTTGGCCCCGCGCGCCTTGGCCCGCTCATATTCCTCGAGAATCAAGATGCCCGCGCCCTCGGCCATCACAAACCCGTCACGATCCTTGTCAAACGGACGGCTCGCGCCTGCCGGGTCGTCGTTGCGCGTGCTCAGCGCACGCATGGCATTGAAGCCGCCCACGCCCAACTCGCAGATCGCCCCCTCCGCGCCGCCCGCCACCATCACATCGGCCTTCCCCTCGCGAATCCACATCAGCGCCTCACCCAGACAGTGGTTGCCCGAAGCGCAGGCCGTCACCACCGCAAAATTGGGCCCCTTCAGGCCATGCCGAATCGCGATCAGGCCGGGCAGCATGTTGGTAATCATCTGCGGAATCATAAACGGCGAAAACCGGCTCGGGCCGCGCGTGCGCAACACATCCATCTGCTCCTGCAAAATCTGCAAACCGCCAATTCCGCTGGCCGCAATCACCCCGATGCGGTGGGGATCCTCCTTATCCATGTCCAGTCCGGAGTCCGTCATGGCCATCTGCGCCGCCGCCACCCCATAGTGGCAGAAAGGATCCATCCGCCGCGCCTCCTTGCGCGACATAAAGTCCTCCGCCGAAAAACCCTTCACCTGACCGCCGAATTTGGTGGCAAACTCGGTGGTGTCAAAATACGTGATGGGGCCAACGCCGGATTCCCCGTTCTGGATCGCTTCCCAGAACGAATCCACCGTGCTGCCCACCGGGCTCACAACACCCAAACCGGTCACCACAACGCGCCGTCTATCCGTCATATATCCTCCCTGTCCTTCTCGGCCTTTGGCTCAACAGCCAACGAGCCGGGCCCTTCACCCATAGGCAAGCGCACCCGGCCCGTTGTTGCTTGTTCTGGGGAAACAATCAGCTGATGCCTTTTTCCTTCAGATATTCAATCACCGCGCCGACCGTGCGCAGCTTGTCGGCATCCTCTTCGGGAATCTTCTCGCCGAACGCGTCTTCAAACGCCATCACCAGCTCGACCGTGTCCAGCGAATCCGCGCCCAAATCCTCCAAAAAGGAGGCTTCCGGGGTCAACTGCTCCCGGGTCACGCCGATCTGATCCACGATGATATCTTTCACTCTATCTTCCAAGGACATGTTGTGTTCTCCGTTTCTTGGTTGTTTTCTTTTCTACATCACCATGCCGCCGCAAACCGTCAGCACCTGACCGTTCACATAGGCGGCGTTGTCACTTGCCAGGAACGAAACCACCCTGGCCACATCTTCGGGTTCGCCCGGCCGCCGCAGGGGCACCAGGTTCAGCATCGCGGCGCGGGCCGCGTCCGAAAGCTTCTCGGTCATGGCGGTGCGGATATAGCCCGGCGCCACGGCATTCACGCGGATGCTGCGGCTGCCCAGCTCTCGGGCCGTGGTCTTGGTCAGCGCGATCAGCCCCGCCTTCGAAGCCGTATAATTCGCCTGTCCCGCGTTTCCCATCAGCCCCACCACGCTCGCGATGTTCACAATCACCCCCGAGCGCTGCTTCATCATGGGCTTCACCACCGCCCGGGTCACCAAAAACGCCCCCTTCAGGTTGATGTCCAGCACCGCGTCCCAGTCCGCCTCGCTCATCCGCATCAGCAGGGTGTCGCGCGTGATGCCCGCGTTGTTCACCAGCACGTCAATCCGCCCGAAATCTTCCAGCATTTTGGCCACGGCGGCTTCCACGGAAGCCTCCACCGCCACATCCATGGCATAGGTCTCCGCCCGCCGCCCCTGGGCGCGCACCAGCCCGGCCGTCTCCTCCAGCCACTCCGTCTGCACGTCGGCCAGAGCCACATCCGCGCCATCCGCGGCCAGCTCCACGGCAATCGCCTGCCCGATTCCCCGGGCCGCCCCGGTCACCAGGGCCACTTTCTTGTCCAAAGCTGATACGATCATCGGTCCACTCGACTCCGCTACAAAATCATGGGCCTAGTGTGGCCGCCTCCCGCGCCCCCGCCAAGTCAAAAATGTTGACCACCTTCACCTCGGGCAGAATGCGCCGACCCAAATCCGCCAGCACCCGCCCCGGGCCGCACTCCATTCCCAGCGTCATCCCCGCCGCGGCCATATCCCGATAACAGTCCGTCCAGCGCACGCCCGAAACCACCTGCGCCACCATCGCCGCGCGGATTTCGTCCGGCCCGCCATGCCGACGACCGCTCACATTCGACCAAACCGGCGTCGCGGGCGCCCGGAACTCCACATCCGCCAGCAAAGCGGCCAGCCGGTCCGCCGCCGGCTGCATCAGCGTCGAGTGGAACGCCCCCGCCACCGGCAGTCGGATCGCGCGCTTGGCGCCGGCGGCCTTGGCGGCCTCCGCCCCCGCCTCGAGGCGGTCCGCCGCCCCCGAAAGCACGGTCTGCTGCGGCGAATTCAGATTGGCCATCTCCAGGCCGCTTTGCGCCGCCACCGCTTCCAGCTCCTCCGGCGGCAGGCCAATCACCGCCAGCATGCCGCCGGGCGCGGCCTCGCAGGCCTCCTGCATGAACCGGCCCCGCGCGTGCAAAATCCGCACCGCATCCTCGAACGACACCACCCCCGCCGCGCACAGCGCCGCCCACTCCCCCAAACTATGCCCGGCCGCCCCCGCCGGCGCGAACCCCGCCCCCGCAAAGTGCCCCAACGCCGTCCACGCCGCCATGCTCACCGTAAAAATCGCCGGCTGCGCGTGGTGCGACTTCGTCAACTCCTCGATCGGCCCCTCCCGGCACAGCTTCAGCACATCAAACCCCAGCAACTCGCCCGCCCGGGCGAACAGCGCGGCGCACTCCGGCAGGCCTTCGGCCAGATCACGCCCCATCCCCACCTCTTGCACCCCCTGACCGGGAAACAGCAGCATGCCGCTCATATCCACTCCACCACCATCCCCCCCCAGGTCAGCCCCCCGCCAAACGCCACCATCAGAATCTTGTCGCCGGATTTGACCCGGCCGTCCGCCACCGCCTCCGACAGCGCCAGCGGAATGCTCGCCGCCGACGTATTGCCATAGCGGTCAATGTTCACAATGGCCTTCCGGGCAATCTCCGGGCCGCCCAGCCGCTGCGCCACCGCGTCAATAATCCGCAGGTTCGCCTGATGGAAAATCATCCAGTCAATGTCTCCGATCGCCAGCCCCGCGCGCCGGGTCGCCTCCTTGGCGGCCTCGAACATCGTGGTCACCGCCACCTTGAAGGTCTCGCGCCCGGCCATGTGAATGAAGTGCAGGCGATCCCGCACGCTCTCTGCCGAGGCCGGATGCCGGCACCCCCCCCCCGGCAGATACAGAAGGTCATCCAAATTCCCGTCCACTCCCAGCAGGGTCGAACGCACCCCGGGACGATCTGACGGCTTCAGCACCACCGCTCCCGCGCCATCGCCAAACAACACGCAGGTGTCGCGCTGGGTCCAGTCCGTCACCGAGCTAAGCTTCTCGGCGCCCACCACCAGCGCGTTCTGGATGCGCCCCGACTCGATCGCCGCGGCCGCCGTGTCCAGCGCCACCAGAAAACCCGAACAGGCCGCCGACACATCAAAACCATAGGCCCGCTTCGCGCCCAGCGCCGCCTGGATCAGACACGCCGTACTCGGAAAAAACATGTCCGGCGTGCAGGTCCCCACATAAATCGCCTCGACATCCTCCGGCGCCACCCCCGCATTCGCCAACGCCATGCGCCCCGCCGCCGCCCCCATGTCCGAGCTGAACTCATTCGCCCCGGCAATCCGCCGCTCGCCAATCCCCGTCCGCGTGCGGATCCATTCGTCACTGGTCTCCACCATCCGCTCGAGATCGGCATTGGTCAGCACCTTCTCGGGGACATAATGCCCGGTGCCAGCGATGGCGGCATACATCTTGCTCATATCCACTTCCTTACGGCCGGGGCGATCCCGCGCGAATCTCTTCGATCCGTTCGCTCAGGCGGCTCCGCATGGTTTGCAGAAGGCCGCCCGGCGGCGGCAGCAGTTCGTCCGTTTGGCGCATCCCTTCCAAAATTGCGGCGTTCAGGCGGCTTTGCACCGCGCGCACCGCTTGCATAATGCCATTCTGCGCCGCGACCGCGTCCGAGCTGCCGTGGCCGATAATGCAAATCCCGTTCACCCCCAGCAGCGGCGCGCCGCCATAGGTGCTCTTGCTGGTCTTGCGCCGCAACGCGTTCAGCCCCCCCCGCAGCAGCAGCGCCCCCAGCAGGCGGATGGGGTTCCTGGTCAGTTCCTGCTTCAGCCAGCGTCCAATGGCGTGGGCCACGCTCTCGCTGGTCTTCAAAATCACGTTGCCGGTAAACCCGTCGCACACCACCACATCCACGTCCCCCTCGAACAAATCGTGCCCCTCCACGTTGCCGATAAACCGGATGGGCGCCTTGCTCAGCAGCTCATAGGTCTCACGGCTCAGCGTGTTCCCCTTGGTCACCTCCGACCCCACGCTCATCAGCCCCACCTTGGGCGACGCCTGCCCGATGATCTTTTGCGAATATGCCGACCCCATCACCGCGAACTGCATCAGGATTTCCGGCGTGCAGTCCGGCGTGGCCCCGCCATCCACCAGCACCATGGGCTTGTCCGTCGGCGTGGGCATGGCCACCGCGATGGCCGACCGCCGCACCCCCTCCAGCGTGCGCAGCTTCAACGTGGCCGCCGCCACCGACGCCCCCGTATTGCCCGCCGAAAATACCGCGTCCGCCTCCCCGGCCTTCACCAGGTCCACCGCCCGGCTGATCGAGGCATCCCGCTTGTTGCGCACCGACTTGGCCGCTGACTCGCCCATGCCGATCACTTCCGACGCGTGGCGGATCTCCACCCGCGCCGGCAACCCCCCGCAGCGCTGGATCTCGGCGCGAATCGCCGTCTCGTCGCCCACCAGGAACAGCTTCTCGATGTCCCGGCAGCCGCGCAGGGCCGCCAGCGCCCCTTCCACAATGGCTTGAGGCGCAAAATCCCCCCCCATCGCATCCACGGCAATGCGCATTACCACCGGCCCCCTGCGTTGGTCGTCAACCGGCCGCCCTCCCTACTCCTTGGTCTTCTTGATCACCACTTGACGACCCTTGTACATCCCGCAACTTGGGCACACCCGGTGAGGTTGGCGCGGCGCGCCGCATTCCGGACAGGCCACGGCCGCCGCCTGGGGAATCTTGCTCGCCCAAACCGCCTTGCGCATCCGCGTGCGACTCTTCGAGGTTTTCCGTTTCGGAACTGCCATCTCTCTACTCCTTGTTCTTTCCGCGCGGCCCGCCCCGCCCCGTCGAACGGGACTCCGGCGCATCCGCGACAACTATTTCATTCAGCGCCGCCCAGGGCGACAGCACATCTTCCACCGGCCGGCACCCGCAGGCGCCCCCGTTCAAATTCTGCCCGCACTGCGGGCAGAGTCCCTGACAGGCCTCCGCGCACAGGGGATATCCCGGAACTTCCAGCAGAATATCCTCGCGCACGTCTTCGGAGACGTCCAGAAACTCCGGACACTCCTCCCAGTCATAGGCGTGCAAGAATGACGAAACCCGCACAATTGTCGAGAACAATTCCGCGCAGCGCCGGCAGCGCAGTTTCATCGGCGCGCGGATCTCCCCGCGCACGATCAGCTCCCCGCCCGCGCGTTCCAGACTCAGGTCATAGGCAATCGGCCCGTCCTCCCGCGCCACGGGATCCCCCTCCAGGTCCAGCAGCGCGCCATCCTCCTCCCCCGCCAGATGCAGGTCCTCATCCCCAAGTTGGCTTGTCTGAAAACGAATCATGATTCCGGTCCACCTTCTCCCCGCCCCCCGGCAAACACCACCCAAACGGTTCTGCGCTATTCCATCCTCATTTCCGGCATCCCATTCTCCCCGCCCCGCGCCGCCTGCCGCGGCCCCAGCTTGGTCTTGAGCACCACCGCCACCAGCGGCGGCACAAACTGCTCCACCGCCCCCCCCAGCGACGCAATCTCGCGCACCATGCTCGAACTGATATAGCTGAAATCCTCGTTCGGCATCAAAAACATCGTCTCAATGTCCGGCGCCAGCTTGCGATTCGTCAGCGCCATCTGGAACTCATACTCGAAGTCGGAAAACGCCCGCAGCCCGCGAATCAGCAGCGTAATATTCCGCGCGCGCGCCCAATCCACCAGCAAACCGTCAAACGGCTCCACATCCACATTCTTCAGGTGCGCCAGACTCGTCCGCGCCAGCTCCAGGCGCTCCTCCAGCTCGAACATCGGCGTCTTGCCCGGATTGGCCGCCACCGCCACCGTCAGCCGCTCGCACACGCTGGCCGCCCGCTCGGCCACATCCACGTGCCCGAACGTCACCGGATCAAACGTCCCGGCATAAATCGCCCGCCTCATGGCTCATCCTCCGCTTCCATCACCCCGGCCGCCTCGAGCAGCGGTTCCCCGGCCTCCTCCTCCAGCCGCACCAGAAACCGGCGGAAGAAAAACGGCGACACAAACCCAAACCACACGCCGTACACCATCATCAGCAAGGCCGACCAGGCCGCCACCGGCGGAATAAACAGCAGCACAATGCACACCAAAAAGGGAATCAGCACCTGCGGATTCTTGGTCGGCTTCGAATAGCGGATATGCGACACCTGCAACACCAGCAGCACCGCCAGCATGCTCCAGAAAAGAATCGAAACCGGCCCCTCCGCCAGCGAAACCGGCAGGCAGTTGACTCCCGCCGGGCATTCCAACGCCACCATAAAGGCCGCCGCCACCCCCGCCGCCACCGTAATCGGCAGCCCCAGATAGCCCCGCTGGCCGCGATACGGGTCCACCACCCGAAAACGCGCCAAACGCGATGCCCCCGACGCCGCATAAGCAAACGCGAACAGGAACCCCCACACCCCGAACGCCTGCAAACCGTTCGGATGCAAATAGAGCATCACCGCCGGCGCCAAACCAAAGCTGGTAATATCCACAAACGTGTCCAGCTCCGCGCCGAACTCCGTCTGCGCGTCCAGCAGCCGCGCCAGCGTCCCGTCCAAACCGTCCAGAATCAGCGATACCAGAATCAGCTGCGCCGCCAGCAGAAAGTCGCCCCGCCCCGCTGCAAGGATGCTGCCCACGCCGGCGCACAGCGCCAGAAACGTGCAGGCACAGGGCACCAATTTACGCCAGTTGTTCATTTCAGTCCGCCGTCTTCTTCAGGCGCGCCACCACCGTCAGCCCGGCCAACACCTGGTCCCCGCGCTTCACCGTGGCCTCGACGTCCGCCGCCGGAAAATACACATCCATGCGCGACCCGAACTTCATCATCCCCAGGCGCTCGCCCTTCTCCACGCGCGCGCCGGCCTCCTGCCAATAGACCACCCGGCGCACAATCGGCCCCACAATCTGCCGCAGCAGGCAGCTCGTCCGTTCCCCCTCCACCAAAATCGAACTGTGCTCGTTCACCTCCGACGACCGCGGATCCAGCGTCAGCAAATGCCGTCCCGGCGTATAGCCCGCCTCGCGGATCACCCCGCTCATCGAATGCCGGTTCACGTGCACGTTGAACGGACTCAAAAACACGCTGATCCGCACCGTCGGGCACTTCAAAAAACACGTTTCCTCGATCAACTCCACCGACCGCACCACGCCATCCGCCGCCGACACGAATTCATCGTCGGCACACTCCGGCACACGTTCCGGATCACGGAAAAAATACAGCATGAACAGGCAGCCCGCCAGCCCCAGCAGATAAAACGCCAGCGCCAGCCCGTTGCCAACCCACCGTTGCGCCACCAAGCCCAGCACCACGCCCACCGCCGGAAAACCGATGATCAGCGAATAACCATCTCGGACAATTTTCATCACGCCTCTATCCTACTCCCCACCTCCCCCCGCCTGCAAACAAGAAAAGCCCGCGACCCCCTTTATTTGCCCCCCTCCCGCGGCCCGGTTTTTGGGCGGCGGCCCCCGTCTAACCTGGATAATTCACGCGACAAGTCCGGCCCGGATGCGAGGCGTGCGGGGGTGAAGCTGTATGGACATACTGCGAACCCCGCAGAACAAAGCAGACGGGTTGGAATCGTCGCGCCGAAGGGCAACAGGGATGAAAAATAAATTTTTATCCAAATATCCACATCATGCAGTGCAACAATAAGTAAAGATGTTTTCATCCATGTTGATGAATTATTCAG
>JAAZFE010000036.1 GCA_012511885.1 Lentisphaerota bacterium | reverse complement strand
GCGTGTGCTTTGTGCTTGGTTGGGCGCTGGCGCGCCTGGGGTGGGGGCGGGCGGCACTGTGGCGATGCGGGGCGGGAAAGGGACGCAGGATGACGCCGTGAGGCCGTTTTTTGGGGGACAAAATTGTCGGTTTGCAAAGGTAGGGACGCCTCGCCGAGGCGTCCGCGATGTGTTCCGCACATGCGGGGCACAGCGTAGGAAAAGTTGCTTGGGAGGTTTTTGCGGGAGGTGATGTGTTTCGGCGACCGCGCACCCTCTCAAAACCATTTTTTTCTATGTCCTGTCCCGTAGGCCGGGACAGGCCACGGACGCCTCGGCGATGCGTTCCGCCTGAGGCGGACGGGCTCCTACCCTTGGCGCTGACGCGGCGCCGCGCAGGCGCGCGGCGTGTGCTTTGTGCTTGGTGCTTTGTGCTTGGTTGGGCGCTGGCGCGCCTGGGGTGGGGGCGGGCGGCACTGTGGCGATGCGGGGCGGGAAAGGGACGCAGGATGACGCCGTGAGGCCGTTTTTTGGGGGGGACATGGACGGGCGGGGGGAAATGAGGGGTGGAGGTGCTTGACGCGGAGGGGGGCGGGGCCTATAGTGCGCGGACATTATCTGATTATATGGATTCGAGGAGATTGTCATGGCTACATCATGTCAAATTTGCGGCAAGGGCCCTTCGGTGGGTTCGACTATCGTGCGTCGTGGATTGGAGAAGAAGAAGGGCGGGATCGGCCTGCATATTACCGGCGTGAACAAACGGATGTTCCGGCCGAATTTGCAGAAGGTGCGCGCGCGGGTGGACGGCGGCGTGCAGCGGATGACCGTTTGCACGGCGTGTCTGAAGGCCGGCAAGGTGGTCAAGGCCTGACGGCAGCCGCGGGAACCGGTTGAAGCAGGGGCGACATGACCGCTGAGAAGCAGGCGGAGCTGAGGGTCGCCGGCGAGGGGTATCCCTTGAAGGCGCTGGAAGGCACGATGGGGGACCTGGCGCTGGACATCCGCGATTTGCGGGCGCAGAGCGGCCGGGTGGCGTATGATCCGGGGATGGCGAATGTGGCGTCGTGCCGGAGCGCGATCACGTTTGTGGACGGCGAGAAGGGGATTCTGCTGCACCGGGGCTACGCGCTGGAGGATCTGATCGAGAACTGCAACTTTACGGAGGTGGCCTATCTGCTGATTCACGGGGCGCTGCCTCCGGAGGAGAAGCGCAAGAAGTTTTCGGCGCTGCTGAACCTGCACTCGATGCTGCACGAGGATATGCGCAGCTTTTTCGGCAACTATCCGGAGGGGGCGCATCCGATGGCGGTGCTGTCGGCGATGGTGGTTTCGCTGTCGAGCTTTTATCCGGAGCTGCGCCACAACGGGGTGAAGGAAGAGGTGGACATCACGGTGACGCGGCTGCTGTCGAAGCTGCGCACGATTGCCGCGTTTTCCTACAAGAAGTCCATCGGCGAGCCGTATATTTATCCGAGCCACAAGTACAGCTATTGCGAGAATTTTTTGAACATGATGTTCCGGTCGCCGGTCTCGCGGTACAAGGCGGAGCCGGAGGATGTGGCGCTGATGAACAAGCTGCTGATTCTGCACGCGGATCACGAGCAGAACGCTTCGACGACGGCGATGCGGATGGTGGGCAGCACGGGGGCGAATCTGTATGCCTGCATTTCGGCAGGCATCTGCGCGTTATGGGGGCCGCTGCACGGCGGGGCGAACCAGGCGGTGGTGGAGATGCTCGAGGGCATTATCGAGGAGGGGCTGACGCCGGAGCAGGTGCTGGCCCGGGCGAAGAACAAGCAGGATCCGTTCCGGCTGATGGGCTTCGGGCACCGGATTTACAAGACCTATGACCCGCGGGCGAAGATTGCCAAGCGGCTGTGCACGGAATTGCTGCAGCGCAGGCCGATCAACGACAAGCTGTTCGACGTGGCGCTCGAGCTGGAGGAGCGGGCGCTGGCGGATGAGTATTTCCGGGAGCGCAATCTGTATCCGAACGTGGATTATTACACCGGGCTGATCTACCGGGCGCTGGGCTTCCCGACGGAGATGTATCCGGTGCTGTTCGCGCTGGGGCGTCTGCCGGGCTGGATTGCCCACTGGCTGGAGATGCGGCAGGACCCGGATCAAAAGCTGATGCGGCCGCGCCAGATTTATGTGGGGCCGGAGCGCCGCGAGTTCGCCCCGGTCGAAACCCGGGAATAGGGCGCGCATGGACGAGCAGGCGTCCACAGCGAAGCCGGGCGGCCCGAAAGAGATTCCGCCCGAAGACCAGCGCCAGGAGATTGAATTTCTCGAGGGGGTTCGCGCGCGTTTGCCGACGCATTCGCGGGTGCTGGAGTCGCTGGGTCTGCTTTACAACCAGGTCGGCCGTCACGTGGAGAGTCTCGAGGTGGACCGGCAACTGGTGCGGCTGCAGCCGGAGTCGTCGGTGGTCTGGTACAATCTGGCGTGCAGCCTGTCGCAGACGGGTCAGTTGGACGAAGCGTTCAGCGCGCTGGAGAAGGCGATTGATTTGGGCGGGGTGGATTCGGAATGGATGAACCAGGATGACGACCTTGCTCCGATGCGCGAGGACCTGCGTTTTTACGGATTGATGGCGCGGCTGGAGGGGCGCGAAAAGGCCTGAACCGCCCGGCTACGTCCGCGCGAGCAGGCGGGCGGCGTTGCCGCCGAGGGCGGCGGCGAGGAGATCGCCGGGCAGATCGAGTTTGCGCCAGTGGGCGAGTTCTTCGGTTTGATCGGCCCAGGGGCTGTCGCTGCCGAAGAGAAGGTATTCCGGGGGATGGGCGAGGATCAGTTCGCGGGCCTGCTCGGCGGGCATGTCCCAGATCGAGTAGGAGGTTTCGATGTAGAGGGGGCGGCCGAGGAGGTGCTCGCGCGCGTTGTCCCAGTCGCGCCAGGCGCCGAGGTGGGTGGCGACGAGCTTGAGCGCGGGGAAGGTGTCGGCGACGCGGCGGACGCGGACGGGGTCACAGATGCGGTCGGGGGGATAGGCGATATCGAATCCGGTGTGGAAGACGGCGATGAGGCGGCGGGCGGCGATGCGCTCGTAGAGGGGAAAGAGGCGGTCGTCGTCGATAGTGAAGCCCTGGTAGTAGGGATGGAACTTGAGGCCTTTGAAGCCTTCGTCGGCGGTCTGATCAATGTGGGCGAGGGCGTCGGGGTCGTCGGGATGGACGGAGAGGAACATTTCGAGGCGGGGTTGGCGGGAGCGGACCTCGCGCGCCCAGTTGCGGATGCCTGCGAACTGCGCGGGTTTGGTGGCGATGGGGCAGACCACCGAGCGGGCGATGCCGGCGCGGTCCATCGAGGCGAGCAGGGTGGCAACGCGCCCGTCGAGCGCGGCGTGGCAATCGCCCTCGGCTTCGAGTTTGCTGATGACGCGCGGGGCGAGGTCGTCAGCAAAGGCGTGGGTATGGAAATCAATGATCATGGGCGGAGCCGGGCATCATGAGGATGCCGGTTCGAGGGGTTGGGCGGCGTCCGCGGCCGGTTGGTCGTTGAGCAGCGTGGGGGAGCTGGCCATCAGGGTTTCGATGGAGGCGTGATCGGTGCGGTCGAGGCCGATGGGCGAGAGCGAGACATAGCTCTGGCGCAGGGCCTCGAGGTCGGTGCCGCTCATGTCGCCGTTTTCGTAGAGTTCGCCGGCCATCCAGTAGTAGGGATTGCCCCAGGGGTCGAGGCGCTCTTCGTATTTTTCGATGAAGCGCGAGGAGCCCATGCGGGTGACGCGCAGGCCGGCGAGCTGGTCGTAGGGGAGGTTGGGGATGTTGACGTTCCAGAAGATGCCGGGAGCGATGCTGAGGCGGCCGGCGATGACCTGCTGGACGAGGGCGCGGCTGACCCGGGCGGCGGTGTCCCAGTTGGGATCGGTGAAGGTGTCGAGGGAGAGGGCGATGGAGGGGATGCCCATGATGGGGCCTTCGGCGGCGGCGGAGACGGTGCCGGAATAGAGCACGCTGATGCCGGCGTTGGGGCCGAGGTTGATGCCGCTGAGGATGAGGTCGGGCTTGGGGTCGAGGAGGAGGCTGACGGCGAGTTTGACGCAGTCGGCGGGGGTGCCGCTGACGGCGGTGCCGAAGGGTTCGGCGGCGGAGGGCCAGGGGCGGGTGCGGAGGGGTTTGGTGAGGGTGATGCCATGGCTGGCGGCGGAGCGTTCGCCGGAGGGGGCGACGACGGTGAGGTGGCCGAGGTCGCGGATGGCGTTGTGGAGGGTGTGGATGCCGGGGGCTTGGATGCCGTCGTCGTTGCAGAGTAGGATGCGCATGGGGGGATTATAGGGG
>JAAZFE010000035.1 GCA_012511885.1 Lentisphaerota bacterium | reverse complement strand
CCGCATTTTCGTATTGATCCCCCCCCCTCCGCGCCGCATTCTACCCCCATTCAAGACAACCCAACCGACCCGGCACTCAAGGATCCTCCTCATGCCCCATACTGTTCTCATCGCCCGCGACTTCGACCACCTCAGCGACCTGGCCGCCGACGCCACCCGGGCACACATCGCCCGCACCCTCGAACGGCAGGACACCTTCAACCTCGGCCTCGCCACCGGCCACTCCCCCACCGGCGCCTACCGCCGCCTCATCCAGGCCTTCAACCGCCGCGCCATCCCCGCCGAAAAAGTCCGCACCTTCAACCTCGACGAATACGTCGGCCTCCCCGGCGCCGACGCCCAGGCCCGAGTCCTCCACCCCGAAAGCTACACCTACTTCATGATCCAGGAGCTCTTCGGCCCCCTCCATCCCAAATTTGCCGCCACCCACCTGCCCGCCGGCTGCCTGATCGACCAGCCCACCCTCGAACGCGAACTCGACGCCCACCCCGGCGACTGGAAAACCCTCGGCGCCGACAACGGACAAGCCATCCGCATCCATTACGACGCCGCCTCCAGCTACCTTCAATGGGTCCGCCAAGACATCCTCCGTTCCTACCTCCAAGCCATCACCGACGCCGGCGGGATAGACCTCCACCTCATCGGCATCGGCAAACGCGGACACGTCGCCTTCCACGAAGTCGGCATCCCCTTCCAAAGCGACCCCATGCTCCTCGTCAAACTCGACGACGACACCATCGAGTGCGCCATCCAGGCCGGCCACTTCACCTCCCGCCAAGCCAGCCCCCGTTTCGCCATCTCCATGAGCGCCGAACTCATCTTCCGCGCCCGCGCCGTCATCCTCCTCGCCACCGGCGCCAGCAAAGCCGCCCCCATCGCCGCCTCCCTCCTCGAAGACCCCTCCCCCGCCATCCCCGCCTCCTACGCCCAAATCTACGCCCAACGCGGCGGAGACATCACCTACCTCCTCGATCTCGACGCCGCCGCCGACGTCCTCGCCCACCGCGACGCCATCACCGCCCGCGGCATTCACCTCGAGGACCTCACCTGACCTCCACCGGCCTCACGGCAATCAACCCTCGTGGGCCGCGTCACTGGGAACAGCCGGCTTTGGCGTCGGCGGGTGTTTCCCCGGACATCACCACGGACAACGCCAAATTTATTCCCAGATATAAATGCTGTGATTTTCGGGGGGCGCAGCCACGGGACTGCGCACGGATTGTCGGAACTGTCGGGAAGTGCGCGGCGCGGGCCGTGGGACAGGAGGGGATGACGGCAAGGATTCTGGCTGCGGGAACAGCATGCCACTGGCCATGGGAGAGGCGTAAGGGTTAGCCATGTGATACGGTTTGGCCTCCGCAGAATTGCCCGGGCCATCCGGCGCCCGCGACGGCGTGCGGCGCCGCAAAACCGCCGCAGTCAAAAAAAAGACCGCCAGCAAGATGGCAATAATCGTCACGGGGTTGAAAAGGAGCCGGCTGAGTTCGTTCATACATCCTCCTTGGCGGCGGGAAGAGTCAACCCGCTGTCCCGAACGGCTTGCTCGACAATGGACTCAGTGATCTGTTCGGCCTTGGCGGCAAAGCCTAGCATCAGGGAGATATCGCACAGCAGATTGATCTTGCGGGGCAGGCCTTCGGAAACTCGATAGATCACATCCAGCGCGGCATGATCGAACACCCAGAGGTCCCCGCCCACCGCGCGCATGTGCTGCTGGATATACGCGATGGCATGCTGGCGCGAAAGAGGCTTCAGCCGAACCACCATATGCATTCGCTGCGCAAGCGATGGCCAAGCCTGAACGGCCTGTAAAAAATCGGCGGTGCCCACCAGAATCATGGTAAAGAGCGGGCTGGGCCCCTGAGAACGCCGGTCCGGAATACGCAAGTTGCTCAGGTATTGGATGAGATGGAGGCCTTCGGGATCGCTCAAGTGGTGGGCCTCGTCAAGGCACAAGAGGGTCCGGTTCAGCGTGTCGGGCGCGCATTCGATGGCATGACGAAAATTGATCAGAGTGTCGGCCATGGTATCCGTAGGCCCCTCAATGTTCATGTGCAACTGAATGTGCCGAGCCAGGGGCAAATGCCCGTCGGGGATGGCATCCATGTGGATCAAGGGCAACCGGTGGCGGCTGGCTACCGTGGTGGCAATATGGCGCAGGAGAATGGACTTGCCCACCCCGCTGGGCCCGCAAAGAATGCCACCCGTGCGCCCCTGCTCGGCCAGATAGCTGAACCGGGCCACGGCTTCCGCGTGTTGGTCCACAGAGTATAAATAGCGCAGGTCCTCCAAATTGAGGAAGGGGTTGGCTTTCAAATTCCAGTAGGCTGCGAACATGCCGGCTCCACAGTTGGTTCAACGGGTTCGGAAAGCATCGGAATAGTGAATGCCGGAACGGCCGGGTTTCTCAGACGGATTTGCCAGGGAAATGGGCCGGGATTCCGGGCTCGTCTCCGGCGGCCGACTCACTTTCTTGGGCGCCCGCAAAATCCCGGCGCCTGGGGCAATAATAAACGGGATGGGCCGGGGCTGGGCCGGCTCGCCGAGATATTTGTTCACCTCCAACGCATAGTGGCCTGTAGAATTGCGCGAAAGGGTCAGGACAATGGGAATGTGCTCTTCCAGGCAATTTCGCAGCGTATGGGCCGCTGGCGACACCGGCCGCGGAATGGTCAGGATCGAGGTGAGCCCCATCCGGTCCAGCGCCTGAATGAAAGAATAGATGTGGATGGGCAACCGTTCAACCGGCCGGATCGCCACCCAGGGCAAAACGGTGTCGATCACCACCCGGCGTATCTGGTGGGTTTCGACCAGTTGCTTGAATTTGAGAAAACTGCCCGCCGGCAAAAGGTGCTGTTGTTCGAGTTCGGACGCCGGCGTCAAGTGGGCATATTCCAGCAACATAACCTGCTGGGCTTGCAGCGCGCTGTCGAGGGGCAGGCCCATGCGCGACGCAATGATGGCCAGGTCGGCGGCGCGCCAGCTCGAGAGCATTAACGCGCGCTCGTTATGTTGCGGACCCTGCAAGAGAGCTTGAAGCGCCGCAATGGTTTTCCCGCTGCCTCGACTGCCAATACAAAGCGTGGCCCGCCCGGCAAAAATGCCGCCAAAACGCTCATCGAAGAAAGCGATGCCCAATTTGGTTTTCTCGATCATGCGTCGGTTCCCTCCGAATCAGCAAGCAGACTCTCGGCTTGCTTGAGGAGATCTCGAACAAACGAAAGTTCAAACGGCTTGGTGAGCAACGCCATCACTTCCTTGCTCGAGCCTGCGGCGACCACTTCTTCGGAAGTATCACCGGCAATCAAAATCAAAGGGCGTCCCTGCGCGGCGCGAACCAGTTGTTGTTCCCACTCCAGGGGCCCGGGGCAGTCGGGCAAAAGGATGTCAGCAATGATAATATCCACCTTGCTGTCCGCCAGCCGCGCGATGGCCTCCTCACAGGTGGCAACAGGAATCGCGTTATAGCCCAAATCTGCAATCAGGGCATCGAGATACTTGCGCACATGCACATCATCATCAGCTAAAAGCACGGTCACCATATTGCCACTCCGATATGTACTCCATCACTGTCTGACGCCAGCTCCGTATCTAACCAACGTCTATGCTGGCATGTTACGGTCGCTGGGGATCGGATGCAAAGTATATTTGAGATTCCCATGAAGTATATCTTTTTTTTTGATGCTTTACAAGATTGCGGAAAATGGAAAATTCGAGATTCATTCCGCCGGTCGCCATCTCCCTTGGTGACTGAAACTAACAGACCCAGTTGGAGACGGACCATCAGCGAATTGAAGAACCCTTGCAACGACAACTTATTCCTTGCAAGGGGCACTCCGGGCACCGGCCGGCCATCCCACGCCCATACCCCCTCTCCAAAATAATGTTTGAATTTAGGCGACAAATCCACCTGAACGGGTTAGGTTCCTGACACTGTATTCAGAACTGACGTTTCGAGTTCGGTAGCAAATGATGATATATGGATGACACCATGGAGCCTGCGCCGCCCATTGTTGACACCCCCAAGGTGCGGATCACCCACTGCCAATGCACGCAATGCGGTGTGACGGTCCACATCCATGGAACACCCACGCCCATGGTGTGTCCCTACTGCCAACAACCTTTTGAACAAAACCACAGCCATGTCCCCCAGGCGGTACCGGTGGATATCTCCCCTTCGGAAGATGCCCGGGCCCGGCTGAACGCCCTGTATCACCGCCCACCCAAATGGCTGATCGGCCTGATCACCGCCGTAGCGATCATGATGCTGGCCACGGCCGTGTTTATGCAACTGCGCAGCGTGGGCAATTATTTCTACCAGCCCTTGGTGAGCATTTATTCACTGATTGCCGGCGTGTTTGTGGTCTCGCGATTTTTGATTGCCGCCGTGCATGTCCCCCCTGCCGATCAAGGATACCGACCCACCGTATCGGTTCTGGTCCCCTGCATGAACGAAGAACAAGTCATTGGCTTGACGCTCGAGCGGATCCTTGCCGCGGGCTACCCATCCCACTTGCTGGAAGTCATCTGCGTGAATGATGGTTCCACCGATGCCACTTTGACCCGAATGCTGGAGGCCCAGACACGTCATCCCAACCTGGTGGTGGTGGATTTCGCAAAAAACCGGGGCCTGGTGCACGCGTGGGCCGTGGGCGTATTGCTCGGACGCGGTGAAATCCTCGTGTGCGTGGATTCGGACACTTTTGTGTTCCCCGGTTCGATCCATAAATTGGTGCAGGGCTTCACCGACCCCACCGTGGGGGGCATCAGCGGCCATTGCGATGTGGAAAACGCGCGAACCAATCTGCTCACCCGCATGCAGGACGTGCGCTACTTTTTCTCCTATAAGATCATGAAAGCGGCGGAAAGCGTCAGCGGCACGGTGAGTTGTCTGCCGGGGTGCTTCTCGGCCTACCGCCGGGTGTGCGTGCTGCATGTCCTTGATGAATGGCTCAACGCCACAGTCATGGGTTCCCACGGCAACTTCGGTGACGACCGCAGCCTGACCAACTTGATTTTGCGTGACTTCAAAGTCCTCTATACCGACGAGGCTCTGGCCACCACCATCGCGCCGGATACCTGGAACCAGTACATCCGCCAACAGGCCCGTTGGAGCCGTTCCTACTTGCGTGAAATTGTGAAGGTGGGCCGCTGGATGTGGCGCAAACATCCCCTGCCGGCGCTCTCATGGTATGCCATGATGTGGATGCCCATCATTGAACCGGTCGTCATCACCTCCGCTCTGGTGGTCGCCCCCGTGATGGCTTGGTGGGCCGGCGGCAGCAATCTCGCCCTGGCCTACCTCACGGGTGTCCTGGCCATCACCTTGGTCTGGACCCTGCATTTCTGGGAAAAAACCGGCCGCCGATACTGGCTGGCGGGCTTTGTTTACACCTTCACCTACATGGCTTTTTTCAGTTGGCAAATCTATTGGGCTCTGGTGACTCTGCGCGACCGCAAATGGGGGACCCGATCATGACCCCCTCCCCCCCCCCGCCAGACCCCCGCAACGATGCGGACACCTCTCTGCCTCCCGAGACCGGACGGCCAGAACCCACCCCTCCCCCTCCTGAGGCCCCCCCCGCGCCACCGGCCGGCCCGACCGAGCCAACCGAACAGGAATTCGTTGACGCCATCGAAGAACCACAATTGCCTCTGGGGTGGGCCCGGCCTCAACCCGTGCAGCAGGAGCGCAACCTGCGGGCCTGGCTTTATTTCCTGGCCCTGCTTTCCCTGCTTGTGGCCTTGTGGATGCCCGCCCGCACCCTTTACCAAAGATTGCGCTATTCCCCCGCCATCGAAGGCACGCGCGACGCCGATACCTTTATCGCCCTGGCCTATGCCGGAGTGAGCGCCGCCAAAGTACGCACGCCGGAAGAAGTGACCCGCCAGCAGTTTGAACAACAGATTCGCGCTTTGCGTCGCGAAGGATTCAATCCCATCGGATTGAAAGATGTCCGTCGTTTCTATCTGCATGGCGACCCCTTGCCGCGAAAAGCCGTCTTGATCACCATGGAGCAGTCCCGCAAAAACTCCTATTTGGAAACGCGGACCATCTTGCGGGAAAACCGTTGGAAGGCGATCATGTTCGTGCGCGGCGACAGTCTCCGCGAGAAAGACCCCGGCGCCCTGCGCTGGCCGATTCTGCGCGACATGCAACGCAGCGGCACGTGGGAAATCGGGGCGGAATCCTACAGCGCGTTCCAGCGCATCCCCGCAGGACCCGACGGTGAAACCGGCAACTTTCTTTCTACGCCCCAATGGCTGACCGCCGAACAGCGCTTGGAAACCCCGGAAGAATTCGCCCGCCGCATTCGCGAAGAGCATGAGCGTACGGCCAATGAATTCCGGGCCGGCATGGATGCCTGGCCGCGTGCCTTCGCCTATCCCTATGGCGACTATGGGCAATATGATCCTCGCGCGGTGCCCACCCGGGTGCTCAACCTGACCGAGGTCGAGCGCAACTACGGCCTTGGTTTCACGCTGGGCCCCTTCATGCTGAATACCCGGCACTCGGACCCGCGGGCACTGAACCGATTGCTGGTCAATCCCGCTTGGAGTCTCGAACAATTCATGGCCATCGTGAAATCGGGACGCGAAACCCGTCCTTGGGACATCCTCCAACCCCTCCAAGCTGAAAAGTGGTTGACAGATTGGGGGGTGACCGAACATCCCGCCGATGGCAGCCTGTGGCTCCAGGCGATCAAGCCCGCCGCCACCAACACCAAATTCAAGCCAACCACTGGCGCCCTGACCTGGCTGATGGGCAGCGACCTCTTTGAGGATTGGGTCACGCGGATGACCTTTCAAATCCAAGCGGGTCAATTCGGCATTCGCTTGAGAATGCGTCCGGGCGGCGAGGAAGGCACCCGTATTCTTTTCGACGAAAGCGGGCATATCCGGGTTGCCCAAAAAGTTTTTGGCGCGGAGGAATCCACCGTGGCCACCACCCGGGACCCCCTGCTGGTTCCCGGCCAACCTCAGCACTTGGAATTGGTACTGAGGGGGCGTCGCTTGTTCGTGCGTTTGAACGACCGCCTGCTTTTCAAGGAACCGCTGGATCTGATGGGTGGTGCCCGCCCCGGGCTCTTCGGCCTGGAAGTTTGGGCCCCCACCCCGGGCACCGCGGCCACCCACATCACCGCCCTCGAATTTCCACGCCCCCAGCAAGTGCTGAAGGTATGGCGAAACCATTTGAACGCGGACTCGCCCAACGTCTTGCAGGAGCTGCACGCGGAAGCCTTCAATTTGGCCGCGGTCAGCCCGCCCTGGATGGACGCGGCCCAAACCATTCCCTTGGTCCTGCCCAGCTGGAGCGATGAGGCCCTGCGAAATGGGGCTCATATGTACGGCATTGACGTTTTGCCGCACATTGCCCTGCGGTCGGCAGAGCTGGCCCTGCAAATCCCGCCCGAACTGCCCGCCCAAGAAGGTCTCCGCATGAAGGCTGACGGAATCTACTTGGATGCCGCACAGGTGTCGCCCGAAGACATGTCCACTCTCATTCCCTGGCTGCAACAGGTTCATCAGAACATACAGGAGCATAACATGAAACTGGCCATTCACTTTCCGACCGCGGTCACACGCATGACCTCATTCGTGTCGATTGCTTCCCTGTTTCCAGGAGCTCTGATGGCCGTGGACACCCCCGCCCGCGCCCGGGAGCTGGAGGCGGTCTTGCCCGATCGCGTCGTGGTCGAAGAGCATGCCGCCCCCGCAAGCGACATGCACCTCAATCTGTTCTATCAACTGGCCGCCCGGGCGCTGCCCGCTGAGGCGCTCTCTGCGGAAGCCCGTCAAGAAGCCAACCGCCGGGAAGGCTTCCAAGCCTTCCAAGAAGGCGACTACCCGGCCGCCATTGACCACTGGACGGCTTGGCTCGAAGCCGACCCCCAATCTGCCGAAGCGCTCGAATATATCGGTCTGGCTTGGATCCAAACCGGACAACTCGAAAAAGGCCTCGAATATTATACCCGCGCACTCGAAGCCGCCCCGGGACAAATCCATCTGGCCATCCGTCGAGCCGAACTGCTCGATCAGCTGGTCCGGCCCGACGACGCCCGCCAGCAGCTTAACCTTTACGCGCGCATCTTCCCCGAAAACCCGGATATTCTGATCGCCCAAGCGCAATGGCTCAGTCGCCATAAGCGCCGGGTGGAAGCCCGGCAACGCGTTCAGCAACTCGTGGAGGAATTGCCTCACAATTTAGATGCCCGCCTCGCGCTCCTCCACCTGCAAACGGAACCCGTGGAGCGCTATCGCACCATGCGCGACATCCTTGAGGCCGGCCAGAACTCCGATACGGGAATCCCTTTTGGCCATGCCATCACCTCCAAAGAAGTGCTGACGTATCCCGAGTCCGGGGTGTTCTTTGACATGGTCCGCCAACAGACCGCCTCGGCTTCCGATCCCCGCCAAAAAGAACTCTTTGAAACCTGTCTGCCCATTACCCATCGAATCGTTGACGATTTTTCTTCGGGCGAACTGTCCGGCGGCTGGATCGCTTCCGAGGGCATCCGCGCTCTTGAATACGGCCGCTATGAACTGCAAGCGTCCATCAACCAGGCCGAAACCTTTTTGCGCCTTCGCCAGTCGGAATGGATGCGCGACGGTGCCCTCGAGGTGGATGTGGACGAATCCCAAGGCTTCTTTTGGCTCTACGCCCGGCGCAGCGCTCACAGCATGCTGCGGTTCGGTTTCGACCAGGAAGGATTTGTCCACCTGCAAGCCTGGAGCGGAGGCGAATTGCTGGCATCCGCGTCGCGCCCCTGGGTCCGTCCGCCCGGTCGCCTCACCCTGCGTCTGGAGGTCCGCGGCGACGGCATACGCGGGTTTATCAATGGTCTCGAAATGTTCGATGGCCCGGTCGAAATACCCCCTGTCGTGGCCTATGGCTGGTGGGGCATCGCGCCCTTTGCCTTCGACCTCGGTGTCGCCCGGGCCCGGATCCTCCGCTTGGAATGTTCTCCGGCGCCCACCACCCTTGTCCTGACTCCGCCGGGAGATGCCACCGAACAGGCGGCAGCTCTCCGCCCTTTCATTGGCGGGATATCGGCTTTGGCCCCTGCCTGGTTCTTCCAGCAGGCGGATGGCTCCCTGCCACAGGATGAGTGGCCCGACGACGCCGACATGCTCAAGATGTTTGCCGCCTTCCATCGCATCCGGCTGCTGCCAGTTGTTGATTTGTCCTATGACGGCAACATCGAACCCGGGCAACTGGTGGATTTCATCCATCATCATCGGTTGCGCGGCGTCGTGGTCAAACGGCGCTCACCACCCAGCCAGGCTTGGCTGAATCAATTGACCTCCGCCTTGGAATCCAGACCCGCCAGCGTGTTGATTCTGCATACGGAAGCCGCGCTCTGGGACACCCCCGACGCGGGCGCCCACACCCGGGTCGAACCCGTGGTCCGTCCCGAAGCCGGCGAGCACCGCCTCCCCAAACCCAAAGAAAAGGTTCACTTGCGCGAATTGCCCATCGGCAGTGTGCTGCTTTCTCCACGCCAGGCTCGCTATAACGTGCCTCTGCGCCATCCGGAGGCTGATCTTCCCCCGGCCCACCAAGACTTGACCACGCCCCAAGTCTATCTTTTGGGCACGGACGGCACCCTGACCATGCCCCCGCCGCCCTAGCCCGATTTTCCCGAAGCGCTCACGTGCTCTTTCCCACTACAGCTTTTGCGGTTTTCTTTTTCTGCGTATTCCACGGGCACTGGGCCCTGGCGCGTTTCCCGCGCGCACGCAGCGTGTTTCTGTTGAGCGCCAGCCTGTTTTTTTATGGCTTGTGGAGTTGGAAATTTGCGCTGATGCTGCTGGGATCGGCTTTGCTCAATCACGCCGCCGCCTGCCGCATAGATGCCCTGAGCAACAACCCGGCTGCCGGGCGCACCCGGCGCCGCCTCGTGGTAGGGGTCGTCTCGCTGAATTTGGGGCTGCTGGCCTTCTTCAAATATACGGGCTTCCTGGTGGCCGACGTCCTCTTTCCTCTGCTGCGGCCGCTGGCTCAGGCTCTCGGGCCGGAGACCGTCTGGCGCCTGATCCGCCTGCAGGAGGAAACCTATCCATGGATCGCCACCATTGTCCTGCCGGTGGGCATCTCCTTTTTCACCTTTCAGGCCCTCAGCTACGTGCTCGACGTGTACCGCCGGCAAGCTCCGCCCGCCCGCTCCTGGATTGATTTTGCCAACTACCTGGCTTTTTTCCCCCAGCTGGTCGCCGGCCCTATCGTGCGCGCGGCACACTTGGTGCCGCAAATGGAAACCATGCCGACGCGCGAAACCACTCTCGAAGCCCCTCGGGCCATGTTTCTGATCCTGATGGGCCTGCTCAAAAAAATCGTCATTGCCAACTGGCTCGCGGCCCAAGTCGCCGATCCGGTTTTTGCGGCCCCGGAACTCTATAGCGGCCCGGACGTGCTCATCGCGGTCTATGCCTACGCCGTCCAAATATATTGCGACTTCTCGGCCTATTCCGACATTGCCATCGGCGCGGCCCTGCTTCTGGGCTTCCACTTCCCGGCCAATTTCCATGCGCCCTATTCCGCCACCACGCTCCAAGACTTCTGGCGGCGCTGGCACATCTCGCTGTCCACCTGGTTGCGCGACTACCTCTATATTCCTCTCGGAGGCTCCCGGCGGGGGGGGGCACGCACCTATCTCAATCTGCTCGTGACCTTTTTATTGGGCGGACTCTGGCACGGCGCGGCATGGACTTTTGTCCTGTGGGGGGCGTTTCATGGCGTCTATTTGGCGTTGGAACGTTGGTTCCGGGAACATATACGTTGGCCGGCGCCTGACACGCCCGTGGCCTCCACCTTGTGGCGTTGGCTGGGCCGCATCTGGATTTTTCATGTCGTTTGTTTTTCGTGGCTGCTCTTCCGCGGCGGCAATCTCGATACGGTCGGCGCCCTGCTCCGGAGTCTGACCGCTTGGACGACCGCGGTGCCCGCCACCACCCTTTGGGGCGGCGCCGCCATCACCCTGATCAGCCTGGGCCTCGCCACGCAGATTTTGGACGGCGAGCGCTCGTGGAAACTCCTGCGGCGTGCCGAGCGCTTGCCGGCCTGGGCCTTGGGCCTGGCCGGAGCCGCCCTGCTGACCATCATCCTGGCTCTGGGCCCCGCGGGCGTGGCCCCCTTCATTTATTTTCAATTCTGACCCCCCTCATAAAAACGGACAACCATGAACACCATCCCCATTCACCATGACGCGCCACCGCCCAAACGCCAAGCCATCGCGCCGGACCCCCGCTCCCCCCACACCACTTTGCCCCTGCGAACAACTTGGCGGGGCCTGCTCATCTTCTATGTCTTGGCTTTGGCTCTCAATGCCTCCTCCCTGCACGGCAACAACGAAAACATGCCCTATGGAGCCGTGCGGTCTTTTAGGCTCACCATAAGCTCGCCGATTCACCGCGCCACCCATCGTTGGCAGCTGGATCGGCCCCGCGAATTTCTCAACGCGACCCTGGGCGGCATCTTGAACCGCACAGACGATGAAATGGATTGGCAATCCCCACCGGGGGCAGTAGAATGACGATGATGAAAGTCCGGCCATGTCTGAAGATCGCCTTGGTGGGCCTGCTTGCGCTTGGCGCCGGCGGACCCTGGACCGGGACCGTGGCCGAAACTCCCGCCCCCGAACCGTCCCCGCCGACTCCGGCCACCAGCCCCGTTTTAATCTTGGGCGACTCGATGATGCGTCTGCCGGGCATGGCAATGGAGCGGGAGTTGACCCGTCTGACCGACGTCGAGGTCACTGTGTTTTCCGGAATCGGCACCGGATTGGCCCGTTTGGATGTCTTCGATTGGTTGGCCAAAATTGACGAGTTGTGCGCGCGGGTACACCCCAAAGTGGCCGTGATTGCATTGGGCGCAAATGACCGGCAGCCCATGCTGTGCCCCGGCTCCGCCACCATCGTCCAACCCGACACGCCCGAATGGCTGCAGGAATATGCCGCGCGCGTCGGCCAAGCCATGGATCGGCTTCTGAACGGGGGCTGCGAACGGGTCATCTGGTTGCTCCTGCCCCCCATGCGCGATCGCTCCACCGATGCTTTTGCCCGTCAAATCAATACGATTCTCCAAACCGAAGCCGCCAAACGCGGAGAAATTATCGCCCACGACTTCAGCGCTCTGGTGGCGGATCGGCGCACGGGCGGATATACCGACCGAATTATGGATTTGAAAACAGCCGCCGCCGTGCAGGTGCGCGAAACCGACGGGATTCATTTGAGCCCCAACGGCGCGCGCCTGCTCGCCACCGACCTCATACGCACGTACTGGCCATGAACTTCCCACGCCAACCTGCCACCCCCACCCGCCGGTCCTCGCGGCGGATGCGTCCGCTCGCCGCCTGTCTCCTGCTCAGCGCGGGCATCCTGGGCCATCCCGCAACGGGTTGGAGCCGCAAGCCTCCCTCCCCTCCCCCCGTGGCCACCACCCAGGCGGTGGAACGCCTGATGAGAGCCACCCGGCAAAATCTCGTCCGCCCCGACCCCCTGATCCCCGCGGAAGGCCCCTTGGATCCCGTGCCCGAGCTGTCCACCCAGGACGAACTGGAACAAGCCATCCTGTGCATCCAGGATCAAGACTATGCCGGCGCGATCCCCCTGCTGGAAGCAGCCCTGAAAGACCAGCCAACAACGGAAGCCATCTGGGAAGCCCTCGGCTGGTGCTATCACAATATCGGCCAAACCGACGAAGCCGAAGCCCTCTGGCTGCGCTATCTCAACCTGCGCCCGGACTCGCCCAAAGCTCACAGCCTTCTCGCCCAAATGGCCGTCCTGCGCAACGATTGGCGCGCGGCTGACCGCTACCTGCAAAATTCTCTCCGCCTGGATCCCGACAACTACGACGTCCGTTTCTGGTACGCGCAAAACCAGTTCCGGCTCGGCCGGCTCGACGAGGCCACCACGGCCATGGAACAACTCGTCGCCGAGGACGACTCGCGCCTGGATGTCCAAGTGGATCTCGCCCGCATGCTGACCCTCCTGCAGCGCTACGAGGAGGCCCTCGAACTCTGGGAAAACATTAATCGGGAAATCCCTGCCCACCCGACTTTCCAAGCCGAATATGCCCGCGCGCTGATGTTCGCAGGCGAACTCGAAGAAGCCCGGCAGCTGGCCCAGGCCATCATCCAAGACCGCCCCGAAGACTGGGAAACCATCCTGCTGCTGGCCGATCTGGCCGAGCTGACCCAACGGCCCGAAGACATGGTGCAAGCCCTGGAGGATTTGATCCACGCCACGCACAATGAGGAAAACCGGGGAAAACTCCATGCCCGGCTGGCTGCGCGGTTGGTGACCCTTCATGCACGGGAACCCACCCGCTGGCGGCTGGAGCCGGCACTCGAACACTACGCCGCCGCCATCGAAACCGCCCCGCAGAATGTGCCGTGGCGCAACCAATACGCCCAAGTGGCCGTCATGGCAGGACAAAGCCACCTCGCCCGCACCACCGCCAATCAGATCCTGAACGAGTTCAACCCCAACAACGAACAGGCCCTGCGCACCCTCTTCGAAGTCGAAATGCTCGCGCGCAACTACCCGGTCGCCGAACAAATCCTCCACGAACTCTATGAACGGCTGCAAACTCAAGACCCCTACCGTCATCTCGAACAGGCCCGTCTCGAAATCGCTCGCGGACGCTACCAACAGGCAATGGATTCCCTGGACCGTCTCGAAGAAATTGGCGGCCGGGGCGCGGTCTTCACCCTCCTTTATCACGGTCTGACCGAGAGCGAATGGGTGGCCCTCACCTCGACCCGCCGCCTCCAAGAACACCTGCGGGCCCTCCAAAAAGCCGGCTTTACCTTTATCGCGCCTTTGGACATCCCCGCCTATCTTCAGTCGAGAGACCAGCCGCGCGAACAGCCCGCCCCCAAACCGTGGCTCGCCCAAACCGTGAATCACGTTTACTACGCCTTCACCGGCAAACGGCGCACCCCCCCGCCCGCGGAGGACCTCCGCCCGGAAAAAGTCGCGGTGGTCACGTTCGATGACGGCCTGCGCAGTTCCTTCCGCCTTGGCGCCGACGTAGCCCACGATCTCGGCGTTCCATTCGGCATGTTCATCATCACCAGCATTGACGAACTGAATGCCCCGATTTATGCCGCGTGGGAAGAAATTCAAGCCGCCCAGGAAAGTGGCGCTTGGCAAATCGGCAGCCACCTGATGTACGCCAACACACCCATGCCCATTGGTCCCGAGGAACAACCCCTCGTCATGCCCTTGGTCAATCGCATCTGGCGGCCTGAACGCAACCGCCTCGAATCCCTGCGGGAGTGGACCGCCCGGGTGCGGCGCGAATTTGTCGAAAGCCGCCAGCGGATCGAAGAACGCCTCGAACTGGCCCCCAACACGCCCATGGCGATTGCCTACCCTTTTGATGAAATCGGCACGGAAGAAAGCAGCAATGTCGCCTTGCTGCTCAATCCCATTCAGACCATCCTCGACCAAGCCTCCCGAAGTTATGAGCTGGGCTTTTCGGTCGGCCGCTTCGGCTATACCACACCGGATAACAACCTCTATCGTGTCCAGCGCTATGAACCCGCCTGGAATCAAAGCGCGGAAGAATTGGTGGAACAGGCTCTGGCCAATCACCCGCTGATGATCGCCCGCCGGTTGCGCGCCGAAATCGCCACGCTGATGAATCGCCCTTATTTGGCCGAAAAACAGGTCGAACTGCTTCGCCGCGATGGCTACCCCGAGCGCCTGTTGCACCAGTTGATTGCCGAAACTCAAAACCGCCTGCCCACAGCCGCCGCCGTGGGCGGCCCCGGCGAGGTCGAACGGGGCACCCTCCGCCGCACGCAACTCCGCCCCTCCAACCTCTATCTCGCGGCAACCTACAACGAAAACCAATTCAGCGACAGCATCCTCCAACGCTATGGCGAAGTGCGCGGAGGAATGAACCTCAATCCCCTCACGGGAATTGAAGTCGCCTACCACCAAGGCGACATCGAGCAGACCGTCAACTCCAACATCTGGTACACCGTCCGTGTCCACGATTCCATCACCACCCAGGAAACCCGGCGCGACACCGTGGACGGGCAAACCACGGTCAGTTCCAGCACCGTCACCACCTCCACCACTCGCGACGTGCAGACCAATCGCGTCGAAACCTACAACTATGATGCCGATATTGAAGGAATTCGCGCCCTCTTGACTCTGCGCATTAACTACGCCGCCTCTCTCTACGGTTCCTTGGGGCGCAAAACGCTCAAACTCAAATCCAGCCCCCATCAGGAAGCCCGTACCTACAACGAGGTGATCGGTTCTCTCGTCCTGTCGTGGCGACCTTACCACGCGATCCAGCTCCTGGCCCTCTACGACCACGATTTGGTCATCTCCGCCCGCAGCAAAATCGCCTACGATGCTTTCGGCCTCGATGCCTTCTGGAAGGTCAACGACAACTGGGACCTGCACGGCAAAGCCCACTATTGGAATTTTGCCGACGACAATGCCATGATCCATCTGCTGGCCAGCTCCCTCTGGCAGATCTTCCCGCGCCAAGGCATTTGGGCGGGCGCGGAAACCTCGATCCATTCCATGGACAAGGACTCCGACCTCTACTGGTCCCCCTATTGGGACCGACGCGCCAATGCCGTTCTGCGCCTGCGCCGATCCTATCTCGACTACAGCTTCCAGTTCGATACCCGTTTCGGCATCCAAAGCGAAAAGGCCCGGGCCAAAGATCGCGACCTCTATCGCAACCTGCGCGCTCAGGCCGCCGCCGATGGCAACTGGCATCCCGGCGCGAATCCGGAAACCGGCTGGGACCCCTTCATCGGACTGTCTCTCACCTATCGCCAACTGTTATGGCGACACCTGAATCTGATCGGCGACCTCTCCGTGGACTTTTTGCGCGAATACTCCGAACACAATGTCTCCATCGGCCTCCAACTCGTCTTTTAGCCGATCCGACCTCCCTTTCGCCCGTTTTGACCATTTTTGCGCCCATTTTCGCCATTTCCAGTCCATTTCTCGCCTTTTTTGCCCCGTTTTCGCCATTTTCAGCTGCTTCCCGTTGCTCCCCCACCGCCGCCATAACGCCTCCGCGCCCCGCTGTCAACAAGGTCAACCAGGTCAACAATGTTCACCCGCGCGTCATCGCGTCCCATCCCATGTGTCCCCTGTGTCCCATTTGTCCCATATGACCCGTCTCCACGTTTTCTGACGCTTTTTCGCCAATTTCAGCTCATTTCCACCTCTTTTTCACCCTTAGCCCAAGTTCGACAGTTACGAGATGAAAAGTGGGGATTTACAGGGGTTTTTGCTCGTCACCCCCTGAAAGTCTCCACTACATTTTGGATTGTTTTGGGGCGTGTAGGGAGCTGTAAGCCCATGT
>JAAZFE010000034.1 GCA_012511885.1 Lentisphaerota bacterium | reverse complement strand
GAATCCATTCTCAAGCAGATGCCCGACCCTTCCTGTTTGCCCGTCGTCTTGTTCTCCAACCGACCAACATGAAAAATTCCAGTTTTGTTAACTACAAAAAATTCCAGTTTTGAAAACTACGTGGCAGGGGTGATTCCGCGGCTTGCTATTTGGCGCGGATTTTTTAGTATCCGGTGTCGCGCGCTATCTGTGCGCAGAAAGGCAATCGTCAGGATGAAAATCGTATTGGCTTATTCGGGTGGTTTGGACACCTCGGTGATTTTGCATTGGTTGAAGAAGACGTATCAGGCGGAGATCATCGCGTTTGTGGCGGACGTTGGCCAGGCGGAGGAGCTGAAGGGTCTGCGCCAGAAGGCGAAGGCGACGGGGGCGGCGCAGGTATATATCGAGGATTTGCAGGAGGAGTTCGCGCGCGATTTTATTTATCCGATGCTGCGGGCGAACGCGGTGTATGAGGGGCAGTATTTTCTGGGCACGGCCATCGCGCGTCCGCTGATCGCGAAGCGGATGGTGGAGATTGCCGAGAAGGAGGGGGCGGACGCGATCGCGCACGGGGCGACGGGCAAGGGCAACGACCAGGTGCGCTTCGAGCTGACGGCGGCGGCGCTGAATCCGAACATCGAGGTGCTGGCGCCGTGGCGGATGAGCAGCTATCGCGAGCAGTTTCCTGGGCGCTCGGAGATGATCGCCTATTGCGAGGCCAACGGGATCCGCGTGGAGGCGTCGTCGAAGAAGCCGTATTCGATGGACCGCAACCTGCTGCATATTTCGTATGAGGCGGGGATGTTGGAGGATCCGTGGTTTGATGCGTTCGCGCCGAAGAACAAGGACATGTTCCGGCTGACGCGGGATCCGGCGGACGCGCCGGACCGGGCGGGGATGGTCGAGCTGGAGTTTGAGCGGGGCGACTGCGTGGCGGTGAACGGCAAGAGGATGTCGCCGCTGAAGGTGATGCGCGCGCTGAACACGCTGGCGGGGCGTCACGGGGTGGGGCGGGTGGACATGGTGGAGAACCGCTACGTGGGGATGAAGAGCCGCGGGGTGTATGAGACGCCAGGGGGCACGGTGCTGCAGTTCGCGCACCGGCAGATGGAAACGCTGACGCTGGACCGCGAGACGATGCACATGCGCGACGGGCTGATTCCGCGCTACGCGGAGATGGTCTATAACGGCTTCTGGTTCTCGCCGGAGCGGCTGGCGCTGCAGGCGCTGGTCGAGGAGACGCAGCGCAACGTGACCGGGACGGTCCGGGTGCGGCTGTACAAGGGCGGGCTGTATGTGGCGGGGCGCAAGAGCCCGGTGTCGCTCTATTGCCCGCAACTGGCCACGATGGACGCGGACCCGACGCAGGCCTATGACCAGGACGACGCGACGGGGTTCATCCATTTGAACGCGCTGCGGCTGAAGGTGGCCGCCCGGGTGCGCCGCGGGAGCTGAGTGTCGCGAGGCGGCGTTGTGTCGCCGGAAAGGATCAATCATGAAACCCTGTTCAATCCGTTGGCTGCCGTTCGCGGCGGTGTTGCTGATTCTGGCCGGGGCGGCCGGCGCCCAGCCGCTGCTAACCGATCCGGTTCAGATCATGAACGAGGCCTACATCTATTTCATGCAGGGCGATCAGAGTCTGGACGCCGGGCGCGTGCAAGAGGCACAGGGTTTTTATGAGCAGGCGCGGGATCTGTACGCCCGGCTGGGGAGCGAGTTCCCGGGGTTCGAGCCGCGCATCGTGCAGTACCGCAAGACGTATTGCGACAACCAGATTCTGGATTTGGCGCGGCGGCAGGGTCTGCCGCCAGCGGGCGAGCTGCCGCCGCTGGTGGCGCGGGTTCCGGGCCGCGCGCCCGCGCAGGCGCCGCAGCCCGCGGTGACGCCGGCCGCCGGGGCGGGGGACCGGGCGGTGGAAATGGACTATCTCAAGAGCCGGTTGAGCAGCCTCGAGAAGGAACTGACGGAGCTGGACGCGCTGACGGACGAACTGGAGCGGCTCGAGGCGGCGAACCGCGCGCTCGAGAAGCAGCTCGAGAAGGCCAACCGCAAGCTCAAGGATTCGGCGGGGCGGGATCAGGAGGCGCTGGGGGCGCTGCAGGCGGAGCTGCGCGAGCGGGAGGGGCAAATCGAGGCGCTGCAGCGCGAGCTGGAGGCCAAGCGGGAGCTGGACCAGGCGCTGAACGAGATGGAAGCGCGGCTGAACGAGCTGCGCGCGGAGAACGCGCACCTGAAAGATCAGTTTGAGCAGTTGGACGACGAGCTGACCGATGCCGAAGTGCGGGCGGACCAGCTCGAGCTGCAGGCCACGCAATTGGAGGGGCGTCTGGCCGCGGCGGAAGCGCGCGCGGCGATTGCCGAGGAGGAGCTGCAGATGATGCGGAGCCTGCCGACGGCCGTGGCGTCGGCGGCCGAGGCGACCGAGCTGGCCGAGGCCCGGCCCGCGAAGAAAAAGCCCAAGAAGGAGAAGGTCAAGAAGCCCGCCCAGGAGCCGGTTAAGACGGCGGCGGCCAAGCCGGAAGCCAAGCCGGCCGGGAAGCCCGCGCCGCGCAAGGAGCGGCCCGAGGATTTGATGGAGCCCAAGCCGATTCCCGAGGGGATGTCGGCGGCGGACTTTGTGCGGCAACTGCTGCAGGACGGCGACAACGCGGCGGCGCTGGCGACCGTGCGCAACGCGCGGCGCGCGGCGCGGACGGATCCGAACCTGGGGCTGATCGAGGGGGTGGCGCTGATCCGTCTGCAACGCTATACGGACGCGGTGGGGCTGCTGTCGGAGGTTGCCAAGAGCCATCCGCGCAACGCGGAGCTGCACGCCACGCTGGGCGCGGCGCTGATGGGCGCCGGGTTTTATGACGACGCCCGCGACATGCTGCAGATGGCGCTGCGTTTGGATCGGCATCTGCCGGAGTGCCATTACAATCTCGCGCAGCTCTATGCGTTTATCGAGCCGACCAACGTCAAGCTGGCGGGCCGGCACTACCGCACGGCGCTGGATTTGGGCGTGGGGGCGGACGAGCAGCTCGAAGCGGCGCTGAAGTAGGCGGGGGCAGGACCCGCGCGGGAGGCGCGGGAGGGGGGGGCAGGCCGGCGGGGGCGGGCTACTTGATGCTCATCAGCACCACGGCGGCCATGGCCAGGCCGATGGCGATCACGCGCGGCCAGGTGAGTTTCTCGCGGTAGAACCAGCGCGAGAGCATGATGGGCACCACGATCGAGCTGCTGAAAATGGCCTGCGAGAGGGAGATGGGGCCGCTGCCGAACGCCTGCAGGACGAGGAAATAGCCGGCGTAGTTGAGGAGACCGATGGCTGCGCCGAAGCCGACCATTTCGGCCGCGCGCCACTCGAATTGGAAGGCGCGTCCGCGGCGGGTGATCAGGTTTTGGCCGAGCGACCAGAAGAAGACCAGCGTGTAGGACGCGCCGATGTAGGCGAGGCGGTTGTGGGCGGAGTCGGCCAGCAGTTTGCCGACGGTCATCGAGAGGGAGGTGCACAGCGCGCTGGCGAGGGCGAGGAGGATGCCGCCCAGGACGCGGGAGTTGGCGGCTCGCTGAAAGTGGCCGCGCTGCTCCCAGGTGATGACGGCCAGCACGCCGAGGCCGGCGATGATGCCCAGCACCTGGAGGGGGCGCGGGGTTTCGTGGAAGAAGATGACGCCAATGGCGATGACCGCCAGAGTGTTGAGCCGGTTGAGCGGAAAAACGATGGCGGTGGGGGCGCGCCGGAGCGCACCGTATTTGGCCAGGCTGCCCAGGGCGAAGAACAGGCCGTTGAACAGGGCGTAGAGCAGCACGGAGCGGGTGACGGCGCCGAGGGGCCGGGCCTCGGTCAGGCCGAGAGTGATGAAGGCCGCCGCCGCCGCGGACAGGCCGACAAAGGTCAGCACGCCGTCGGAGTCGTGTCCGCGCTCGGCGGCGACCTTGAACAGAAAGTTCAGCGCGCCGTAGAGCAGGGTGGCGAAAAGTGTATAGACGATCCAATCTTCCATGCGCTCCCCTGTAGCATGGCTGAACGGATGCGGGCGAGCGGGAAACGGCTCCATGGTTGTCGCGGGGGCGGGGGCGTGATAGCCTGAACACATCAAACGAGAGGCACCCCGAGATGAAAATTGTCACTTTCAATTGCAATTCCATTCGCACGCGGCTTGAGGCGGTCATGCGCTGGCTGGAGGATCATCAGCCCGACATTTTGTGTCTGCAGGAGACCAAGGTGGTGGACGAGCTGTTTCCGGCGGACGTGTTCCGTGAGGCGGGCTGGCAGGTAGTTTTTCGCGGCGAGAAGAGCTACAACGGCGTGGCGATCGTGTCGCGTGAGGCGGCGGACGAGGTCTGGTTTGGTCTGGACGAGGAGCCGAAGGACGAGCCGCGCATGGTGCACGCGCGCTTTGGCAAGCTGCACGTGGTGAACACCTATGTGCCGCAGGGACGGGACATCGAGCACGAGATGTACGCCTACAAGCTCGAGTGGCTGGCCCGGCTCAAGGCCTATTTCCAGAAGCGCTTCACGGCCAAGACCCCGCTGTTCTGGTGCGGCGACCTTAACGTGGCGCGGCATCCGATTGATGTAACCAACCCGAAGACGAAGCTCGACCACGTGTGCTATCACCCGACGATCCGCGAGGCGTTCGAGGACGTGCTCGAGTTCGGGTTCACGGATTTGTTCCGGCATCATCATCCGGATTTGGAGGACTATTCCTTTTATGACTACCGGGTTCCGTTCGACCCGGCGAACAAGCGGGGCTGGCGCATTGACTATGTGCTGGCCACGCCGCCGCTTGCGGCCAAGTCGGTCGGCGCGGGGATTGACATCGAGCCGCGCGCCCGTCCGAAGCCGTCGGACCATTGTCCGCTTTTTGCGGACGTGGATTGGTGAGTCCAACCGCAGGCGTCTGAGACGGGTTGGGGAGATGACGGCGGAGAACGGCAGGGTGGAGACGAGCCGCCGGACGATTGAGGTTCCGCCGGCGCCGCTGGCCATCGTGCGCAAGCTGCACGAGCAGGGGCACGAGGCCCATCTGGTGGGGGGGTGCGTGCGCGACGCCCTGCTGGGACGCACGCCCAAGGATTGGGACATCGCGACATCGGCGCGTCCGGAGGAGATCGAGGCGCTGTTCCCCAAGACGGTGGCGGTGGGCAAGGCGTTCGGCATTATGACGGTGGTGCCGGAGGACGCGCCGCCGGTCGAGGTGGCCACGTTTCGCTCGGACGCGGGCTACGCGGACGGCCGGCGGCCGGAGTCGGTGCAATTCACCAACGCGGTCGAGGATGCCCGGCGGCGCGATTTCACAATCAACTCGCTGCTCTATGATCCGGCGAGCGGGGCGATCCACGACACGGCGGGGGGGCAGGCGGATCTGGCGGCGCGGTTGATCCGCGCGATCGGGGATCCCGCGCGACGCTTCGCGGAGGATCATTTGCGCATGCTGCGCGCGGTCCGTTTCGCGGCCACGCTGGGGTTTACGATCGAGCCGGCCACGCTGGCGGCGATTCAGGCGCAGGCGGGCAGCATCCGGCGGATCAGCGCGGAGCGCGTGCGCGACGAGTTGTTCGAGATCCTGACGGCGGCACCACGCGCGGGGGAGGGCTTGCAGTTGCTGCTGGAGAGCGGGCTGCTGGCCGAAATTCTACCGGAGGTGGCGGCGATGGTGGGGGTGGAGCAGCCGCCGGAGTTTCATCCCGAGGGCGATGTGTTCACCCATACGAAGATGATGCTGGACGCGATGGAGCCGGGGCGCCCGCTGCGGCTGGCTTTGGCGGTGCTGCTGCATGATGTGGGCAAGCCGGTCACGGCGATGCTGGCCACCCTGCCCGACGGTACCCGGCGCTGGCGGTTCGAGGGCCACGCCCCCCTCGGCGCCGAGATGACCCGCGAGATTCTGACGCGGCTGCGCGCGCCGACTGCGCTGGTGGACAAGGTCAGCCACATGGTGGGGAACCACATGCGTTTTGGCGATGCCCTGAAGATGCGTCCGGCCAAGGTGCGGCGGCTGATTGGCGCGCCGACCTTCGAGGACGAGCTCGAACTGCACCGGCTCGATTGCCTGTCATCGCACGCGCTGTTCGGGGTCCATGACTTTCTCCGGCAGGCGCACGCGCAATATGTGGCGGAGCCGGTGTTGCCCGAGCCGCTGGTGATGGGGCGCGACCTGGTGGTGCTGGGGCTCGAACCCGGTCCGCGCTTCAAGCATATTTTGCAGGCGCTATATGATCTGCAGCTCGAGGGGGAAAACGACAAGGCCGCGCTGCTGGCGCAGGCGCCGCAGGTGGCGGCCGCCCTGGCTGACTAACCGGAATTGTGCATCCGCTTGGAAACTTTTTTGCGCGTTTTGCCGCTTCACTCGCTCTGCTCGTTCGCTCGCATGGCGTTGCCATGCGCTATAGACTTCGCGTTCGCCATGCGTCCGCCGATGGCGGACTTTGGCTCGGCACTCAGCTATTTCCACGCTATGGAAACTTTTTTTACATATTTTCCACGCTATGGAAAAAAGTTTTCCACAGCGTGGAAAAGCGGTCCGGCGCGGGGGGTGAGTATTACGATTGTGCACAATCGTAATACTCGGGGAGGGGGTTATTGGCGGGCGGCCTCGAGGAGTTCGGCGGCGTGGCGCAGGGCGACGCTGGTGGATTCGCGTCCGCCGAGCATGCGGGCGATTTCCTCGACGCGTTCGTCGGGAGAGAGGGGGGCGACTTCGGTCAGGGTGCGTCCGCCGCGTACGGTTTTGCGTACGGCGTACTGGTGGGCGCCGCAGGCAGCGACGGGCGGGAGGTGGCTGATGGCGATGACCTGGTGGCGGCGGGCGGCCCGGGCGAGCTTGCGGCCGACGGCGTGGGCGGTTTGGCCGCCGAGGTTGGCATCTATTTCGTCGAAGACGAGCAGGGGGATGCTGTCGGCGTCGGCCAGGACGACTTTGACGCCGAGCATGACGCGGGAGATTTCGCCGGAGGAGGCGATGGCGCGGAGGGAGCGCATGGGTTCGCCGACATTGGGGGCGAAGCCGAATTCGACGAGGTCGAGTCCGCTGGGGGTTGGGGCGGGGGCGAGTTCGAGCGGGATGGCGAATTGGGCGTGCTCGAAGCCGAGGGCTTGCAACTCGGCGGTGATGGCCCTGGCGAGTTTGCCGGCGGCGGTTGCGCGCTGTTGGCGGAGGGCGAGGCCGAGGGTTTGGAGCTCTTTTTCGGCGGCGGCGATTTGCCGGGCGATGTCCTCTTTTTGCTGCTCGCGGGTTTGGAGGTCCTGGAGGCGGGTTTTGGCGGCGGCGAGGGTTTCGAGGATGTCGGCGACGCTTTGGCCGTATTTGCGTTTGAGTTTGTCGTAGGTGGCGAGGCGTTGGTCGAGCCAGTCGAGGCGGGCGGAGTCGGCGTCGAGGTCGGCGAGTTCACGCTGGATGGCGGCGGAGAGGGCGGCGATGCCGTCGGTGTGGGCGCGGAATTCGGCCTGCCAGTCTTGGGCGGCGGGCATCAGGCGGGCGAGTTCGTCGAGGGCTTTGCGCGCGGGGTGGAGGATGGCGAGGGCGGAGGCGTCGTCCTCGGTGGCGGCCTGGACGATGATCTGGCCGAGTTCGAGGATGCGCTGGGCGTGGCCGACGACCTGCTGCTCGGCGCGGATTTCTTCTTCTTCGCCTTCGACGGGGGCGGCGGCTTCGATTTCGGCGACGCGGTGGGTGAGCAGGTCGAGCTGGGCGTCGAGGTCGCCGACATCGGCGGAGAGTTCTTCGAGGCGGTCGCGGAGGTTTTGCCATTGGGCATAGGCGCGGGAGTAGGCGGCGCGTTGGGGGCCGGTTTTGGCGTAGGCATCGAGGATGTCGAGCTGGCGGGGCAGGTGGAAGAGGGACTGGTGGTCGTGGGGGCCGTGCAGGTCCACGAGCAGCGCGCCGAGGCGCTTGAGGAGGGCGAGGGTGGCGGGGGCGTCGTTGACATAGGCCTGCCCGCCGCCAGCGGCTTTGACGACGCGGCGGAGGATGAGCCGGTGGTCCTCGCAGGGGTCGAGGCCGGCGTCGGCGAGGACGGCGTTGACGGGGGCGGGGTCGGCGAGCTCGAAGATGGCTTCGACCAGGCATTGGGTTTCACCGGCGCGGACGGCGGAGGAGTCGGCGCGTTCGCCGAGCAGGAGGTAGAGGGCACCGATGAGGATGGATTTGCCCGCGCCGGTTTCGCCGGTGATGATGCTGAGTCCGGGCTGGAAACCGACCGTGACATCTTCGACCAGGGCCAGGTTTTTGACTCTCAGTTGCGCAAGCATGGAGTCAGAATAGCCGATGGCCGACCGTCAGGGAAGCCGGGAAGAAGGGGTGGCGCGGGTGGTTCCCGGCGAGTTGCCGGCTGGCCCCGAGGGGGGCGGCGCGCGGCCGGAGCCGCGCGCCGGGTAGGGGGTTATTCCTTTTCCGCGGGCTGATAGTCGGGGTCGAAGGCGGTATTGAGGAGATAGGCGAGGCGGATGCCGCCTTTTTGGAGCTGCTCGGCCACGATGGGCAGGTGCGAGTCAATATAGTTCTCGCGGGTGAGATCAATGCCGGGGCGGGCCCACTTGTAGGGGAAGCGGTCGCCGTTGGTCATGCGGTAGGCTTTTTTGCGGGCGACCCAATAGCTGTCAACGGCCCACTTGAGGACATCGTCGTGGCTCCAGTGGCGGATTTGCTGGGGGGTGATGCCTTTTTGGAGTTCGCGGGCGACTTCGCGGGGATTGCGGCCGGCCATCAGCTCCTGGACGAGATATTCATCCCAGGTGGCATGCAGGCTGGTGGGGTAGTCGAGGGTGTCTTCGGGGCCGAAGGCGTAGTGCTGGCCGTTGAAGGAGTTGACGGGCAGGGTGTTGCCGCCCATGTCGCCGTAGCGGAAGGCGCAGTGCATGGGCTGATGGATGTCGCCGACGAAGTGGACGAGGAAGCGGAGGGCGTCGAGGGCCCGATCGCCCTTGAGTTTGCCGGCCTTGAGTTCCTTGTGCCAGCGGGGAATCTGGGCGACGATGTGGTCGTCGTTGTCGGGGAGGACAAGCTCGAAGCTCTCGTCGTACCAGAGGCCGGCATCGAAATCAATGTAGTGCCAGCGTCCGTTGTTGGGATAAAGCTCGGCGTATTCCTTGTTGCCGCGGATGGTGTCGGGCCAACTGGCGACTTCGTAGTCGGTGAGTTTGTATGAGCCCAGGATGCTGTCGACCCCCGCCCGGGCGGTGGGGGTGAGATGATAGAGGGCGATTTGGGCGATGATGTCATGCCCCGCGGGGCCCCAGGCCCATGCCGAGGGCAGAACGGCGAGAGCCAAGGCGATTACAAGAGCATGTTTCAAGGTGCGTTTCATGGGGTTACCTCCTGAGGTTATGGGTGAACGCAGCATATAAAATTATCCGCAAAATTATCGAGGCGGTGGGATTTGAACCCACGACTTTCAGCTCCCAAAGCTGACGCGCTACCAGCCTGCGCTACGCCTCGTTTCAATCATTGACGGGTACAGCATCAAGGGGCGCATGTCAAACGGGAAGCCGCGGGGGGGCGTCCCGCCGGGCGGGTTGGCAGGGGGGCTGCGGAGGGCGCAAAAGGGGTTTTGGAGCTTGCTTTTCGGGGGGCGAGGGCGGAAAGTAAAGATGGCTGTGGATTTTGCCGCGGCCGAGCGAAAGGATCGAATCATGAAGCAGACATGGGTTTGGCTGGTGGCGTTGTTGTTGGGGTTGGCCGTCGGGTGCGGCAAGAAGGGGGTTCAGGAAGTGCGCCCGCGGGGGAACTTGGACGACAACGAGGTGGTGATCCGGGTGGATCAGGCGGGGATCACGCGCGGTCAGGTTCGCGCCGAGGCGCAGCGGATGTTTCGCAGCGTGCCGGACAATTTGCCGCCGGAACAGGTGGAGATTGCTCAGCAGCGGATTCTGGCCGGCGCGGTGGACAACCTGATCACACGCCAGTTGCTGCGGGCCGAGATGGGACGCTCGGGGCTGCTGATTTCGCAGGATGACATCGAGGCGGCCAAGAAGCAGTTGGAGGAGGCGTTCGGGGGAGGGACCTCGTGGATGACGATGGTGGCTTCGGCGGGCATCAGTGTCGAGCAGTTCGAGGACAACATCCGGCTGGATATTTTCAAAAACAAGGTTCTTGAAAAGGACATGGACGCGGCCATCGCCAAGATGGATGAAGAGGCTGTCGCCAAGTATTACAATGAGAATCTGGAGATGTTCACGATTCCCGAGGGCCGGGCGGCCTCGCATATTCTGGTGCGCGTGGCGGCGGACGCCGACGAGGCGGCCAAGGCCGACGCGCGGGCGAAGGCGGAGGGCATTCGCAAGGCGCTGCTCGAGGGGGCGGACTTTGCCGAGCTGGCCAAGACGGAATCGCAGTGCGCCAGCCGGGCCCAGGGCGGCAACCTGGGGGTGGTTGTGCGTGGTCGGGAAGCGCCCGCTTTTGAGGAGGCGGTGTTCTCGCTGGAGGAGGGGGCGCTGAGCGAGGTGGTGGAGTCGCCGGTGGGTTTTCACGTGATTCTGGCGGGCGGCTTCCAGGAGCGCGAGGTGGTCCCGCTGGAGAAGGTGGAGACCAACATCCGCACGGCTTTGCAACACGGCGCCAAGCAGGAGGTGCTCGGGGCGTATCTGCGGGATTTGCGCGAGAAGGCGCTGATCAAGTATGAAAGCCCGGATGTGCCGGAGACCGACGGGACGGCGGTGGCAGAAGAAGCGCCGCCTGAGCCGGGTGTGCCGGAAGCGGCGGCGGCGGCGCCGACCGCGACCGCTGAGGAATAGGCCGGTCGAAGCGGCGCGACCGGATGTGGCGCGAGCCGGTTGAGGGGGGGGGCGGCCGGCGCGGTCGCGGATGCCGGAACACTTGCCGGGGGGGGAGGGCGGAGATGATTGCCCCATTGGATTTGGAAGCTGACGGCGACCTGCGGGAGCAGGCCGTGGCGCTGTTTGCCGGGGATGGACCCCTGGGCGGGGCGGCGCAGGGGGATTTTGCGTATGAGGCGCGGCCCCAGCAGTCGCAGATGGCGGGGGCGGTGGCGGACGCGCTGGAGGGGGGCGAGCATCTGATTGTCGAGGCGGGCACGGGGGTGGGCAAGAGTCTGGCCTATCTGGTGCCGCTGCTGCTGCACGCCATGCGGACGGAACGACGGGTGCTGGTCTCGACGCATACGATCTCGCTGCAGGAGCAACTGATCGGCAAGGATTTGCCGCTGCTGAAGGAGCGCCTGGGGATGCCGTTCCGGGCGTGCCTGGTGAAGGGGCGGTCGAATTATTTATGCCGGCGGCGGCTGGCGCGGGCGTTCCGGCATCAGCGCGAGCTGTTTGCCGACGGGCTGGCCAACGATTTGGAGCGCATCCGGGCCTGGGCGGAGCTGACCGAGGACGGCAGCCTGCAGGAGCTGCGCCGTCCGCCGCGGCAGGACGCCTGGGCGGCGGTTTGCGCCGAGCACGGCAACTGCATGGGGCAGAAATGCCCGGAGCGTCAGCGGTGTTTCTTGCAGTGCGCGCGGGCCGCAATGCGCGACGCGAATTTGCTGGTGGCGAATCACCATTTGCTGTTCTCGGATCTGGCGCTGCGGCTGCAGGGGGCGAATTTCCTGCCGGATGTGGCGGCGCTGGTGCTGGACGAGGCGCATACGGTCGAGGATACGGCCAGCGAGCACCTCGGGCTGCGGTTGTCGCCGTACTCGTTCGAATATTTGTTGCGGCGGCTGTATGTGCCCGAGAGCGGCAAGGGGTTGCTTAAGATGCTGAAGGCGTCGGAGGCGGCGCAGACGGTGGGGCGGCTTTGGGACGCGACGGGGGATTTGTTCGGGAAGCTGCCGGCGGCGGCGGGCATGACGGCGCGCGAGGACATCAAGACGGTGGCCGGCCCGCTGGAGATCGAGACGGACGTGCCGGATTTGCTCAAGGAGCTTTCGACGCGGCTTAACGCGCTGCTGGATGATCCGGAGGCGTTTGACGAAGAGACGCGCACAGAGCTGCGCGGATTGCGCGGGCAGGTGGAAGGGCTTCTGCTGGGGCTGAAGACATTTCTGAAGCAGGCGGCGGAGGATCATGTCTATTGGATTTCGCGGGAGGGGCGGCGGCGGCAACCGGTGCTGCGGTCCGCGCCGATCGAGGTGGCGCCCCTGCTGGCGGGCAGCCTGTTCGCGGACACGCCGACGGTGGTGCTGACGAGCGCGACGCTGGCGGTGGGCGGGAAACTGGACTATTGCCGGGACCGGCTGGGAGTGGGGGAGGATTGCGCGATGCATTGCCTGGGGTCGCCGTTCGACCACGCCCGGCAGGTGCGGTTGCATGTGGCGACCAATACGCCGGACCCGAAGGACAAGGCGGCGTTCGCGGCGGCGGTGGCGCGGGGGGTCTTGCTCTGGGCGCTGAAGACCCGGGGGCGCACGTTCGCGCTGTTTACCAGCGCGGAACTGCTGAAAGCGACGGCCAAAACGCTGAGCGGTCCGCTCGAGGAGGCGGGGCTGACGCTGCTCGAGCAGGGGGGAGCGCTGGCGCCGCGGGCCATGCTCGAGACCTTCCGGCAGGACGAGGGGTTTGTGTTGTTCGGCCTCGAGCGGTTCTGGATGGGGGTGGATGTGCGCGGCGAGGCGCTGAGCAGCGTGATTCTGACACGGCTGCCGTTCGCGGTGCCGGACCACCCGGTGGTGGCGGCGCGGATGGAGCGGATCAAGGAGCGGGGGGGCAACCCGTTCCGCGACTATTCGCTGCCGGAGGCGGTGCTGAAGTTCCGGCAGGGGTTCGGGCGGTTGATCCGGTCGCAGACGGACGAGGGGGTCGTGGTGGTGCTGGACTCGCGGCTGCTGACCAAGTGGTACGGGCGCATGTTTTTCCGGTCGCTGCCGGAGTGCCCGGTCGAGACCTTCGAGCTGGATTTAGCCTGATCTGGTTTGGTTATCAATGTGGTTGAAACGATAGGGAACAAGGGCTCTCGCGGAGACCCGAAGATCGCCAAGGGGCGCCCTCGGTGCGGTGAAAGGTTTCAGGTGCAAGGTGGAAGGGGGGGGGAGGAGGGGGAAGATTGTGGGAATGCATGATTGGGCGATTGGGGAGGGGCGCATTTCTGCGCAAAAGGTAGGAAAAATCATGCTGGCGCGTCACGCAAAACCAGATGTGTTTCGGCCTTCGCGAATCCGCTGGAAACCCTTCTTTTTTTCGTCATGTCCCGCGTGAGGCGGGACATGACGCGGACGCCTCGGCGATGCGTCCCTACCTTTGGGACGTGAAAAACATGCCGGAGCGTCACGCAAAACCTGATGTGTTTCGGCCTTCGCGAATCCTGTCAAAACCATTTTTTTCTTCGTCACCTCCCGCGTGGGCGGGACAGGCGGATGGGGAGCGGGGAGCAAAAGGCGTAAGGGTCGCAAGTGGTCTGCCACCTATTGCAATAGATGGACAGAGGACGGTACGGGGGGGGGATTGTCAATTGTCAAGGACTGACCCCGAGGGGGTGCGTTGTAGCCATAAATTGGGTGCTTGGGCGTCGAAAACGGTGCATTTTCGGATTTTGGGGTATTTTAGCCTGGATAATTCACGCGACAAGTCCGGCCCGGATGCAAGGCAGGCGGGGTGAAGCTGTATGGACATACTGCGAACCCCGAATAACGCCGCAGACGGGTTGGAATCGTCGCGCCGAAGGGCAACAG
>JAAZFE010000006.1 GCA_012511885.1 Lentisphaerota bacterium | reverse complement strand
GATAATTCACGCGACAAGTCCGGCCCGGATGCAAGGCAGGCGGGGTGAAGCTGTATGGACATACTGCGAACCCCGAATAACGCCGCAGACGGGTTGGAATCGTCGCGCCGAAGGGCAACAGGGATGAAAAACAACTTTTCATCCAAATATCCGCATCATGCTGCTCCGCAGCAAATAACAATACTTTCATCCATGTTGATGAATGATTCAGGTTAGGTTAGCAGCTCCGCGATCAGATCATAGGCCATCGGCACCGGCTCGCCCGGCGCGATATACTCGTCAAACGCCGCCTCCCGGTTCTCCGCGCCCGCCCCCAGCGGGCCATCCACCCAGGCAAACGGCACCGGGTCCGCGGTATGCCCCCGCTTGGCCACCGGCGTGCGGTGGTCCGTGCAAATCAGCAGCCGGTACGGCTCTCCCGCGGCCTCGAGCGCCTCCCACACCGGCGCCACCACCCGCCGGTCAAAAGTCTCGATCGCGCGCACCTTCTCCTCGGCCATGCCCTTGTGGCCGCACTCGTCCGGCGCCTCCACATGCACATACACATAGTCGTTGTGCCGCAGGCACTCGATGGCCGCCTGCGCCTTGCCGTCATAGTTCGTGTCAATCCAGCCCGTCGCGCCCGGCACGTCAATCACCTCCAGGCCGCACAGCTCCGCCAGCCCCCGCACCAGGTCCACCGCCGTAATCACGCCCCCCTTCAGGCCGAAGCGCTGCTCATACGACTCCAGTTGCATCGCCTTGCCGAAGCCCCACAGCCAAATCTGCGTGGCTGGCGCCAGCCCCTTCGCCCGCCGCGCCTCATTCACCGGATGATCCGCAAACACGCGGCGCGACAGCTCCATCAGCACCCGGGCCTCCTCCGCGCGCGGCCCCACCGGCAAAAAGTCCGCCACCGGCTGGCCGGCAAACTCGTGTGGCGGCGTCAGCGCCAGCTTCAGCGGCCCCCGGTTCCAGACCAGCAAATGCCGATAGCTCACCCCCCCGTAAAACCGCACCCCCTTCATCGTCACCGCCTCATTCAGCGCCGCGATCAGCTCATGCGCCTCCGCGCTCGAAATATCTCCCGCCGAATAATCCTCCATGTGCTCATCCAGCACCGTCACCAGATTCGTGCGATACGCCACATCCTCCGCCTGCAGCGGAATCTTCGCCCCGGCCGCCTCGATCGCCGCCCGCCCCGTATAATTCTCGTTCGCGTTATAGCCCAGCAGGCTCATATTCGCCACATCGCTGCCCGGCAGTTGGCCCTCCGGCACCGTATCGATCAGCCGCGCCCGCCCCAGCCCCGCCACCCGCCGGATCCACGGAATCTCCGCCACCTGCAGCGGGGTTTTACCCCCAAAAACCTCCAAAGGCTCATCGCCCATCCCATCGCCAACCAACACGACAATTTTACGTTTCGTCTTCATAAACCAGCGCAACCTACCCCGCTTCCCCCCGAAAAGCAATCCGCGACTCCCCCCCCCGACTCCCCCCTGCGCCCCCAAAAAGGTAAGGACGCATCGCCGAGGCGTCCGCGACCCGCGCAGCGGGGCGTAGAAAAAATCATTCGAAAATCCTTCGCAATCCCGGCCCCCTTGCGCTCCACCCAAAAAACGCCCTTTTCGGTCGGTTTTCAGCAAAAAACACGCCAAATCAGCCCCAAAACGGCCATTTTGACCCGTTTTTCGACGATTTTTATCCATTTTCCCGCGTTTTTCGGCTGCGGCGACTCATTTTCCACCCCCCCAAAAACACTCCATTTTCCACGTCATGGAAACAGCCGAGTGCCGAGCCAAAGTCCGGCTTGCCGGACGCATGGCAAACGCGAGGTCTATAGCGCCCGGCGCGAGCCGAGCGAGCCAAAGCGAGCGTAGCGGCAACTGTTTTTTACGTTTTTTCCACACCATGGAAAAAACTTTTCCACGCCGTGGAAAACTCTTACCCTGGATAATTCACGCGACAAGTCTGCCCCAGATGCAAGACGGGCGGGGTGAAGCTGTATTGGCATACTGCGAGCCCCGCACAACGCCGCAGATGGGGCGGAATCGTCGCGCCGAAGGGCAACATGGACAAAAATCAATTAAAATGTGCATAATTCCTCATCATGCTGCCTCACAGCATATTGCAATAGTTTTGTCCATGTTGATGAATAATCCAAGTTACCCGTTCGCACCCATCCCACGCAAAAAATCAGCCCCGCCAGGCCACCACCCCAAAAACGCCCTTTTCAGCCGGTTTCAGCCGGTTTTCAGCAAAAAACACGCCAAAACACGCCCAAAACGGCCATTTTGACCCGTTTTTCGACGATTTTCACTCATTTTTCCGCGTTTTTCGGCTGCGGCGACTCATTTTCCATCTCCCCAAAAACACTCCATTTTCCACGCCATGGAAATAGCCGAGTGCCGAGCCAAAGTCCGGCTTGCCGGACGCATGGCGAACGCGAGGTCTATAGCGCACAGCTAAAAGTTGTGCGAGCGAGCGAGCCAAAGCGAGCGTAGCGGCAACATTTTTTACGTTTTTTCCACGCCATGGAAAAAACTTTTCCACGCCATGGAAATAGGCGAGTGCCGAGCCACAGCGAGCGTAGCGGCAACTGGTTTTCCACGCCATGGAAAACTGACAACTTCTTCTTTGTCAGCGCGCGCCCCGGCCGGGACGCCGCCGGTCAGGGCAGATCCGGCCGCACGGGAAGCCAGTTGCTCCAATCAATGGCCCCCGCGCCAGTTGCCACGATCTTGGCCGGATCGGGCGGCGCCGCGCCCCACCAGTTCCCCTGCGCGTTCACAGCAAACGGAGCCTCCAGCCAGAAATTAGCCTGAGTATTCTCCAGGCTGTTCGCTGTGAAAGTGAAATCCGCCGTCACCGGATTCACGTCCCAAAACACATCCACTCCATCCAGATTGTCTTCAATCACATTGGAGGCAACGGTCCAGACCACATCGGATCCCTCCATGCCGTTGTGCGTGAAACCGGTCGCCGCGTTCCCGCAGAACCGGTTCCCGCTCACTAGGGTGTTCCCGGAAGCCTCGGACAGATAGGTGACCATGCGGAGTCCGCCATCCTGATTTTCGTCCATCAGATTGTCGGTGACATTCAGGCCAACCATGCCCGACGATTCTGCCAATGCCACGACGAAGACACCATCGCCTTGATTGCCGACGGCGATGTTGTCCGCCACAAGGACATTCATATTCGCCGCCGACGTGCCATCCGTGTTTCGGGCGTAGATGTCCAGTCCACTGTCGCCGTTGTCCACGACCGCGTTGTCCATCCCGAAAAATTGGATGTCTCCACTCGCGGATTCCATCATAAACGACATGCCGACCTCTTCATTGCCCTCCGCCCGGTTCTCGACGGCAAATACATTCAGAGCCTCTCCCTCCGTTTTGGCCTGCAGATTCAAACCATATTCCGCGTTGTTTTTCAGCTCGTTGTTGGCGAAATCAACGGTCACGCTTTGGGCGTCGGACCAGATGTCCGCATAGATGCCATCCCCGCCATTGTTCTCCGCCGTAACGCCTAGAAACAGCATCGTTGCATGGCCTTCGGCGGAAGAAACTTCCGCATCAATGCCACTGAAGGTGTTGTCGCGCACGGTATCGCCATTGACACCCAGCGCGGCAAATCCCTTGCTGGATGTCACTCCGAAAGCCATCCCGGTGCCGGCGCCCTCCGCGATGTTCTCCGCGGTTCCCACATAGGCCGACCCTTCTTCGGCTTGCGCGATAAGGAAAAAGCCCCAGTTGCTGGTTTCACGGGTGAGGTTTTCTGTGGCAACAACCTCCGCGTTGCCGGTCCCGAAGGCCCTGGCCCCGCTGAAGATCCCGGCCAGGTAGCAATTGGAAACCAGATTGTCGCTCAATATCACCTGGGCATGGCCGTTCCCGTGGGCCAGTCCCGTGGCGTACAGGCCCGTGGCGGCCTCGTCCACCCGGTTGCCCAACGCATGGACAATGGCATGGCCATCTCTGCTGTTCGCAATCACGCCCAAGCCAATCCCCTGGTCTAAATCCATTCCGGACCGATAGACGACGTTGTTCACCAGGGCGATTTGCGCAGTGCCCGTGGAATCGTCGGCCAGCGTGGCCATAAAAAGTAGTCCGCCGCCCTCCAAGTCGCGGAAATTATTCCGGGCGAACAGAACATGCGCGGCGTCATAGTCAATAATAGATTCGCCGACAAGGCCCGCCTGGCCATCCCGGAAGCTGTTGTCTTCCGCCCGGAGGCGGAACAGCCCCGTGCCATCGCCTTGGGCGTCCACATCAATCCCGCGTTCCGTAATTTCCGAAAAACGGTTCGCCAGGAACCAGCTGTCCACATCCGGGTCACTCGTCTCCATGGCCAGCCCGTAGGTCAACTGGCGGAAATCGTTGTTCCACACCAGCAGCTCGCCGCTGCGCGAACGGATGCCCGTGGACAGCCCGCTCCCCGTGAACTCAAAGCCGGTGATCCCCAGGCCCCGTGCGGAGTCGAGCACCACAAGGCCCGGCGCATTCTCGGACAACACGCGCGGACTCGCCCCCCCGCCGAACACCTTGCCGTCAAAGGCCGGCATCGGCACGCTGCTGCCAAACAATCCGATGTCCGGCGACTCCACCTCCGCGCCCGCGTACGGCTGGCTCGCCGACCGCACATACACCAGGCGCCGCTCCTTGCCATCCGGCCAAGCCATCGTATAGAGCCGGCTGCTGGCCTGCGCGCCGTCCACGCCGCCCTGAATCGTCTCCTTCGGCTGCTCCGCCGTGCCGGGGTTGGCGTCATCGCCCTGGTCGCCGTCCACAAAGGTCACCCCGTCCGCGAGCACCTCGGTCGCGTTCTCGGTCCGCTTCTCCTCCTTCGTGCGCGTACTCTTCTCCGTCGTGCGCTTGGACACATCCTCCACATAGCCCGACTTCTGGAGCTGGATCTTCGGGTCGCGCATCACCATGTCATCCAGCCGCGAGCGCAAGTCGCCCCGCCCGAAAGCCTCCGTCCGCGCGAAGGGGTTGCGCCCCTGCGCCAGCGCGCTCAGCTCGAACGGCAGGCGCATCCGCACCCCCGCGCGCCAATCGCTCTGGTTAAGCTCGCGGTTCTCGAACACCTGCGCGTCCAGCAGCAGCCGCCCCTCGAGCGCGCGCAGCTCGATCCGCCCCTGCGCCCCCTTCAGGTGCCCGCCGAACGGATGATCAAAATACTGGTACCCCGCGAACACCCGCGTCTCGAACCAGCGCTCAAACAGCGGCAGCCGCAAACCGATCTCCGCGTCCCACCCCTCGAGCGCCGCCTCGCGGTTCTCATAAAACTGTCCGATCGTCTCCCGCGTCGTAATCTCCCGCCGCGTCCAGACCGTGGTCCGGTCCTGCACGATCTCATGCACCCGCCCGTACGGATCCCCCCAGGCCGTCGCACTTTCCTCCACCACCCGCCGGGTCTCTCGGGTGCTCAACGTATCCTCGCGGTCCACCAGCGCCGTGCCATGGTTCGGCAGATAATAGTTGATGCGCCCGTCCACCCAGTCGCTCAGCACCTCCGCGCTCAGCCCGAGCTGGTCAAAGCGGTTGTGCTGCCGCGTCCAGCGTCCGTCATAGAACACAAAGCCGCCCACAATAAACGGATGGCGCGCGTCCACCAAATGACGCAGCCCCAGCCCCACGTTGAGCTCCTCCTCGTCGTGGTCGTTCATCGCCCCGCGCAGGTTGGCCAGCAGCACGCTCTGCGGCCCGCGCCACAGCGGCACGAGCACATCGGCCACGCCCTCCGTCTCGCTCTCCTGCGACCTGATCCCCAGCGTCACCGGAGTCAGCAGCTCGACCCGCTCCGCCTGCGACACGTCGCTCCGCGCCCACCCCTGCGCAACACCCAACCCCAACACCGACACAATCACCCAACCCAGCCAACGGTTCATGGTATGTCCTCTTTACGGTGTATTTTTTTCACCGCCAACAGTATCCAACTTCGTCAAGACCCAGGTCAATAGATTTTTACGCTTCCCATCACTTTTTTTCTAAACCGGAACTCCGTGATTTGGTGTATAAGTTTGTTGTCAGCAGGGTGTTTCAGGGAGCGTTAAGCCAATGGCCTCAAGAGCGAGGCGGGCCGCCTTGGGGACGGGTTCGATCTGCCATTGTCCGGTGTCGCCATAGCGGGTGACGCGGATGTCTTTGAGCAGGTGTTCCATCGTCTTTTGGACGGCGTATTCTTTGAGCTTTCCGTTTTGTTTCAGGCGCTCGTAGATGCGGTAGGCCATCATGACGCTCAGATGATTGAGGAACAGGCAGGCCTCCTGCGTCTCGG
>JAAZFE010000033.1 GCA_012511885.1 Lentisphaerota bacterium | reverse complement strand
TACGTTCTTCTTGGGTTATGCGATGGTATTTCATTGTTTCCTTCCTTGTGATAGGCGAAGGAATCAAACTAGCGCATAACCCTTTTTAGAGAAACCTCCTGTTGCAATAGCCTCTGGAACGCGCGACCCAAAATGGGTAAAAAACGGGTAAAATTGGTCAAAAACGGGCCAAAAATGGGTAAAAAACGGCGAAATCAGGCGAAAATGGGCAACTGCCGGGAGTAGCGGGATGTCGCGTCTGTGGAGCGGAGTTGTCGCGGGCAACATGTGATTTTTTTTTACAAATATTCTTTGCGTGGTGAGGATGTGGCGTAGAATGGGGTTTGGTGATCAACCCCAATTGGAAGGGTCTTTGGATGAGAACAGCTCGATGGTGTTTGTGGGTGTGGCTGGGTGTTTTGGGCGGGGCGGCGTTTGCGCGCGGGGCCACATGGGATGAGTGGCGCGGGCCGAAGGCGGATGCCACGGTGTCGGCGGAGTTTGTTTCGGGCTGGGCGGTGGAGCCGTCGAAGGAGTTTCAGCAAAAGGCGGTGCCGAACAACCGGGGATATGACGGCGACCTGGTGTTTACGCTGAACGAGGGCGCGTCCCTTCCGCCAGGCCCGTTGTCGGTCTTGATTTGGCACGCGGGTGTTCCCGACAAGAGAATGAACTGGCCGAAAGATTCTGCGAAGATCGATACAGATTCCTTCGTGTTGGATATTTTGCCGGGGGTGCCCATCGGGCCGACTTTTCAGGAAGAGCGCTGGGAAGTGGAACCCCAATTCCCGTTGCGGGTGCCTGTGGTGCGCCCCAGAAAGAGCCATATCCCGAGCGAACGGGATCTGTACCACCCGGCGTTGTGGGGTGGCTATCAAGTGACCGATGCCCAGGGCCAGGAGCTGTGCCGCGGGCGGTTGCCTCCACGCATGCAAGTTGAAAGTCACCGCGTATTGCTGGGAGCCGGGCCCGATGATGCGGTGATCAAAGAGATGTTGCAGAATATTAGCACGCTGGATCGAGTCCACGCGTTGCCGGATGCCATGGAGGCCTATCTCCAGGTGCAGGGCATTTGGATGACCGAATCGCTTTGGGAAACCCTGAAAGGTCGCGAGGCGATTTTGCGCCGTCTGCTCTTGAGCGGGATTCAACTTGTCGGCGAAAAAGAGATGGTCGAGCAGATGCGAACCACCCTGGGCACGGGCGTGGATGGGCGCGCGCTGTTGGGCGTTGTGCATCAGTCTAAATCGCTCGACGGGCTGTCCAGTTTGCAGCAGCTGAAAATTCATTATGACCACAACGAAGATGACGACAGGAAATGGGAGCGTGAAGAAAGTCTTTTTGATAACGAAGTTGATTTGTTCAAGCCCGATCAATGGCGGTTTGCCCTCTGGACCTGGCTGGGGTGGGCGGTCTTTGCCGGGGGCATCATGGTGGTGTTGGCGGTGATGTTTTGGCGGAGGCGGGGGGAGCGCCGCGTGGCGGTGTGGTGGCTGTTGCCGGCGTGGTCGGCGGCGTGTGCGCTGGGGATGTGGGGCGGCGGGAAGTTGTGGTTGAATCGGCGGCCGCGCGCGGATGTGACGGAGTATCGGCTGATGGTGTCGGGCTGGGAGGAGATGCGCTGCCATGTTGTCGCGTCTGGCATGACGTTTGGCCATGGCCGGACGGAATGGACGATGCCGACGAATGCGGTTGTGCTCGTGCCGTCTTCACCTCGACTCGATGGCATCTGGGTGCGATTGGATCGAGTGCTTTTGCCGGACGAGCAGCGCTGGACATTTCCGAGGCAGCCGGCGGGCGAAATTGCGTTGTGTGAGACGGGGTGGTTTGAGCCGTCGCGCTCGCCGATGGTGTTGGAGGGCGAGCGAGGCGACCGGCGGAGCGTGCAGGCGACGGAGGATGTCGAGCGGGTATATGTCTTCGCCGAGGGGGTCTGGCGCGATTTGGGCGCGATGAAGACGGGGGAGCGACAACGACCATTAGAGGTCGAACCGAGGCCCAAGAATGGTTTGTCGGGGTTGCCGAAAGCGCTTCATGCGGTGGCGGATCGGTGGCATTTGCAAGAGGGTTGCCAGGACCCCACGCATAATCATCCGCCGCGCGAATCGAAGGTGCCGGAGCATGATTGGTTGGTGGTGGCGTGGCAGAAAAATACCCCGCTACGAGTGCGCCCCCTTGGCGACGACTGGGAAGTTAAATCGCGAACCATTTGGATGGAGCAGTGGAAATGAGTGGTGCCAACACAGTCAACTGGGTGCGGCTGGAAGCGCTCAGCAAGCGTTATCCCAACGGGGTCGAGGCAGTCAAAGAGCTGTCGCTCACGGTCAAGCAGGGCGAGGTGTTCGGGCTGGTGGGACCGAACGGCGCGGGGAAGAGCACGCTGTTGAAGCTGATGGCGGGGCTGTTGCGACCGGAGCGCGGGCGGGTGTGGGTCGGGGAGGACGATGTGACCGGCAATCCGCAGGCGGCGGCGCGTTGGATTGGGCTGATGCCGGATCCGCTGGGCGTGTACACCGATGTAAGCTGCCGCGAATATTTGCAGTTTTTCGCACGGGTGCACCGCTTGGAAGGGCAGCGCCTCGCAAAGCAAATGGATCAGGCGGTAGAGCTGCTGGGGCTGGCACCGTGGATGGAGTCGGAGGTGGAATCGCTATCCGCAGGGTGGCAACGGCGGCTGGCGTTGGGTCGGATGCTGTTGCTGGATGTGCCGCTGCTGCTGCTGGACGAGCCGGCGGCGGGGCTGGATGTGCGGGCGCGCGCGGAGCTGCTGAGCATTGTGCGCCGACTCACCAGCATAGGCCGGACGGTTGTCATTTCGTCGCATATTCTGCCCGAACTGGAAGAGCTGGCGGACCGTTTTGGCATCATGGACGAAGGGCGCTGGGTGGAGATTGCCGAGGGCAAAACGTTCTTCGAACGCGCGGAGATTCGCAGCGTGCTGGGCGGACACCAATGGCGCGCGTTGTGCGCGGATCCGGCGGCGGCGAAGCGCGCGCTGGAGGCGGGGGGATTTCGGGTGGTCGAGGTGCCGAATGGCGTTGAATTTACGGCCACCAACGAAGAGGCGGCTTCGCGCGGCTTGGCCGCCGTGTTGCAGGCGGGTGGACACGTGCGCGACTTCCGGCAGATGTCGTCCGGCTTGGCCGATGTGGTTTTAGGCATCTTGCATGAAGGAGAGGCACAATGAACCCCCTATATTGGTTGGATTTGAGAGTTCGCGTGCGTGAGCGTCGCTTATGGATCATGCCGCTCTTCTTTCTACTGATTCCTCTGCTGCAGGTGGTGCTGGCCATGCTGGGAGCCTACACCACCGAGGTCATCCAGCCGGGAGAAGTCGGCACAACCGTCGCCATGTTTGCCATTTTCACGCAGGCGGGTTTGCTGATTCTGCTCTCGCCGTTGGCCTCGGCGCAGCGCATTTCGCAGGAGCGGGAGCAGCGCACCTATGCGGCGCTGGCGAACTCGACGATGACGCCCTCGGCGCTGGCTCGCGGCAAATTGCTGGGCGCCTGGACGTTCACCCTCTGGCTAAGCGCGCTCACCTTGCCCTTTGTGTTGGGCGCGGCGCTGTGGGGAGGGCTCGAACTCTGGGTCTATCTCGCCTGCTTTGCGCTCAACGTGCTGGTGGGCCTGACACTCTCGACTCTGGCCCTGGGTTTGTCGGGGTTGTTCGGGCGGTCGCTCAGCGCCTATCTGGCGGCGGGCGCCGTGCTCTTCCTGTGGTGTTTTGCCTTCCCGATGTTTGGCGGGCTCACCTTCGGGCTGCTCAGTTCCAGTGTCACCAAGTCACTCGTTGTGAATCAAGTCATCATGGGCGGTTTCTTTTTCCATCATCCGGTCGCGCCCCAAATATGGATGGTCATGCGCGGCAGCGGCGTCCCGAGTGTCTTTCAGGATTGGGGCGGATGGGTGCCCGCGTTGGGCGTGGGTGTTTGGCTGCTGCTCAACCTGCTGGGCTATGCCCTCGCCGTCCGCGGCCTGCGCCGGGAAGTGTATTGAGCGCGGCGCCGCCGCCTCCGCGCTGACGAGAGATTTTGTCTGTTTGGCTATGGTGGGCTGGCGCCGGTGATGGCGAGGGCGCGGAGGGCATAGGCGGTGGCGCGGGCGAGGGCTGCCGGGTCATCGCCGACACCCCAAAAGCCGCGGCCCTGGGGATCGATGCGCTGAGTTTGGACGAGTTGGTGCAGGAGGGCTTCGCGCCAGGCGACAGGGCGGGTGGCGTCGAGGAAGATGGTTTCGTGGCCAATCTGGTCGAGGGCCAGGGCGAGGGCGGCGTAGGCGTAGAAGAGGTCGGGCAGATGGGGGGGGATGTGGCCTTCGAGGAGGGGAAGGAGAAGGGCAATGTCTTCGGGGGTCTGGAGGGTCTGCCCGGCCCAGTGGTCGGCGGGATCGGGGAGGGGCTCGGGGGCGGGGTGGGCTTCGAGCCAGCGGTTGGCGCGATGGATGGCGGCGTGGGCTTCGTTGAGGATCGAGCGGGTCGGCGGTCCGCTGGTGGCGGCCGGGGGCATAGGCGAGGCCGCCAAGAGGGGCCGGGCCGCCGCCAGCAACAGGATGAAGCACCCAAAACGCATGAAGCCAGCTTGGCTCATGCCGGGGGCCGGGTCAAGTTTTCGCGCGGCGGGTTTCGGAGCTTGCTTGGGCGGGGGAATGCGGCTACACTTCTAACGAGTGGGCGAGTCGTCCATTTGAGCAATTGTTGTAAGCAATCGCCACCGGAAGGAGGATGAAGATGGCAACGGCAGCAAAGAAGAGAAAGAATGTGTCGGCGGGGGGGCTGTTGGGACAGCCGATCCTGCTGCTGGTGGAGGCGGACGCGGAGCGTCGGCGGCAGATGGCGCGTCGGCTGAAAAAGACGTCGGCGGACATTTTGGTGAAGCAGGCGAGCACGGTGAGCTCGGCGATTCGGCAGATTGATGCGCATCGTCCGGGGACGTTGCTGTTGGACATGGCGTTTCCGAACGGTAGCGGGCTCGAGGTGCTGCGTCATGCGATGGCGGTGGTGCCGCACTGCATGGCGATTGTGCTGACGGACCGGACGGATCCGGCCTCGCGGTTGCAGTGCTTTGAGGAGGGAGCCGATTTTGTGTTTGTGAAGTCGGACTCCTTCGAACGGGTGGTGGATTTGGCGCAACGGGCCTCGAAGCGCGAGACGGGGCGCATCCCCCGCAAACCGACGTCGCGGCGGGTGCAGACGGCGAACTTGAAGCTGATGAATAAGTCGGGTTTGCACGCCTTGCCGGCGGCGCATCTGGTGCGGCTGGTTCAGCGGTTCAACGCCAAACTGATCATCACCCACAACAACCGGTCCGCCGACGCCAAGAGCATCATGAGCGTGCTGGCCTTGGGCGCGGAGTATGGCGCGGAGATTACGTTCACGGCGGAGGGGAAGGATGCCTGCCAGGCGTTGGCGGCGATCCGCAGCCTCGTTGCCAGCAAGTTCCACGAACCCGCTCCCGAAAAGGAGTAGCCGCAGCAGAAAGCGCGCAAAAAGCACCGGAAAGGGCACGAGGGGGGAGATCGAGATTGCCTCGACTACCGCAATCGCACGGGTTTTCTCTCGCCAAGCCGCCAAGACCGCGGAGGAGTATCAGCACGCCAGTCCCTGTACACTTTGCAAAATGCTTTGTCCCGGACGCCAGCAATAAGGAGCGAGGTAAGGAAGTTATGGCCTGTCAATCAACTCGGCCAAGCCAATTCCAAGAAGTTTTATATTGCCAGTGTCTCGAAGTAAGTCTGCATACTGAGCGGTAAACTCATGGAAAATGTATCGGTCTGAAAATGCCTTCTTCATTTGTTTCCACGCATTGCCCGGACCAGGCGTGTAATCGTTGGAGATGTCGTGCACGATTACATGGCGCGCGTATTGTGTCGCATTGAGAATGTCATTATAACAAGCCTTTTCTTCGTGATCTCCATCGACGAATACTGCATCAAACTTGTGTTGTTTCAACAGATGCAGGAATGAATCAGACGCGGAATCCAGCTGGTAAAACGAAGCACGACGATTTCGTCGACTGTATCTGACCAAAGAGGGGCAGTAGTTGATATCTGCGGCGCAAGCATACTCAAGTCCACTCAGGCGTTGAAGGTATTCGGTTGTAATGGCAAATGTGCCTCCATATTTGACCCCGATTTCACAGTATTTGCGTACACCAAGTTCTGAAAGTTTGATGAGATACGGCGCAAACTGGTTTGGCATTTGCATATGCAGGAGTCCTTTGTCCCGATACTTGTTCAGGTGTGCCGGGTAGTACATTTTACCGCCACAAAGTCCCAATGTTGGAAGAAGTGCTTCGAAGGTTGTGCTATTTGTCAACTGGTTAAGAGGGGCTTTGCGAAGCGTTTCAAGGACTGAGAAGTCGACAATACGCAAGTGCTCTCTTTTGCCTTTGCCAATGTGGACGGTTAAAGGGTACGGGCAAAAGGAGTACAAATATTTTATGAGTGTTTTTATTCGGGTTGGACGATTGTCTATAGCCATCAGATATTCCTTGCGTTTTTTTTTCCAGTCAATGTCAGTAAATGAGATCAATGAGATTTGGAGCGGGTTGTCTTGAGCACCATACTTAACAACCTCATTTTGTGTGAATGGGGGCTGCTGTGTCAAGAAAAGGCGATGGCGCATGGTGTGGTTGTTGTGCGCAGGGGACGGGTCTAAGAGAACGCTAAGAGCGTCGGAAATAGTGCAAGGAGATGTGAGATGGCGATAGCCTCGAGAGTGTTTTCTCTCGCCAAGCCGCCAAGACTGCGGAGGAATTCTATTTGAGAACCTTTCGAGGCGTTATTGCCCGAGCGGCGGGGAAGAGGGGGGTGGGGCCGATGGTTGCGAGGTGGGGGTGCAATTTCAGTTGTCCTGAGTGCCTTTAACATGTTGATATCGGGATGCGAAGAACGAGCTTTTTGAGTTTACCCAACCACAGGAAACATTCGGCCATGACTGTCACCCATAAAACTCGCCGCGGCACGCTTTATTACCTCCATCAGGGAGTCACCAAAACCGGAAAACCCAAATACTACTTTTCCAGGAAGTCGAATGGCACTCTGGCGGACAAAATCCCACCCGGATATGAAATCTATGAGACGGTCAATGCCCAGGTGTTTCTCCGGCGCAAAGAACCGGCCATCATCCAGAAAAGCGAAATCGCCGCCGTCAAAAAACACCTGCCCAAAGACGCACCGGACTGGTTGTTCAAAATTGAAGTCCGAAAAAATATGATTGTCATCCACGACACACAAGAATCCTCCTGGATGCCATTCGAATTTGGCGGCCGGTCAATTTGGGATAACTACCAGCGTGCCCATGCCCACTATATGCCAGCGATGAGATTCATTCTGGAAGACCCTGAAAAACGGATATTCTCCCCTGAACGCCTCAGTTTCAGGGGCCCCGAGGACAAGTGGATTTCCATTGGCCCGCCCGACACTCTGGAAGCGCTCGCGAAAAAATACCTGCGGCATCTCGGACAGGATTCGATTTTCGAGTTATATTGAGTGTCGTCAGGCGGGGTTTCAGATTGTAATTTGGCCTTTCCAAACTCCAAGTAACCGACTGGCCGTTTGCGTTCCAAAAAACGCGTTTTGGGGTAGAAAATGGCGCGTTTTTCGCTTTTCGGGGTGATTTTGGCCGAATTTTGGGTGATTTGGGCTGATTTGGGCGGTTTTGGGGCGTAAAAACGTTGTTTTTTCGTTTTCGGTGGCGTCATGTTCACCGCGATGGCGTTGGAGGAATACGGGCCGTCACAGGGGCGGAAAATCTTGCGCCCTTACGGGATGGTGGGGCGGGGGGGGATGACCGGTGACTGCCGGATTGGGTGGGGGCGCCGGGATTTATCCGGTGGGCTTGTTCACCTGGATAATTCATCAACATGGATGAAAACAGTTTTACTTATTGCTGCACTGGATGATGCGGATATTTGAGTAGGAAAAGTTATTTTTCATCCCTGTTGCCCTTCGGCGCGACGATTCCAACCCGTC
>JAAZFE010000032.1 GCA_012511885.1 Lentisphaerota bacterium | reverse complement strand
CTACGTTCTTCTTGGGTTATGCGATGGTATTTCATTGTTTCCTTCCTTGTGATAGGCGAAGGAATCAAACTAGCGCATAACCCTTTTTAGAGAAACCTCCTGTTGCAATAGCCTCTGGAACGCGCGCGTCAAAAACCGCCTGAAAAAGCCTGAAAATCGTGAAAAACGGGCGGTTTTGGGGTGAAATTGGTGGAAATCGAGGTTTTTTGGTTTTTTTGACGGGTTCTAATGGATTGGGGGAGAGGGAAATGAGAAAAGAATTATAATATAGGGCTGACCCCTAAGCCATATAGGGCTGACCCCTAAGCCATGGCCGAGGGGCGGGGTCAGGGGGTGAGGTGGTGGTGGAGGGCGGTGGCGAGTTGGTCGAAGGTGGTGGCGTGGGGGAAGTGGCCGGCGGTGGCGACTTCGCAGCCGGGGCCGGAACGTCCGTGGGAGCCGCGGATTCTGGCGGTGTTTTGGGAGGTGCGGGGGGGGGGGAAGGCGAAGTATAGCTCGCAGGGGTCGAAACCGGGCTTGTTGTGGATGTCCATGTGGTTGGCGTAGTCGGGGGCTTGGCGGGGGTGGGTCCACCAGGGGTAGGCGAACCAGTGGCCGGGGGCGGCAATGAGGAGGAGGTCGCCGGAGCGGGGGGGGTGGTGGATGTTTTGGTGGGTTTGGGCGTTGCGGTCGAGGATTTGGGCGATGCCGGTTTGGGCTTGGAGGAGGTCGCGCACGGCGGGGAGATGGTCGGGGTCGGGGACGTGGACGTGGGCGATTTGGTGGTCAACGATGGCGAAGGCGCGGGAGGTGAAGAAGTCGGGGTAGAGCATGCGGGCGGTTTGGCGGGTGTGGAAGAGGCCGGCTTGGCGCAGGAGGCGGTTGGGGAAGATGGCGCCCTGGGGGCTGACGGGTTCGATGGCGTAGTCGCCTGTGAGGACCCAGGCGCGGTTTTGGTCTTCGGCGGTGGCGATGAGGGGTTCGATTTGGGCGATGAATTCGTTGAGGGCGGCGGCGGTTTGGGGGGAGTGGGGGCCGTGGCGCTGCTGGTCGTAGTCGAGGGTGGGCAGGTAGAGGAAGAGGTGGTGGGGGGCGTCGGGGCGCTGGAGGATGGCGCGGGCGGCCTGGGCGATCCAGCGTCCGACGCGGGCGCGGGCGAGGGGGCCCCAGTAGTGGTAGAAGTCGAAGGGGCGTCCGAGGGCGGCGCGGAGTTCGGCGTAGAGGGGTTCGGGGCGGGTGTAGCAGTCGAGGATGAGTCCGCCGTGGTGGCGGTGGATGGGCTTGGGCGAGATGACGAGGTCGAGGGTTTCGCCGAGGCTTTGCTGGAAGAAGGCCATGCCGACGGTTTGGCCGGCGCGCCGGGCCTCGGTCCAGATGCGGGGTCCGTTGACGAGGGCGGCGGACTGTTCCCAGAACCAGGGTCGGGCGAGGTCGTGGTGGTGCCAGCCGGAGGCGACGATGCCGTGTTGGGCGATGGGCAGGGCGGTGCGGAGGGTGGCCTGGGCGGGACAGGTGAGGGAGAGGGCGCCGGGCGCGATGGGGCGGAAGTTGAGCCGGGTGGCGGGTTTGTGGTGATGGATGATGTTCCAGCCTAGGCCGGCGGCGATGATGACGAGGGTGGGTTGGGGTTGGCGGGGGGTCATGGCGAGGTTTCCAGGAGTTGAATGGTTATGGGGGGGATGGGGTTGCCACGGGCGCGGAGGGTGAGCCGGGCACCCTGGCGCGGGGGGCTGCCGGGGTGTTGGACGGTGAGGGGGGTCTGCTCGATGTGCCAGCCGGGGAGGGTGGGGGGGGTGCCGGTGGGGTGCAGGCGTTGGGCGGTTTGGAGGGTGGTCAGGTGCAGGCTGGCGGTGGCGTAGTGTTGGGCGACGCGTTCGGCGTGGCTGACGGCGGCGATGGCACCGGCGACGGTGGCGGCGAGGGCGGCGCTGAGGGCCAGGGCGAAGAGGATTTCGAGGAGGGTGAAGCCGGGGGATGCGCTGGCGGAGCGAGGGTTCATGGGCTGGCAGTATGACAGGGGGAGCGGGGTTTGGCAACTGACGCCGCTGACGCGGTGATGTGCTTTGTGCTTCGTGCTTTGTGCTTTGTTTGGCGCTGACGCGGCGCCGCTGCGCGGCGAGCATGGAGCAGGGGAGCAGGGAGGGGGCGGTTTTTGGAGTGGGCTTGTCGCGGGCGTGATCCGGGCTTAGGATGGGGGTATGGAAATGAAGGCGGATGTGCTGATTTTTTGCGAGGGGCGGCTGCTGGTGCGGGCGGGCACGCTGGAGCCGGCGGGGCTGGAGGCGGTGGCGGGGCGGGAGGTGGCGGATGGGGTGGAGCTGAGCCCGGAGGGGGGGCGGGCGGTGAGGCTGGCGGGGGGGGCTGGCGCGGCGCCGGAGGGTTTTGCCTGGGCGCGGGTGCGGCAGTTGATTGCGGAGGGGTCGCTGTTGGCGGGGCGGGTGTGCCGGGCGCTGGGGCTGCTGAACTGGCGGGCGGAGTGCCGGTTTTGCGCGCGGTGCGGGGGGCAACTGGGGGAGCATCCGACGGAGTTGGCGCGGGTGTGCGGGGGCTGCGGGTGGGTGGCGTATCCGTCGGTGGAACCGGCGGTGATTGTGCGGGTGGAGCGGGAGGGAAGGATTCTGCTGGCGCGGCATGTGCAGCGGATTCCGGAGCTGTACGCGTGTTTGGCGGGCTATATCGAGGTGGGGGAGTCGGCGGAGGGGGCGGTGCGGCGCGAGGTGCGCGAGGAGGTGGGGCTGGAGCTGGGGGAGGTTGAATATGTGGGGAGTCAGGCCTGGCCGTTTCCTTATTTGCTGATGATGGCGTTTCGCGCGCAATGGAAGGCGGGGGAGCTGCGCTTGCAGGCGGATGAGATTGCCGACGCGCAATGGTTTGAGCCGTCGGATTTGCCGGCGATTCCGCCGCCGGGGACGACGGCGTATCGGTTGATCACGGACACGTTTTAGGAATTGCGTGATTGCGTGATTGCGTGATTGCGGGAATGCGGGCCTCACGGCATGCCGTGAGGGTATGGAGGGGGAACTTGGGGAACAGCCGGCAGCTGCCGGCAAAGGGCGGGAGAATGTGGATTGATCGGGGGGCGGGGGCGGGGTAGGTTAGAGGGATGGGCCTGTCTGCGGAGAGATGGCGGAGTGGCTGAACGCGCCGGTCTTGAAAACCGGATCCCGCTCGCGCGGGACGGGGGTTCGAATCCCTCTCTCTCCGCCAATCTTTCGGTTTGGGGTTTTTCAGCACATCGGCCCACTCGGGCGGGTACTGAATGTGCAAGACGGGATCGGTTTTTGACCCAAGCGAGCGGAAGAATTTTTCGGCGGGGGCTACGGCTTTCAAATCCTGCGGCAAGATCGGGACGAACGGGGCCTTGGGATCGGCGACGAACGAAAACGATCCATTTTGCGAGGGATTTTTATGGTTTTTGCAAGCCGAGCGTGCGGCAGAGCCGCCGCGAGGCATGGGGATCGGCGGGGGCAATCCTTCCGAACCGCCTTGCGAACCGTATCCGTTGGGCGGCGGGGCCGCCTGCGCCTCTCCACGCTCAGACCCCAATGTTCGGCTTGAGAAAATCAGTTTTGAACCGACCTTTTTGTGCCAATTCCGCAATTCGTCCAAATTCTCCGTCTGTGCATCATATTTTGCTTGGCGCGATGCCGTTATGAAGTCCACCAGAGTTTTGAACCGTCCCACCCCTTTGTCCTCGAATTTGGCGATGGAATCCGCCAAGGCCGCTTTTTCAAAGGTTAGCTTCTCCTTCATCGCGGTGAAATCGCCCCGCTCAATATCGCCATCAATGAACGCTGCCAGCAGCCGGTCCAGACGGGCGGAAATCCGTGCGAGGTCCGATTTCTGACGCTCCACCCGCACCGCCTGGGCTTGCGCATCCGCCTCAACCCAGCGTTCTACCTCCGCCAACATCAAGGCTGCCGCCTCGTCAGAAATCGAGACCCGCCGGATGCTCGCCCGTAGCAACTGCGTCAAGGCTTCCTCCCGGATCGTCTTCAAACTGCACGGGCCGCGCCGCTTTCCGCAACGGTAGTACGGGTGTCCCGCCTGAATGTCGGAAGTGATCGCGCAGCCGCATTCGTGGCAGATGATCAAGCCACGGAACGGAAAGCGGCTGTGCTTCACATAGCGGCCCCGGCCCGTCCGTTTCAGAACCTTTTGGACACGCTCGAACAGTTCGCGCGGAATTAACGGCGGGTGCTTGCCCTCGTAGATTTCCCCGCTGAACCGGAAAAGGCCGATGTAAAAAGGATTCGTCAGGATGTCGCGGACCTTGCTTGCCGCCATCGGCTTGTTACGCACCCCGCGAAAACCCCAGCCCGTCACGGTCTTGGCAAGGCTCGCGTAGGTGTAGGTGCCCGTCGCGTAGGCATCGAACATCTTGCGGATGAATAGGGCCCGTTCTTCGTCAATCACGATGGCCCGCGTTTGCTTGTCGTTGCGGTATCCCGGCGGCGGCATGTTCGGATAGATGCCCTCGCGCAGTTTCTTGCGGAGTCCGCGCCGGATGTTCTCGGAAAGGTTGTCCACATAGTATTTCGACTGTCCAAAGGCGATGTTCAGCATGAACTTGCCTTGCGGCGTGTTCTCAAACCAATGCGTGGGGAATTTCAAGGTGGCAAGCGCCCCCGTG
>JAAZFE010000031.1 GCA_012511885.1 Lentisphaerota bacterium | reverse complement strand
GGTTCCGGCCCGTCCCCCCCCTCCCCCCGCGCCTCACCCGTCACCCCGCCAGCCACCTCCACGCCGAAATGGAGCGCATGCTTGACGAGTTCCACCATGCCTTCGCCGACTTCGATTCCCTCTTCGCCCACGATGCCGCCTGGGCCACCCTCCCCCCCGCCCCCTCCATGAATATGGCCGAAACCCCCGACGCCTACGAAATCACCCTCGCCATCCCCGATGCCGACCCCGACGCCATCGAAATCCACCTCGATGGACGCGTCCTCAGCTTCCACTCCCACCAGGATACCCGCGACGCCCACTCCGCCTCCAGCCGCCGCTTCAGCTCGCGTCTGCTCTTGCCCGGACCCGTCGCCCCCGATACCCTGTTGGAAATCAGCAACGACGCCGATCACATCCATATCCGCGTCCCCAAACCCGGAGCCCCCAGCAAAAACGCCACCGTAGCCCGCTAACCTTAATTCAGCCTAAAGCCAAGGAGAACCCATCATGAGCCACACCGGCATCACTGCCATCAACGAAAAAGTCCGCGAAGAAAGCGCCTTCCTCGCCCCCCTGCGCGCCGAACTCGAAAGCGTCATCATCGGCCAGCGCTACCTGCTCGACCGCCTGCTCATCGGCCTGCTGGCCAACGGCCACCTCCTCCTCGAAGGTGTACCCGGCCTGGCCAAAACCCTCGCCGTCAAAACCCTGGCCGCCGCCATCCACACCGACTTCCGTCGCATCCAGTTCACCCCCGACCTGCTCCCCGCCGACCTCATCGGCACCCAAATCTACAACCCCCAACTCGCCGACTTCGGCACCCGCAAAGGCCCCATCTTTGCCAACCTGATCCTGGCCGACGAAATCAACCGCGCCCCCGCCAAGGTCCAGTCCGCCCTCCTCGAAGCCATGCAGGAACGCCAAGTCACCATCGCCGACCAAACCTTCCCCCTGCCCGACCCCTTCCTGGTGCTGGCCACCCAAAACCCCATCGAGCAGGAAGGCACCTACCCCCTCCCCGAGGCCCAAGTTGACCGCTTCATGCTCAAACTCGTCATCGACTACCCCACCCGCGAAGAAGAACGCCGCATCCTCGACGCCAACGCCCGCACCCACGTCGAACACCATGTCCGCCCAGTCATCGAGCCCGACCTGCTCCTGCGCGCCCGCGCCGTCGTTGACGAAATCTACGTGGACGACAAAATCAAGGACTACATCCTCTCCATCGTCTTCGCCTCCCGCGACCCCCGCGCCGCCGGCCTCCCCGCCCTCCACGACCACATCCGCTACGGCGCCTCCCCCCGCGCCACCCTCTACCTCACCATCGCCGCCAGCGCCCACGCCTTCCTCCAGGGCCGCGGCTACGTCACCCCCCAGGACGTCAAATCCATCGCCCCCGACGTCCTCCGCCACCGCATCATCCCCTCCTTCGAGGCCGAAGCCGAGGAAATCACCTCCGAGCACATCGTCACCACCCTGCTCAATGAACTCCCTGTCCCTTAAATGTTGAATATTGAATATTGGATATTGAATATTGATTATTGAGTATCATCCCCCTTCCAATCCCCAAATCACGCAATCCCGCAATCGAAACTCCTCCGCCCCCACCTCTATGATCCCGCGCGACACCCTCAAAAAAATACGGCGCATCGAAATCCGCACCCGGCGCGCCGTCCACGACGTCTTCGCCGGACGCTACCAGTCCGTCTTCAAGGGCCAGGGCATGGAGTTCCAGGAAGTCCGCGAATACATCCCCGGCGACGACATCCGCACCATCGACTGGAACGTCACCGCCCGCACCGGCAACCTCCACGTCAAAAAATTCACCGAGGAACGCGAACTCACCGTCATGCTCCTCGTTGACATCTCCGCCTCCAACCGCTTCGGCTCCGCCGCCCACCTCAAACGCGACCTCAGCGCCGAAATCGCCGCCGTCCTCGCCTTCTCCGCCATCGCCAACCACGACCGCGTCGGCCTCATCCTCTTCACCGACCGCGTCGAAAAGCACATCCCCCCCCGCAAAGGCCCCACCCACGTCCTGCGCGTCATCTCCGAAATCCTCGCCGACCGCGCCGCCGCCCCCCGCACCGACCTCGCCCCCGCCCTCGACTACCTCAACCGCGTGGTCCGCCGCCGCTGCATCGCCTTCCTCATCTCCGACTTCATCGCCCCCCCCTGCGACCACCTCCTGCGCGTGACCGGACGCCGCCACGACCTCGTCAGCATCCTCGTCGCCGACCAGCACGAAAGCGCCCTGCCCCCCATTGGCCTCGTCAACTTCCAGGACCCCGAAACCGGCCGACGCGTCCTCCTCGACACCTCCCATCCCCCCACCCGCCGCGCCCTCGCCGCCGCCCAATTCAACCGACGCGCCAACCTCCTGCGCACCCTCCGCTCCGCCCGCTCCGACGCCATCGAGCTCTACACCAACCAGCCCTACGACCGCCAACTCATCCACTTCTTCCGCCAACGCGAACAACGACGATGACCCCCCGCCCGCCAGCCCCAAACGGCGCCGCCGCGCACCGCGCCAAAGTCCAACCGGTTGGACGCAGGGCAAACGCAACGTCCCTAGCAAACGAAGAATGCCGGTTGAGCCAGCGAGCCAAAGCGAGTGAAGCGGCAACCCGTTTTCCATGCTGTGGAAAACTTTTTTCCATAGCGTGGAAAAATCTCAAAAAAAGTTTCCATGGCATGGAAAATCTTCCCGCCGCGCGCCTTGTTCTCCCCCTCGCCCTGACCCTTGCCCTGCTCGCCGGCTGCGCCCCGCCCCCCCCCGCCCCCCAACTGCCGCCCGGCCAGGATGCCGCCGCCACCGCCACCCTCTCCACCAACCAAATCCGTATCGGCGAACCCGTCCAGCTCCGCCTCACCGTCCTGCACCGCGCCGGCACCCGTGTCCAGCTCCCCCCCATCGCCAACCCGCCCGACATCATCCTGCGCGACCACCACGAGCACACCGAAGAGCTGCCCGGCCAACTGCGCCGCACCACCCATACTCTCCAGCTCACCTCCATGACCCTCACCAACCACATCCTCGCCGCTGGCGCCGACCTCGTCATCACCACCCCCGAAGGCCTCCACTGGAAAACCCCCTTCCCCTTCGTCACCCTCGAAGTCATCCCCACCCTCGCCCCCCACGAAACCGAGCCGCGCCCCCTCAAAAGCGCCCTCGCCCCCTGGCCCCCCCCCCCTCCCGCTGGGTCTGGATCGCCCTCGCCGCCCTCCTGCTGCTGAGCGCCGCCGGCGCGGGGATCTGGCGCCTGCTCAGCACCCCCCGCACCTTCCTCCACCACCCCCCGGCCATCCCCGCCCACCAGATCGCCCTCGAAGCCATCGCCGCCCTCCGCGCCAAAAACTGGATCGCCCAACGCCACATCGACCCCTTCTACGTCGAGCTCTCCGCCATCGTCCGCCGCTATCTCGAAGGACGCTACGGCCTGCGTGCCCCCGAGCGCACCACCGAGGAATTCATCCGCGACGCCCTCACCGCCCGCCACCTCACCCCCCCCCACCGCCAACTCGTCGCCGACTTCCTCGCCCAAAGCGACCTCGTCAAATTTGCCCGCCATCAGCCCGCCGAACCCGACATGCATAACGCGCTCGAAGCCGCCACCCGCCTCGTCCGCGAAACCATCCCCACCCCCGCCCCGCCCGGAGACTCGCCGTGATCCTCCTGCGCCATCCCTGGGCCCTCCTCCTGCTGCTGCTCGTGCCGCTGCTCACCTGGCTGCGCCACGCCCGCCGCCGCCGCGCCGCCATTACCTTCCCCGACGCCGACCTCCTCGCCGCCCTCCCCCCCTCCCCCTGGCGTCTCCTGAGCTGGCTGCCCCCCGCCCTCTACGCCCTCGGACTCGCCACCCTCGTCATCGCCGCCGCCCGCCCCCAAACCGGCATCAGCCAATCCCGCGTCGAAACCGAAGGCGTGGACATCATCCTCGTGGTGGACACCTCCACCTCCATGCGCGCCGAAGACTTCTCCACCCGCACCCGCCGCATCAACCGCCTCGATGCCGTCAAGGAAGTCGTCCGCGAATTCGTCCAGGCCCGCCCCGACGACCGTATCGGCCTTGTCGCCTTCGCCGCCATGCCCTACACCCTCGCCCCCCTCACCACCGACCACGCCTGGCTCCTCCTCCAGATCGACCGCCTCCAAACCGGCATGCTCCAGGACGGCACCGCCATCGGCGACGCCATCGCCTCCGGCGTCAACCGCCTGCGCGACTCCCCCGCCAAATCCAAACTCGTCATCCTCCTCACCGACGGCATCCACAACGCCGGACGCCTCACCCCCCTCGATGCCGCCCGCGCCGCCGCCGCCCTCGACATCAAAGTCTATACCGTCGGCGCCACCGCCGGCCAGCCCGCCCGCTCCCCCGGCGGACTCTTCGGCCTCGGCACCCTCGCCCCGGAAATAGACGAAGCCATGCTCACCCACATCGCCGAACTCACCGGCGCGCGCTACTTCCGCGCCACCGACCTCGCCAGCCTCGAAGACATCTACCGCGCCATCAGCCAGATGGAGCAAACCCGCGTCGAACTCGACCACTACACCCGCTACACCGAGCAATTCGCCCCCTTCCTCATCCTCGCCCTCCTCGCCCTCGGCCTCGAAACCCTGCTCGGCTTCACCCGCCTCGGGAGGCTGCCATGAAATGGGCCGCCCCCCATCTGCTCTACTGGGCGCTCCTCGCCCTACCCATCGCCTGGGCCGCCCACACCCTTCTGCGCCGCCGACGCCGCGCGCTCGATCGCCTCTTTGCCCCCGCCAACCGGGCCGACATGGCGCCCGGGTGGCTCCCCGCCCGCGCCGGCGCCCGCCTCGCCCTGCGCCTCGCCGCCCTCCTGCTCGCCTTCCTCGCCCTCGCCCGCCCCCAATACGGATTCCACTGGGAAGAAGTCCGCCAGCAAGGTCTCGACATCCTCGTCGTCTTCGACACCTCCCGCTCCATGACCGCCAGCGACATCAAACCCTCGCGCCTCCAACAGGCCAAATGGGGCGTGCGCGACCTCGTACGCAACCTGCGCGGCGACCGCATCGGCCTCATCCCCTTCGCCGGCGCCTCCATCCTCCAATGCCCCCTCACCAGCGACTACGCCGCCTTCACCATGACCCTCGACGACCTCTACGCCGGCATCATCCCCCGCGGCGGAACCGCCATCGAACAGGCCCTCGAAACCGCCATCAACTCCTTCCCGCCCGACTCCCCCGCCGACCGCGTCATCCTCCTCATCACTGACGGCGAAGACCACGAAGGCAACCCCCTCAACCTCCTGCCCCGCCTCAAAGAACACGACATCCGCCTCTACGCCATCGGCATCGGCACCCTCGAAGGCGGCATGATCCCCGACGCTCAGGGCGGCGGCTACTTCAAAGACCGCCAGGGCCAAATCGTCAAGTCATCCCTCCGCGAACCCACCCTCCAGCAGCTCGCCCTCGCCACCGGCGGAACCTACGTCCGCTCCGCCCCCGGCGACACCGGCCTCGAGCGCGTCTTCCACGAAAGCATCAGCCAACTCAAGCGCGACGAACTCGAAACGCGCACCGCCAAAATCCACGAAGAACGCTTCGTCTGGCTCCTCGCCGCCGCCCTCATCCTCCTCGCCGCCGAAGCCCTCCTCACCGAACGCCGCCCCCCCACCCAACCCGCCACGTCATGACCCCCCCCCGCCCCAGCCAACTCGCCGCGAGCCTCCTCCTCCCCCTCGCCCTCCCCCTCGCC
>JAAZFE010000030.1 GCA_012511885.1 Lentisphaerota bacterium | reverse complement strand
GACGCTTTTCGGGTGAGCAAATCGGATTTGGGACTGCGACCGGTATACCACCAACGTGAAGACCGGGTTCAAGCCCATATCATGGTTTGCTTCCTGACGCTGGTGATGTGGCGATCTCTGGAAATGTGGCTGGCGGGCAAGCAGCTGGGCAACTGCGCGCGCCAAGTCATCAAGCAGATGGATACGATCTATTCCATGGACGTGGTTCTGCCAGTCAAAGACAAAACTGAAGTCCGGCTTCGCTTGGTCGCCAAGCCCGAAAAACTCGCGGCGGATCTGCTTGCTCACATGGGCTTACGGCTCCCTACACGCCCCAAAACAATCCAAAATGTAGTGGAGACTTTCAGGGGGTGACGAGCAAAAACCCCTGTAAATCCCCACTTTTCATCTCGTAACTGTCGAACTTGGGTTAGGGGTTGGCGAGGAGGTTGCCGGGGTTGAGGAGGGTCTGGGGATCGAGCTGCTGTTTGATGCGCCTCATGCGCGCGAGGGTTTCGGGCCCGGCCATTTGGCTGAAGAGGTCGCGCTTGAGTTTGCCGATGCCGTGTTCGGCGGAGATGCTGCCACCCCAGGCGATGACCTGGGCGGCCCAGCGGGCGTAGAGGGCGCGTCCGGTTTGCTCGTCGGTGGGGTCGCGCGGGAGGATGTTGACGTGGAGATGGTTGTCGCCGATGTGACCGAAGATGAGCCACTCGAGGCCGCTGGCGGTCAGGTCGCTTTCATAGAGGTTGAGGATGTCGCCGAGGTGGGGGTCAGGGACGGCCATGTCGGTGCCGAGCTTGACGAGTCCGGGGTGGGCCTTGCGGCGTTCGTCAATGGTGCTGTTGACGAGTTCGGGGGCGGCATGGCGGAAGAGTTTGAGTTTTTCGAGTTCGGGGGGGGTGTCGGCCAAGATGGCGGTGTCGGGGTCGGCCTGGAAGCGGGGCAGCTCTTCGGCGGCGGCAAGGACGGCGGCCTCGGCTTCGGTTTCGCTGGCGGCGTGCCATTCGGCATAGATGCAGGCGGCGCCGGGGGGCATGGGGGGGATGGCGATGCCGCGCGTGGCGAGGAGATCGGAACGGGCGCGCAGGAAGTCGAGGCAGCGCGCATCGAAGTATTCGATGGCGGCGGGGCGGGCGGGGTCGCCGGGGGGGGCGGCGCGCAGGGCGTTGACGTAGCCGACGGCAGCGGCGGTGTCCGGCAGGAAGGCCATGAGGCCCCAGACGGCGCCGGGGGCGGACAGCAGGTCGAGGGTGGCTTCGAGGATGATGCCCAGGGTGCCTTCGGCGCCGATGAAGAGATCGAGCAGGTCCATGCCGGGTTCGGCGTGATAGCCGGCGGCATTTTTGACGGCGGGCCGGGGGAGGGCGGGCAGCTCGAGTTCGAGGGTGCCGAGGCGCGCGCGGGGGCCGTCGGCCCGGTCGCGATGGCGGTGGAGGTCGTGGATGTGGCCGTCGGCGGTGGCAATGCGCAGGGCGCGGACGTGGGGGCGGATGGGGCCGTAGCGGAAGGAGAGCGCGCCGGAGGCGTTGCAGGCGATCATGCCGCCGATACTGGCGGTGGTCTCGGTGGGGTCGGGGGGAAAGAAGCGGTCGGGGGGGAGGGCCTCGCGGATGGCGGCCAGGGTGGCGCCGGGCTGCACGCGCAGGAGGTGGTCCTCGATGTGGATGGCATCCATGCGGGAAAGGTTGAGAATGATACCGCCGCGGGGCACGGCGCCGGCGGCGATGCCGGTGCGGGCGCCCTGGATGGTGAGGGGCAGTTGGCGCTGGCGAGCCTCGGCCAGGATGGCGAGGATGTCGGCCTCGGAACGGGGATGGGCGATGTAGTCGGCGTGTCCGCTCGCGCGGGATTCGTCGCGCAGGCAATCGGCGTGAGCGGCTTCGAGGGGTTCCAGCATGGCGGGCAATATAGCTTGCTTTGGCGCTTGGGGCACGGATAAAGTGACCGGCCATATCAAGCAAAAGAAAGAAGAAGTGGAGGGTTCTATGACAGAACGCATGGTGAAAGTTGAATTTGCGCATGGGCCGACGCAGGAAGTAGCGCCCGGAATCGCAATCAAACAGATTTTGGCGGATTATCCGGCGGTGCTCGAGGAGATTGCGTTCCCGGTGCTGGGGGCGCTGGTCAACAATGAGTTTGTGTCGGTGGAATACCGCATCGAGACGGACAGCGCGATCAAGCTGCTGGGCTACCGCGACTCCTACGGGCAGCGGATTTACCGGCATACGATCGCCTTTTTGCTGGCGAAGGTGGCGCACGAGCTGTATCCGGGCAGCGATTTTGCGGTGGAGCACTCGTTTTCGAAGGGGCTCTATTGCAGTTTTCGGGTGGGCGACGCCCAGAGCATCACCGCGGAGCAGTTGGCGGCGCTGGATGCCGGCCTGCGCAAGCTGATTGACGAGAAGACGCCCATCAACCGGATCAAGCTCACCTTTGATGAGGCCGTGGCGCACTTTGAGGAGGCCGGCGCCAGGGACAAGCTCAATTTGCTGCGCTTTAAGAACAGCTCGAAGGTTTCCGTGTATGAGTGCGGTGGATTCATGGACTTGGCCAACCATCCGCTGACCGACAACGCGGCGGCGCTGGAGCGGTTTCAGCTGATTCCCTATCAGGAGGGTTTCGTGATGATGGGCCCCGACCGGGCCGACCCGAGCACCTTCCCGCCGTTTGAGCCGGCGCATTACATCTATGACGTGTTCAAGGGGCACAAGGAGTGGGGCCGCATTGTGCGCGTGCGCACAGTGGGGGACTTGAACGAGCGCATCGCCAAGAAAAAAATTGACGACTTCATTGACGTCAACGAGGCCTATCAGGAGAAGCGCATCGCGCTGCTGGCCGAGCAGATCGCCCAGCGCAAGGGCGATTTGAAGTGGATTCTGATTGCGGGGCCGTCGTCGTCGGGCAAAACGACGTTCTCGAAGCGGCTGTCGCTGCAACTGAAGGCCAGCGGCATGAACGCCAAGCCGATCTCGCTGGACAACTACTTTGTCGAGCGGGGCAAAACGCCGCTGGACGAGAACGGCGAGGTGGACTATGAGCATCTCGAGGCGCTGGATCTGGCCTTGATTGATGAGCAGCTCGAGGCGCTGGACTCCGGCAAGCGGGTCGAGCTGCCCTATTACAACTTCCATACGGGCATGCGCGAGTTTCGAGGCGAGTTCATGAAGATCGGCCCGGACGATGTGATTGTGCTCGAGGGTATCCACGGGTTGAACCCGCGCCTGACGGCCAGCGTGCCGGCGGATCACAAGTTCAAGGTCTATATCAGCGCGCTGACCCAGCTCAACCTGGACAGCAGCAGCCGGATCTCTACAACGGACAACCGGTTGATTCGTCGCATGGTGCGCGACAACAACTTCCGTTCGCATACGGCGATGCAAACGCTGCAGATGTGGCCGAAGGTGCGCCGCGGCGAAAAGACCTGGATTTTCCCGTTCCAGAAGGAAGCGGACGTGGCCTTCAACTCGGCGCTCGACTACGAGCTGGCGGTGTTGCGTCCGTTTGCCGAGCCGCTGCTGGCCGAGATCAAGCCCTCGATGCCGGAATACGCCGAGGCGCTGCGCATCCAGCAGTTCCTGTCGCACTTCCTGGTGATCCGGACGGACCGCGTGCCGCCCACCAGCGTGATCCGCGAGTTTATCGGGCAGAGTTTCTTCCAATACTAAACAACGCAGTCCCGGAGACCGGATCGCGGGTCCGCGCCGCGGGCGGCATGGCTGAATGCCGCCGCGGGCGGCGGAGCCGGGACAGGACACGGGCGGCATGGCGATGAGCGGCACACCTCCAACTGAGCGCATTGTGGCGATTGTGGGACGGCCCAACGTGGGCAAGTCCGCGCTGTTCAATCGCCTGGTGCGGCGGCGCCTGGCCATCGTGCACTCCGAGGAGGGGGTGACGCGCGACCGCCTGATGGCGTCCGCCGAATGGCTGGGGCGTCGCTTTGACGTGGTGGATACCGGGGGCCTGGCGCTGATTGATCGTGCCAAGTCGGCCGATGACTTTCATCATGCCATCGCCGACCAGGTGGATGCGGCCATCGAGACGGCGGCCGCAGTCATCATGGTGGTGGACATCAAGGCCGGGCTGCACGCGCTGGATACCGAGGTGGCGCTGCGCCTGCGCAAGGCGGGCTGCCCGGTGGTGGTGGCGGCCAACAAGGCCGATCTGCCCGAGTGGGACGAGCGCGCCGCCGACTATGCCGAACTGGGCTTTCCCGTGGTGGCGGTTTCGGCCGAGCACAAGCGGGGGGTCGAGGATCTCCTGGAAAAAGTGCTGCCTCACCTGCCCGGGGGCGGCGACGCCGACGATTTGCCACGGCTGAAGGTGGCCGTGGTGGGGCGGCCCAACGTGGGCAAGTCGTCCTACATCAACCGGCTGACCGGCCAGGAGCGCCTGATTGTCTCGGACGTGCCGGGCACCACGCGCGACCTGATTTCGGTGCCCTTCACGCTGACGGATGCGGAGGGTCACGAGCGCCACTATTGGCTGGTGGACACCGCCGGCATGCGCAAGCGCGGACGTGTGCGCGAGTCGGTCGAGAAATTCAGTCTGTTCCGGGCGGAAACCGGGATTGCCGAGGCGGATATTGTGGTGCTGATGCTGGACGCCAGGGACGGCCCCACCGCGCAGGAGAAAAAAGTGGCCGCCATGATCCAGCGCTATCGCAAGGCCTGCGTGGTGCTCGTCAACAAGTGGGATCTGGCCCGGGGCAGCGGCGTCAAAACCTCGGACTACGAAACCGAGCTGCGCCGCGACTTTTTTTTCCTGGGCGATATTCCCATCGTGTTTGTGTCGGCCCAAACCGGCTACAACATCCGCCGCAGTTTTGAGGTGATTGACACGGTGGCCGGGCGTCTCGGCACGCAGATGCCCACGGGGGTGTTGAACCGGGTCATTCGCGACGCGTTTTCACGCACGCGGCCGCCCTCCGTGCGGGGGCGGCAGTTGAAGTTCTATTACGCCACCCAAACCGGCTCCAACCCGCCGCGCGTCACTCTGTTCGTCAACCAGCCCAAACTCAATCAGGCCGCGCACCAGAGTTTTCTGGAGGCGCGGCTGCGCGAAGCGTTCGATTTGGCCGGGGTGCCGCTCATCTTGCGGTATCGCTCGAGTCACGAAAACGCCAAGGATGGCGTCCGGTAAGCCGCGCCCCCGTCGGTGACGGGCGGCGGGAAACACAGACACCATGAAGCGGCTCTGGACCAGACAGGAACGCAGCGAGCCGACTCCCGGGGGCTACCGCGAGGTTTGGCGGGTGGCCGCGCCGATCATCATCTCGATGTCGTCGTTCACCCTCATGCAGTTTTTCGACCGGGTGTTTTTGGCGCGCCATGGGTCGGTATCGCTGCGGGCGGCCCTGCCGGCGGGGATGCTGGCGCTCACCCTGACCACGTTCTTCCAGACTCTGGCGGGCTACGCGGGGACCTTTGTGGCCCAGTATCATGGCGCGGGACGCAAGAATGAGTGCCGCGCGGCCACCGCGGCCGGCATCTGGCTGGGGCTGTTGACCTGGCCGCTGGGCATCGCGCTAATCCCGGTGGGCTTTTGGATTCTCTCCATTGCCGGGCATCCCGCCGACGTTCTCGCGGCGGAGAAGACCTATCTGGCCATTCTCATGGCGGGCTGTGGATTTTGGTCGGTCAATCACGCGGTCTCGGGGTTCTTCGCGGGGCGGGGCGACACCCGCACGCCGATGCTCGCGAGCCTGACGGCCAACCTGGCCAACATCCTGCTGGACTACGTGCTGATCTTCGGCAAATGGGGCTTTCCGGCGATGGGCATTGCGGGGGCCGCCGTGGCCACGGTGCTGTCGTCGGTGCTGGGGCTGGCGCTGCTGTTGCGCTGGTATGCCGCGGACGATTTGGAAGAACACTACGGCTCCGCCCGCTTGATTTGGCCGCGCTGGCGGCGGATGAAGCCGCTGTTGCGCTACGGCCTGCCCGCGGCGCTGAACGCACTGCAGGATATCGGGGCGTTCGCCTTCTTTGTGGTGTTGCTCGGGCGTTTGCCGGCGGCCGACATGGCCGCCAGCAACATCGCCTTCAGCATCAACAACGTGGCCTTCATGCCGCTGATGGGCATGGGGATGGCCGCCACCATTGTGGTCGGCCAGTATCAGGGCGCGCGCAATCCCGCCCTCGCCGAGCGTGCCGCCATGACCACCATGAAGCTGTCCTGGGGCTACATGGGCGCGATTGCGCTGACATTCCTGCTGATGCCCGGGCCATACTACAAGCTGTTCACCGGATCGGGCGAGGGCATGGTCGCGCTGGACGACGTCCTCCAGACCGGCCGCCGGCTCCTGCTCATGATGGCGTTCTGGGGCCTGCTCGACGCCATCAATCTGGTCATCAGCGGCGCGCTCAAGGGCGCGGGCGACACGCGGTTTGCTTTCCTCTACACCTTTGCGATCACCTGGCTCATCTGGGTCCCCAGCGAGGCCATCATGCTACTCGGCTTCAAGGGCGGTCTGATGCAGGCCTGGTGGGGCATGACCGCCTATGTCTTCCTGCTGGCCGCCGGCCTGTGGTGGCGGTTTCGGCGGGGCCGCTGGAAGGGTATCCGCATGATCTGATGGGGGGCGCAGGACGTTGGCCGGGGGTTGGTGGTTGGCGGTGGGTGGGGAGTGATGGGCGGGGAAGAGGCGGCAAAGGATTTGGAAAAACGAGGCGACAAAACCAAGGTGCGCCTTTTCCGCGCTGACGCGTCGCGAACGACCCTCGCGTACATTCGTACTACGAGGGTCGTCCGCGACGCGCCATCATCGTAAAATTCGCGCCTTATTTTGCCGGGAAAGCCCCTCGTTTTTCCAAATCCTTTGCCGCATTCCACGTGCTGCGCACAGCGGGCCAAGTGGGGTGCCAGCGAGGTGTTTTTTTGGCGGATTTGTTGAACAATTGGTTTGCATTTGGGAGGCAGCGGGATATTGTATAAACAATGTATAAACATTGGAGGCGATATGCTCACAACCGTTCAAAAATGGGGAAATAGCCTGGGCGTGCGCATTCCCAAGCCGTTGGCCCAGGACGCGTCATTGAAAGAAGGCGCTACGGTGCAAATGATGGTTCAAGATGGGCGTTTGGTCCTGGAAGCACAGAGCGCGCCGCGCTACGAGCTGGATACCTTGCTCGAGTCGGTGAGCCGCAAGAATATTCATAGAGAAATTTCGAGTGGCGCGCCCGTCGGCAAGGAAGTTTGGTAACGTCATGGCCTATATTCCCGATCGAGGCGATCTGGTGTGGATGCAGATGAATCCACAGGCGGGACGCGAACAGGCAGGGCACAGACCCGCCTTTATTGTTTCGCCCAAAACATACAACGGAAAAGTGGGGCTGGCGTTGATCTGTCCTCTGACAACAAAAGCCAAGGGCTATCCATTCGAGGTGCCGATTCAGGGTCAAACCATCCAAGGCGTCATTCTGGCGGATCAAGTCAAGAGCCTCGATTGGAAGGCCCGGCGGGCACGATTGGTAGAAAAGGCGGATGATGCTGTTGTCTCGGAGGTGCTGGCGAAGATCGAGGTCTTGATTCGGGATTGATGGGGCGCGGGGGGGGAGGGGAATTGCGTGAATGCGAGAGGGCGGGAATGGACGATTTTTTGAACCGCGAATGCACACGAATGTTGCCGAAAAACGTCGAAAAACGGACGAAATGACGGAAAACGGGGGGAAAATGGGCTGAAATGGGTAAAAATGGGCGGTTTTTGGGGTGTTGAACGATGAGGGCGCGGAGGGAAGGGCGGAGAATATTTTTGTGTAACCACAAAGAGCACAAAAAACACAAAGGAGCGGTGGGGAATTGCGTGAATGCGGGAATGCGTGATTGAAAACGAGAAACCGGCGCAAAATCGTCCAAAACCACCCCATTTCCTTCCGTTTCCCCACATTTTCGGCCTCAAAACAGGCAAAACAAATTTTTTTTCTTCCCAAGTGTTAGATTTTTCTGATATGATTTGTAAAGGTTGAACTTCAGGGCGAGCAAGCGAGATTTTTACGTGAAAAAAGCGAAACCAACTTGCCGGCTATTTCTTGGGATTGGAATTGCTGCACTTGCGGCAATAGGTTGCCCGATGGCCACCGCTTCGGGGTCGGGCTGGGTTGATGAATATGCTGCCGTGGATGCCGAGCAATTCGCCGGATTTATCGAACATGAGGTGCTGGACCTTGAGGATTTGGCGGAGGGCGCGGAGATTCAGCGTCAGCGATTTAATCGCATGACGCCGCCGGGGGTCTCTTGGGTGCAGCCGATGTTTCCACCGGTAGCGCCATTCGACGCCGATTATTTCGATGATTTGTTTTTGAGCGAACTGTTGGGCGAAGACAAGAACAGCGTGGCGGTTTTTCCGCTATCGCTGGCGTTGGACCCGCAAACTCGCGAAACCCTCGTGTACAATGCCGATGGGCTGCTGATAGCCGTTGTTCCCGCAGACCCCGTTGTGCGCGAAT
>JAAZFE010000005.1 GCA_012511885.1 Lentisphaerota bacterium | reverse complement strand
CCGAGACGCAGGAGGCCTGCCTGTTCCTCAATCATCTGAGCGTCATGATGGCCTACCGCATCTACGAGCGCCTGAAACAAAACGGAAAGCTCAAAGAATACGCCGTCCAAAAGACGATGGAACACCTTCTCAAAGACATCCGCGTCACCCGCTATGGAGACACCGGACAATGGCAGATCGAACCCGTCCCCAAGGCGGCCCGCCTCGCTCTTGAGGCCATTGGCTTAACACTCCCAGAAACACCCTGCTGACAACAAACTTATACACCAAATCACGGAGTTCCGGCTAAATCTATATCCAGTGTTTTGCCCTGACGAATCAAAATGCCCTCGATATCCAGCCAATCCTTGGGACGATCGGCAAATGCCTTGGCAACAATCAAATCTTCGGCGGAACAAGTGTTTAACCGACAACCTTCATCGAACTCAAAAAACGAAGCCCGCTGTAATATTTCCTCCTCAAACGGAAACCCCGCCAAGGCAATATCCACCCCCACGCCATTTGTGGCATTCAACAGAACAATGCGATGTTGCAGGGCCAATCCAACCGGATCCGGTCCCCTCGCCTTGAAGCGCTTCAGAAGCATGTTGACATAACGCTCTTCTTCACCAAATCCGGTAAGCAGGGTGATATCTACATCCAGCGTGGTGCGTGGCTCGCCCCACCTCATTACCGCAACACCGCCAATGATGCAGCACGGCCATCCTTGTGCCTCCATGAAACCGCTCACTTCCTTGGCTGCTTGGAACAGTGCATTCATCCTTGTACGTCCAAATCCTTGTGACACTCTATACCTTCAGTATACCGCTGAAAGCAGCCTAAAGCCAAGCCGTAAACTCCCTGTCTTCCCCAAAAAAACGGCGTCACGGCGTCACGGTCTCACGGCGTCATCCCCTGCAGCCCCCTTTCCCCGCGCGCCAGCGCGGAAAAGGCACGCCTTGGCTTTGCCACCACGTTTTTTCGAAATCCTTTGCCGCCTCACACTCCCCGCCAACCACTCCCAACACTCCCCTACCCTGGATTATGCACGCGACAAGTCCAGTTCAGATGCGAGGCGGGCGGGGTGAAGCTGTATAACATACTGCGAACCCCGCAAAACAAAGCAGATGGACTGGAATCGGCGCGCCTTTGGTCAACGTGGATGAAAATGAATTTTTTATGCCCACTTCACATCATGCTGCTCTGCAGCACACAGCATTATTTTCATCCATGTTGATGAATAATCCAGGCTACCGCTTCAGCGCCAGAATAACCACCCCCAGCGCCACACACGCAATCCCCGACCACTCCCGCATGCTCGGCCTCTCCCCCAAAAACACAAATGCAAACAGCGCCACCAGCACCAAACTCGACTTGTCCACCGGTGCCACCTTCGACGCCTCCCCAATCTGCAAAGCCCGGAAATAGCAAACCCACGACGCCCCCGTCGCCAACGCCGACAGCGTCAAAAACAGCCAGGTCTTCTTGGGCAAATACAGCGGATTGGACCACTTGCCCATCAGCGCCACATAGGCCGCCAGCACAAAGAAAATGATGAATGTCCGCACCAGCGTGGCCAGATCCGAATCCACCCCCTTGATCCCGATCTTCGCGAAAATCGCGGTGCCCGCGGCAAACACCGCCGACAGCAGCGCCCAGACAAACCAGGTGGGTAGCGTCATGTTGAAATTCCTTCCTGTCGCGTTCATATGTGGCCGATCATCCAACCATGCCCATCCCGCCAAAGCAATGCCGGAGTGCGCGCGGTCGCCGACCGGGGAAATATTTCGACCAATTTGTTGCCACCGGGCCCAACCGGGGGTAGGTTGCGTGCTGCACAATCACAAAGCACAACAACAAGGAGACTAGAACATGGCTACTGTAACTTTTCATGGCAACCCCGTCCAAACCGCCGGCGACTTGCCGGCCGTCGGCTCCCAGGCCCCCGACTTCAGCCTGGCCAAGACCGACCTGTCCAATGTGTCGCTGAGCGACTTTGCCGGGAAAAAGAAAATCCTGAGCATTGTCCCCAGCCTCGATACTGGCGTCTGCGCCACCTCGGCGGTCAAATTCAATCAGGCCGTCTCGGAACTGGGCGATGTGGTCCTGCTCAACATTTCCGCCGACCTGCCCTTCGCGGCGGGCCGCTTCTGCGACAGCCACAAGCTGGCGAATATCGTGGCCCTGTCCACCTTCCGCGCACCGGACTTCGGCCAAGCCTACGGCATCGGCATCGTTTCCGGCCCCCTGGCCGGTCTGAATGCCCGCGCCGTCGTGGTGCTGGATGCCGGCAACAAGGTCGTCCACACCGAACTGGTGCCGGAAATCGCGCAGGAACCCAACTACGACGCCGCCCTCGCCGCGGTCAAGTAATCCCCTGTATCGCCCCATCCCCAAGGCCGGCTCCGCGCGAGCCGGCCTTTTTTGTCACGCCTCGGTCCGTCCCCGGATCGCGCGCCCCAGCGTGACCGGGTCGGAATAGGCAATCGCGCTGCCCGCCGGAATCCCCAGCGCCAGCCGGCTCACCTTCACCTCCGGCAGCTTCTGGCCGAGCACATGCTGCAGATAGGCCACCGTAGCCTCGCTTTCCACGTCGTAGTTCAGCGCCAGAATCACCTCGCGCGCCTTGGCGGCCCGCTCCAAAAGCGCGGGCAGCCGCAAATCCTTGATCCCCTCCCCCTGCATGGGCGACAGTTTGCCCATCAGCGCGAAATAGCGCCCGCGATATTCCCCGCTGCGCTCGATCAGGGTGATGTCCGAGGAATCCTCGACAATGCACAGGACGGCGTCATCGCGGCGCGCGTCCGTGCACAGCGAACAGGGATTGGCCTCCCGCCGGGTCACATTGCCGCATAGGCGGCAGGCGGTCAGGCTTTCGCGGGCGTCGTCCAGCGCGGCGGCCAGCGCCTGGGCCACCCCCTCGCGATTGCGCGCCAAATGAATGGCCAGCCGTTCGGCGCTGCGCCGGCCAATCCCCGGCAGACGCCGCAACGCCTCGGTAAGCTGGTGGAGAGCCTCCATGTCGCCGCGCGCCGCCTCAGAGCCCCATGCCCGGCGGCAGGGACATTCCTTCGGTCGCCTTCTTCATTTCGTTGGCGGCCGCTTCCTGGGCCAAACCCTGCGCGCCTTGAACCGCCGTCAGCACGAGGTCTTCCAGCATGTCCGTATCGCCGCCGGCCACCACGTCCGGATCAATCCGCACGCCCAGCACCTGGCCGGCGCCGCTAATCTTGATGGTGACCGCCCCCCCGCCCGCCTGAAACTCCAGCTCCTGCCCCGCTAGCGCCGCCTGGGCGTCCGCCATCTTCTTCTGCATGGCGCTGGCCTGCTTCATCATCTTCATAATATTCACGACAACGAATCTCCTTGTCTCGGGGCCGAACCCGCCCCGTTCTAATCCCGCACCTCGATCACTTCCGCGCCAAAGGCCTCGATGGTCTTTTGCACGGCCGGATCTTTCTCCAATTTCTGCTTGGACGCCGTTATTTTCTTGGGCTTGGCCTCCGGAGCCGGCGCTGCCGCAGCGGCTTCCGGCTCATGATTGTTGTTATTGGCCGCCGACACCCTGGGGCGGGCCTGCACCACAAAACGAATCCCGAGCGGACGACGCATCTCGCCCTGAATGGCCTGCTCGATCGCCTTTTGCGCCCGGGCAGTCTGCAAGCGGGGCAAGTTGCGCTCGAACTCCGGGTCGCAGCCCAGCACCACATAGTCGCCCTCGATGCCCACCGGCTCGACTTCCTTGAGATAGGGCGCGGCCAGTTGCGCGGTCTCCCCGACCCGTGCCTGCACCGCCTCCCAACGCGCCTGCAAGCGCGCCAGCTCATCCCCCGTGTCGGCAGGCGCGGCCGGTGCCGGCTTGACGGACGGCGCAGGCGGCGCTTCAGCCATGCGCGGAGCCTCCGCCCGGGCCGGTTGCGGTGCCGGCGCGGGCGGCGCACCGCCCTCCCCCGCGCAGGCCTCGACCCGCGCGATCAGTTCGTCCAAACTCACCACCGAGGCCGCCCGCGCGGCCTTGATCAGCGCCACCTCGACCACCGTGCGTCGCGAAAGCGCGAACCGCGCCTGATTGGCCGCCTCGGTCAGAATTTCCACCACCCGCAGCAACTTCTCGCTGTCCGCCAGCTTGGCCTGCGTCTTCAAATCCTCCAGTTGGGCCTCGGTCAAATCAAAGGTGGCCGCCAGATCGGGCGCGTGCCTCCAAACCAGCAGATTGCGGAAGTGCCCCAGCAGCTCCTGCACCAGCCGCTGAAGATCCCGCCCGGCCTCATCCAGTTCGATCACCGTTTGCAGAATCGCCGCCGCATCGCCCTCGAGCACCGCCGTGGTCAGCCGGCTGATCACCTGCCAGGACACCAACCCGAACACGCCGAGCACATCGTCCTCGGTCACCTGCTCGCCGCGGAACGACACAATCTGGTCCAGCGCCGACTCCGCGTCCCGCAGCCCCCCCTCCGCGCCGCGCGCGATGGCCAGCAGGGCCTCCTCGCTCACGTCCCACTTCTCCGCCTTGGCAATGCCCTCGAGCCGCCCGATGATTTCCCGAACCCCGATGCGCCGCAAATCAAAGCGCTGGCAGCGCGACAAAATGGTCACTGGAACCTTGTGTACGTCGGTCGTGGCCAGCAGGAACTTCACATGCGCCGGCGGCTCCTCGAGCGTCTTGAGCAGGGCATTGAACGCTCCCGTGCTCAGCATGTGCACTTCGTCAATAATGTACACCTTGTACGGGCCGCGCGCGGGCGCGTAGCGCACGTTGTCGCGCAGATCGCGCACGTGTTCCACCTGCGTGTTCGACGCCGCGTCAATTTCCACCACATCCAGGCTGTTGCCGGCGGTAATCTCGCGGCAGGAAATGCACGTGTCGCACGGCTCGGGCTTGTCGCCGCGCTCCTGGCAGTTGAGCGCCTTGGCCAGCAGCCGCGCCGTCGTGGTTTTGCCCGTGCCCCGCGGCCCTACAAACAGATAGGCATGCGCCACGCGCTGGGACTTGATCGCGCGGGTCAGGGTCTGGACCACATGCTCCTGCCCGACCACCTCGCCAAATTGTTTGGGGCGCCATTTCCGCGCCAATACCTCATAGGCCATGCTACTTCTCCGAATGTTGCCGCCTGAATCCCGCTCAAGCCGGCCGCCAAAGGCCAGGACACCCACGGCGCCCGACCGCCAGCCATACCGTTGCTGCCTTCCGGCCCTGGCGGGGTTTTGGCCATGATCGTCGCATGGGGCCCAACCCATGGCAACCGGCTCGAACGGAACCCGGCGCGGGTTGCCGGAACCCATCCCAGCACACCGCCGCCACCCTAGTCCGCCCCCCCGCCAAATGCAATTCTTTTTCCAAAACACGCCCCCTGTCCGGATCTGCTGCCCCCCCCCGCCCCCTTCCCCCAGCGCCTCATTCCTGCAGGCGGCCCTCGCGCATCACCCAATGGCGCCCCCCCCCCTCCGCCCACTCCCGGTTGTGCGTCACCAGCAGGATGGACATCCCCTCGCCGTTCAACTCGCGAAACAGCTCCATGATCCCCGCCGCCGCCTCGGAATCCAGATTGCCCGTCGGTTCGTCCGCCAGCAGCAGCCGCGGCGGCAGCGCCAGCGCCCGCGCGATCCCCACCCGCTGCATCTCGCCCGCCGACAACAGCCGCGCCGCATGCGCCGCGCGATGGCTCAATCCCACCCGCTCGAGCGCCGCCCGCGACAACTCCTCCGCGCGCCGGCGCGGCACATCCAAGTAGCGAAACCGGAACCGCACATTGTCCAACGCGCTGCGCTGCGGCAGCAGGCCGAACTGTTGAAACACCATCCCCACCGTTTCCTTGCGCAGACGGGTGCGCTCCCCCTCGCCCAGTGCGGAAACCTCGCGCCCATCCAGCCAGACCTCGCCGCAATCAGGATGCTGCAACAGCCCGGCCACCATCAGCAGCGTGGTCTTGCCCGAACCGGAAGGCCCCGTAATCACCCCGAACTCGCCCGCGTTCAGCGTCAAATCCACCCCGCGCAACACCTCCACCGGACCGCCCGGCCCGGCAAACGACTTGCCCACCCCCTTCAGGCGCAGGCGTTCGAACGGGGAAGCCGCCATGTCAAATCGGCTCGCTCGGGGCCACGCCCCGGTGCGTTTGCGCGTGGCACAGCGCCAGCGCCAGCGCGTCGGCGGCATCCGACGGCGGAATCTCGGCAAGCCCGAGCACGCTCTTGACCATGCGGGCCACCTGCTCCTTCGGCGCCGCGCCCCACCCGGTAATGTTCTGCTTGGCCCGCCGCGGCGAATACTCGTAAACCGGCACCCCCGCCCGCGCGCAGGCCGCAATCACCACCCCGCGCACCTCCCCCAACACCAGCGCCACCTTGGCGTTCCGGAAATAAAATCCGCCCTCGATGGACGCCACCTCGGGCTTTTGCCCGGCCAGAACCGCCTCGACCCGCTCGCTGATCCGGCGCAGGCACTCCGAGTGCGGCTCCTTGGCCGGCACCTTCACCACCTCCCAGTGCAGCGCCCGGCAATGGCCGCCCTCCTGCTCGATCACCGCCAGCCCGGTCGCCCGCAGCGACGCGTCTATGCCCAAAACTTTCATGCTTGCCCCCGAACGCATCGGAAATTTACTCTTCGTCGTCTATCGCTTCATCCGCGATATCCGCGTTCATATAGACATTCTGCACATCGTCGAGGTCTTCCAGCGCTTCAATCAGCTTGATCAATGCCGCCGCCTGCCCCTTGTCCGTCACCGACACCGTCATCGTCGGCACCAGGTTCACCCCCGACTCCTCGAACACCTTGAAGCCCGCCGCGGTGATCTTTTCCGAAACCTCGTTGTAGGCGCCCGGATCCGTCAAAATCTCGAACATGCTCTCGCGGTCGTGCATGTCCTCGGCGCCCACCTCGAGCGCCACCTCCATCAGCCGGTCTTCCTCCACCCCCTCGGCGTCCACCAGGATCTGGCCGCGCCGCTGGAAATTGCGCACCACCTGGTTGCTGCCGGCCAGCGTGGCGTTGTGCCGCGACAGCGCGTGGCGCACCTCGGCCACCGACCGGTTGCGGTTGTCGGTCAGGCATTGAATAATGATCCCCACTCCGCCCGGCGCGAAGCTTTCATAGAGGATCTCCTCCAGGGCTTCGCCCTGCAATTCCCCCGTGCCCTTCTTGATCGCCCGGTCAATGTTGTCGGCCGGCATGTTCACCGACCGGCACTTGGCCAGGATGGTCCGCAACGATGGATTGGTGGCGGAATCCCCCCCCCCGGACTTGGCGCAAATCGTCAGCTCCTTGGCCAAACGACTGAAAATCTTGCCGCGCTTGGCATCGGCGGCGCCCTTCTTATGCTTGATGGTTGACCACTTGCTATGTCCACTCATGCTCTGCCCTGTCTTTCTGTTGGAAGCTCAAACCCCGCCCGGCGCCGGCTCAGTCTTCCTCTTCCGCCTGCTTGTCCTTGGCCGCTTCGGCAACAATCTTCTGGGCCACGTTGGCCGGCACCACTTCGTAGCGGTCAAACGTCATTTCAAACGTCCCGCGGCCGCCGGTCATCGAGCGCAGTTCCGAGGAATACTTGAACATTTCGGCTTGAGGCACCTCGGCCACCACCACCTGCATGCCGTCCTCGCTTTCCATGCCCAGAATGCGGCCGCGCTTCTGGTTCAGGTCGCCCGTGCAGTCGCCCATGAACTCACCGGGAATGGTCACCCGCACCGTCATGATGGGCTCGAGCAGCACCGGCCTGCTCTTGCTCATGCCGTCGCGGAACGCCGTGCGCGCCGCGATCTTGAACGCAATCTCCGAGCTGTCCACATCGTGCGAGCTGCCGTCATAGACCGTCACCATCGTGTTCACCACCGGATACCCCGCCACGGCCCCGCGCGTCATCCCTTCCACCAGGCCCTTCTCGATCGCCGGCAGGAAGTTGCGCGGAATGCTCGTTCCCACGATACCATCCACAAACCAGTGGTCGAGATCCGCCTGCATCGGCTCGATGCGTAAATACACCTCGCCGTATTGCCCGCGGCCGCCCGACTGCTTCTTGTGGCGGTAGTGCCCTTCGCCCTTGTCGGTCACCGTCTCCTTGTAGGCCACCTTCGGCGTGCGCAGGTTCACTTCCACCTTGCTGCGCGCCTTCATCCGGTCCATGGCCACATTGATCTGCACATCGCCCGTGCCCGAAATAATCAGCTCGCGGGTCTCGTCGTTGCGCGTTACCGTAATCGTCGGATCATCCTCGGCCACGCGCTGCAACCCCTGGCCCAGCTTGTCCTCGTCGCCCTGGTTCTTCGGATAAACCGCAAACGACACCACCGGCTGAGGAAAGACAATCGGCGTCATCTGCGTGGTCTGCCCGATGGCGCACAGCGTGTCGTTCATCCCGGTCGTACGCAGCTTCGCCAGCGCCACAATGTCTCCCGCGTGGGCCTCCGCCGCGGTGTCCTGCTTCTTGCCGTTGAGCAGATATACCGTTCCAATCCGCTCTTTCTGCCCCTTCGTCGAGTTGAACAGCTCGCTGTCGGCCTTCAGCGCGCCGCCCCAGACCCGCGCCAGCGAAAGCTGCCCCACAAACGGGTCGTTGATCGACCGCCATACCTGGGCCACCGGCGGCGCGCCTTCCGACGTATCCACCGCGTTGCCCCCGGCATCCTTCACTTCGCGGGCCGCCGGACTCGGCATCAGCCGCCGCAACCCCGTCATCAGCTCCTCCAGCCCCACCAGCTGGCGGGCCATCGTCGTAAAGATCGGAATAAACTTCACCTGGTCCACCGACGACCGCAGCCCCGTGGACAGTTCCTCCGGAGTCAGCGCCTCGCCCTCGAGCACCTTCTCGATCAGCTCGTCGCTCGACTCCGCGGCCACATCCGTCAATCGCGTGCGAATCTCCTCGGCGCGCGGGTCATCCGCCGACAGCGCGTCCAGCACGCCCTTCTTGTCCGCCGTGGGATACGTCATCACCTCGCAACGCGGCCCCCACAACTGCTGCAGCGCCGCCACCGTGCCGTCAAAGTCGGCGTTTTCTTTGTCCACCCCCGTAATCACCACCGCGCGCGGCAGCCCGAGCGCCTCGCAGCGCTTCCACACCCGCACCGTGCCCACCTGCACCCCCGCCGTGGCGTCCACCAGAATCAACGCCGCATCGGCCACACTCGTCGCCGCCACCACCTGCCCGAAAAAGTCCGCGTAGCCCGGCGTGTCCAGCATCACCAAACGCAGAGGCGCGCCATCCTTCGGCCGCCAAACCGCGTCAAACGGCTTGGCCCAAATCGTGATCTGACGGGCCTTCTCCTCGTCCGTCCAGTCCGCCGAGCTCGTCCCTTCGCCCGGATTCCCATGACGATCCGTAACCCCCAGCTTAAACAGCAGGGAATCCACCAAGGTCGTTTTTCCGCTGGCCGTATGGCCCAACAGCACAAAATTGCGCACATCCGCGACTGGAATACCCTTCATAACGCTTTCGCCTTTCCTTGCAAATACCTCGGCCGGGCCCGAACAGACCGCCCGGGCATGAACCACCGAACCCTATACAAATTCTCCGCCGCCCCGCAACCAGGAAATCGCCCGCCGGAGCCGCCGGGCACCCCGGCCGCCCTCCCCCCCCGCCCGCCCTGGACTTACTTCTGTTTCTGCCGCACCGCGCCGCCCGCGCCAATCTCCGCCAGCCCGGCCTTCTCGAGGTCGGTCCAGAGCGTGCCCGGCCCGGTGTGCAGGATATTGATCTGCAACTTGTCGGAAAGCGCCGCGGCCAGGACCCACAGGTTGTAGGCCTCGGCATCGCCGAACGCCTTCACCTTCAACTGCTCGCCCTTGGCCTTCTCGCCCTCGACCAGCGCCACCACCTGCGCTTCGGCCGCGCCCAGCGTGGTCACGCGCTCGGCGCGCACTGCGGCCGTCTGCTTCTCGATCTCGGCGGCCTGGCGCATGGTGTCGCCCTGGATTTCGGCCACCTGCTTCTCCTCGTCCGCCCGGATCAGCGCCTTGATCTTCTCCGTCTCCTGCGCCACCTGCTCGCGACGCTGGTCAATCAGGCTCAACTCCGTGTTCAGCTCGGCCAGCTTGCGCGCCGTATTCTGCTTTTCCTGGTTGGTCAAATCCTGTTCCTGCGCGAGGCTCGCCTGCTGGATGGGATTCAAAATCTGGTCCGGCACGTTCACATGCCGGATCAGCGCCGCGTGAATCGTGATTTTCTTGTCCGCCAGCGTCTTCGCCAGCGCCTCGGTCAACTCGCTTTGGAATTTTTCCCGGCCTTCGCCCATGATGAAATCCTTGGCGCCGTAAGCCGACCCCTTCAGCCGCGATACCGATAAAATTTGCGGCATGATCACCTTGTCCACCGCCGCCGGCAAATCGCCGTAGTTGCGGAAAATCCAAGCCACATCCTTCGGCTGCAGCTCGAACTCCACGGTCATGTCGAGGCTGATTTCAAAGCCGTCGCGCGAGGGGAACTCCACGAATTGCTCCAGCACGAACGATAGCGAGGGCATCTCCATGTCCAGCGGCGCGGGAGCCATGGCCATCTCTTCCATCGGTTCCGCTCCTTTCATGGCCCCCCACATCCGGCCTCGGCTGGCCGGCGCCGACGGTGCCGAACGCAGCCGCATCCCGCCGCTGGCCTCGGTGCGCATATAATCCTCGCGCTTGGCCTGCTGCTCCTGCAGCAGATTGCTCTGCAAGCGGTCCATCGCCACGTTTTGCGACGTCTGCACCGCCTTCGTGATCACCGCGCCGCCGCCCTTGCCCATCAGCGACACCTGGTTCACGCCGATCTCCAGCACATCCACCTTGTATTCCCGCGGATTCACAAAATACAGCCCCGGCTGCAGCACATCGCGCCGCACGCCCTTCTGGCCGCGCTGCGCGAACTTGTTGGGCGGGGTTTGCTCGCCGGAAAGCGATGTCACCACGCCGTCATAGCCGATCGGAATGCTGATGGCGTCCACCACATCAATCTGATAGCCCACGGGGTTCAGCCGGTACTTGCCCGGCCCGAGCACATGACGCCAAATGCCTTTCTGGCCCACCTCGGCCAGAAATTCGCCCGGCGGCAAATCCTCGCCCACCTTCGCCGTCACAATGCCCACCCGCCCCGGCGGAATGAACGTCACCGGCCGGATGTCGTGGTCATACAGCCACGGATTCCGGAAGTGGCGGCCCTCGCCCAGCACATCCTCCAGAATCCCCCGCTGCCCCGGCTTGGCCAGAATCTGGCCCGACGGCAAATTCTCCCCGGTTTTGGCCGTAATGACCGCCATCTGGTCCGGCCCCACATAAAACCGGCAGAAGCCCCACTCCCACACCAGCCACAGACCCGCCACCAGCACCGCCAACGTCAAAATCGATTTCACAACCGTTCTCATTGGGCACCTCCTTGCGCCGCGGTCGGCACATATCCACGCAGCAGCCCGCCAAGGCCTTCGCCCTGATCCCCGCTCAAAATCGCCCGAATTTGCGGACCGATCTTCGTATAGAACAGATTCCGCGCCAAATTGATGCCGGAACCATAGGCCTTGACCTGCCCCGCCAGCACGCCCGCCTCCGCCTCGTTGCGCAGGCGGATCACCTCCGCCTCGGCGTTGGCCCGCAGCAGCCGCGCGTCCGCCTGGGCCTGCGCGGCGGCATTTTCCAGCTTGGCCACTTCCAGATCCCGGTTGGCGCGCGTCAGGCGCACCTCCCGCTCCTGCTCGGCCGCAATCACCGCCCGGATCCGGCGCGTGTCGGCCTCGACCTTCTCCTTGTTCTGCTGCGCCAGCATCTCCTGCTTGACCAGCTCCGCCTCGGACTTCGCCTGCTCGATCTGCTCACCGTACTTGTTGGCGTCCTGCACCGCCACTTCGCGCTCGCGAATAATCCGCGCGATCGCGTCCGGCGGCGTGATGTTGCGGATCAGCACCGACTTGATGTCCACGCCCCACGGCTGGCACTGCGTCTTCAGGTGCGCCTCGAGGCTGTCCTGAAACTTCTGCCGCGTCGCCCCGGCAATATAGTTCTTGGCCGGATTCTTGCTCCCCTCCATCCGGCTGAAGCCGCGCGCCTTGGGCAGGACAATCTTCTTGAGGATGTCATCCATGTCCCCCACCTGATGCGTCAGTTGCGCCGCCTGGTCCCGCGCCAGCGCGTATTCGATGGTCCCCTCCACATTGACCGTAAACCCGTCCACCGTCAGAAAACTGATGGCGTCCTCGCCGCTTAGCTCGAAACGCTGGCTCTGCAAGTTCACCTCCACCACGTTGAGCATGTAGGGGTTCAGATAATAGGTCCCCGCGTCGAGCACATCCGGCAGCACGCCCTTCAAACCCTCGCCCACCAGAAACGCGTTGCGATCCTTTTCCGGCAAATCATTGGCCAGCACATCCTGCCCGGTCAGTGCCGTCACCACCCCGCCGAAGCCCGGCCGGATGGTGATCGCGTCGAACAACTGCACGTTGTACGCGTAGGGATTCACCCGGTGTTTGCCGGGACCCAGCACGTCGGCCACGATGCCCTTGCAGCCCTCCGGCGCCAAAATCTGGCCATCCGCCAAATCCTCGCCGTAAAGCCGCGTGCGCACCCCCAGCTTGCCCGGCGGCACATCCGTAATCTTCGCAATCTTCCAACCCCAGTGATAGGGATTGCGAAAATAGCGCCCCTCCGCCAGCACATCCGGTTGAATGCCCTTCTGGCCCGGCTCCAGCGCCAGAACCTGACCCGACGGCAAATCCTTGCCCGTCTTGCGAATCAGAATGGCAATCTCGCCGGGGCGCGGCTCGATCCGGCAAAATATCCACACCCACAGCGGCAGAATCAGCAACGCCAGCGCCACCGCCAGCAGAACCAGCAAACCGCCCCAGTGCGGTTGCGGCGCACGCGCGGCATGGGGGGATGAAGCGGAACTCCTCGATCTCGCCGAAGAAACGGGAACAGACTCTTCCATGACTACGTCCTCACAGGTTGGGCGCGGCACCAAACCACGCCGTCACAGAGCATTGTGCCACTCTCCGCCGCGCGCACAAAGGTTTCTTTTCAACAATCCCCCCGCCCCCCCCGCCGCCACCTCCCTCAGGTCAGGGCAGTCGCTCCGCCTGCGGCGCGAACCCCAGGCGCATGCGGGCCACCCGATAGGTCACCGCCACCCGCAGACAGCCAAAACCGTAGCGCACGCTCCGCCGGAAATTGATGGACGAAGCCTCCGGGAAATACCGCGTCGGGCAGCTCACCTCCGCGATGAAGACCCCCTCCCAGTGAATCTGCGCCAGCATCTCGTTGTCGAAAACAAAATCGTCGGAGTTCCTCCGGAACGGCAGACGCTTGAGCAAGTCGCGTGAAAACGCCCGGTAGCCAGTGTGATATTCCGACAGCTTCGCGCCCAGGAACAGGTTTTCCACAAAGGTCAACGCGCGGTTCGACACATATTTCCACCACGGCATGCCGCCGCGCAACGCCCCGCCCCCCAGAATACGCGAACCCAGCACGCACTCATACAACCCGCTGGCAATCATGCTGGCCATCGCCGGAATCAGCTTCGGCGTGTACTGATAATCCGGGTGCACCATGATAATGATGTCCGCCCCGTCCTCGAGGGCCAGCCGATAACACGTCTTCTGGTTGCCGCCATAGCCCCGGTTTTGCTCGTGCACGTGCACCGTCGTGTTGGGCAGTTCCCGCGCCAGCGCCACCGTCTCATCCTGACTGGCATCGTCCACCACAATCACATGGTCCACCACCCCCTGCGCCATAACCGCGTCATAGGTCCGTTTCAGAGTCTTGGCCGCGTTGTACGCCGGCATCACCACCACCACTCGCTTCCCATTCATCATGATCGCACCTCTATTTATACTTACATGCTGCCCGTGTTGGCCCTCAGCCTGGATAATTCATGCGACAAGTCCGGCCCGGATGCAAGGCAGGCGGGGCGAAGCTGTATTGGCATACTGCGAGCCCCGGATAACACGGCAGACGGGTCGGAATCGTCGCACCGAAGGACAACATGG
>JAAZFE010000029.1 GCA_012511885.1 Lentisphaerota bacterium | reverse complement strand
GCCTCGGGATGCCGGAGCTGCTCGAGGAGCTGGGCTTCAATGCGGATCAATGCCGGAGCGCGGCGATATCCGTGATCAACCGGTTGGTGGATCCCAGCAGCGAGCACAGCTTGCCGGAATGGTACCGACGCACAGGGCTTCCGGAGCTGATGGACAACGCCCTGCGCGGATGCGGGGACGACCGGTTTTACCGGGTGAGCGACAAGCTGCTCACGCATCGCAAGACGATCGAGCAGCACCTGCGCGAGCGTCAACGCAGCCTGTTCAATCTCAATCGCACCGTGCTGCTCTACGACCTGACCAAAACGCATTTTGAGGGGCTTTGCAAGCGCAACCCCAAGGCCAAGCGCGGCAAGAACAAGCAGAAGCGCGACGACTGCCTGCAGATCGTCGTGGGCATGCTCTTTGATCAGTACGGCTTTGAGATGTCGCATCAGGTCTTCGAGGGCAATCAGAGCGACTCGAAGAGCCTGATCGAGATGGTGGACGCCCTCAGCGCGTCCGTGCCGCCGGACGGCACCAAGCCCCTGGTGATCATGGATGCGGGCATCGCAACGGAAGAGAACCTCCGTCTGTTGCGCGAACACGGCTTTGGCTATCTGGTCAACGACACCCGCACCCGCCGCAAGCGCTATCTCGAAGAGTTCCGCCAATCCGACGCCTTTAGCGAAGTGCCGGATCGGCCCGGCAAACCGCCCGTCCTGGTGCGCGTCATGCCCGATCCGCATCCGTCGGAGGATGCCGACCCCTTCCGTGCCGATCGAATCGTGCTGTGCAAAAGCGAGCAGCGGGGCGAGAAGGAAAACGCGATGCTCTCCAACGCCGAGCAACACTTCCTCGATGCCTTGGGAAAGCTGGCGCAACGAATCGAAAAGGGGCGGCTGAAAGTTCGCTCAAAAATGGAGCGATGCATCGGACGAATCTGTGCCCGGCATCCGAGAGTCAGCCGATATTACACCGTCGCCATCGAGGAGGTTCCCGACGGCAGCCGGCTGGCCTGGCAACGCCACGACGAGATGTTTGCCGAGGCCGCCGATCTTTGGGGATGCTACGTTCTGCGCACCGACGAACAGACGCTCAATGAGCACGAGCTGTGGGAACTCTACATCAGTCTGACCCGGGCCGAAGATGGCTTCAAAGCGCTCAAAACCGATCTGGGACTTCGTCCCAATCCGCATCATAAGGAAGAGCGGGTGGACGGACATGTCTTCATCTGCGTCATCGCCTATCATCTGCTGCGGAACATCCTCTGGACCCTCGAACAACAGGGGGACACGCGGAGCTGGGAGAGCATCAAACGCGTGCTGCGAACCCATTGCTATACCACCATCCTCTTGCCCACCCGCGACGGCTCAACGCACCGCATCCGAAAAGCCGGACAGCCCGAAGAGTGCCAAAAAGCCATCTACCAAGCCCTCGGAATCAACTGGAACCGCCTGCCCGCCCACCGCTCAATCGTGAACAAAAAAAGACAACTGGCCCCCACCAAAAACCAATCGATTTTGTAGTGCCTTAAAAATGAGAGCATTGCTACGCAACGACTTACGCCGACGAGCGCGAAACATGGGGTAGCGGTAGGGGGGGGAACCACGAATGGACGCGAATTTTCGCGAATGGGGCGGGGGGAGAGGAGGAGGGAGGGAAAGGGGGATTACTAATTGAATGTCAAAAATTGTTAAATTAGTAGTTGTATTAATTACTAATTTAGCATAAATTGACATGAAAGTAGTAGGAGAGGAAGAGATAAAATGCAACTATCACGGCCACAGGGACCTCCGCATATGAATGCGTTGTTCGGGCAGATTCAAAAATTGTCGCCGCACCGGTTGGCGAGGGTTTTGGAGGCTGCGACGGATGAGCGTATTCAGAAAAAGTATCTGCACTGGGATGAAATCCGCCGTTTTTCACCACCGAAAGGTGTGACATCCAAGGAGTGGTGGTTTGCCATTAAAACCCGGCGTTCGGGGCAGTATCGGCCGGTTGCGTTGCGGGACAAGTCGGGAGCTCCTTTTCAATTTTGGGTGCCTGACACGATATTGGAGGTGTTGCATCGCATTGACCGGGAGGTGGGCGGGGTGATGCAAACGACGTCGGAGCCGATTTTGAATCCGCATACGCGCAACCGGTATTTGATCCGGTCGCTGGTGGAAGAGGCGATTACCTCCAGCCAACTGGAGGGTGCGGCCACGACGCGGGAGGTGGCCAAGGAGATGATTCGCTCGGGGCGGCCGGCACGTGACAGAAGCGAGCAGATGATTCTGAACAACTACCGGACGATGCAGTGGATTTTGGAGATCAAGGACCGGGAGATGTCGCCGGAGCTGGTTCTGGAGATGCACCGCAGGGTGACGGAAAAGACCTTGGATGATCCGGAGATGGCCGGGCGGTTTCGTCGTCCGGATCAGCGAGTGGTGCTGAGCGACATCGAGGGTGAAGTGTACCACGATCCGCCCTTGGCGAAAGAACTGCCGGCGCGTTGCCAGGTCATGTGCGATTTTGCGAACGGCAAGACACCCGATTATTTTGTTCATCCGGCGGTACGGGCGATTATTCTGCATTTCTGGCTGGCCTTCGACCATCCGTTTGTGGATGGCAATGGGCGGACGGCCAGGGCTCTGTTTTATTGGGCGATGCTGCGGGGCGGATTCTGGATGTTTGAGTTTATTTCGATCTCGACGATTCTGCGGAAGTCGCCCGCCAGATATGCTCGCTCCTATCTATATACGGAAACGGACGACAACGACCTGACCTATTTCATTGTCTATCAGACGGAGGTGATCCAGCGGGCGATTAAGGAGCTATTTGCCTATATTGAGCGGAAAACGGCTGAGGCGAGCGCGATGGAGTCGCATTTGCGGGCGCTGCGATTGTTCAACCATCGGCAGACCGATTTGCTGCGGCATGCGTTGAAGCATCCGCATGGTGAATATGTCATTCAAGGACATCAGCACATTCACCGTGTGGCCTATCAGACGGCCCGGACGGATTTGCTCGAGCTGCAGAGCAAGGGGCTGTTGAACATGTATAAACGCGGCAAGCAGATGGTGTTTACCGTGCCGGGTGATTTGATCCTAAAATTGCGCAAGATGGGGTGAAAAGGCCGGCGTGGGGCGGGTGAATCTGGGGGGGGGGGTAGAAGGCTGTCGGCAGATGGCGCATTTTTTAGATTTTTTTGAACCGTGAATGGACGCGAATGGACTCAAATGGGAAAGGAAGAGAGATGAAGGAGAAGGGGAGAGTTGTTGGTCAATGATTTGGGGAGAGAATGGAGGGGACGTAGGTGACGAATGGGACGGAGGGGAGGGGGGGGCGTTATTGCAAGATTGGGGCTTATCGCGCAATAAGGGGGCTGGCTATTGCAAAACGTGTAATAAGGGCCGGACAGGTGGCAAAATACGGGGGTTTTGGGGGAAATGCGGGCTCAGCGAGACCCGCCTACAGCACGGCGGTCGTCGTGCGGAAAATCAGCGGAAAGCTGGAAAAAATGCGCGTTTGGGGCGGAAAACAGCGGTTTTGGGGTGGTTTTTATGCGTTTTGGAGTGTTTTGACTGTCTTCCGCAATGGGACACCCCAAACTTGATCGCGTCGTTGCAGATCAAGGAGTTACGCCAGTATTTTGGGATACCCGGGCCTCAGGAGAGGTGCATCTTCACAGCTCTCATTGGAATGGGAAAATATCGAAATGTTCGTTTATCCCTTTTCGAATATTTTACGTTCTCTCTTCTGCTTTCTTGCGAGCCAAGCCCCTGAGAATTGCGTCGAGAACACGGTTCAGTTGTTTGTCGATATCCTCGACAAGAAACCGCAGAACGAAATAGCCGTTTTCTTGCAATAGGGCATCTTTTTGCCGATCGCGCCGGTAGGTGTCCGGATCGTTCAGGTGCTGGGAAGCATCCAATTCGATGACTAGCCGGGCATCTGCGCAGAGCAGGTCTACATTCATTGTGTCGCTGTTGCTGAATGGGATTGGCAATTTGGCGTTCAGACGGAACCGGCCGCAGGTTTCGGTCAGCGATTCCAGTTGCTGGAGAAGACGATTGGGGGCGTCAGCCGGTTGCCAGTCGGGGGCGGTAGTGGCAGGGTGTAAAATAGTGTAGCCAGTTGCCTCGTATCCCCGGCAGCGCCGGTCGAACATCTTGGCGAGCATGGACACATTTAGATCGGCGTAGTCCACCACTCGCACCTCGCGTTTGAGATCGTGCTGACGATGCAGGCGTCCGACATATTGGGCAATCGTCCCGCGCCAGGAAATGGGTAGTGTCAGGAATAGGGTGTCGAGTCGGGCGTCATCAAAGCCCTCTCCAAGAAATCGTCCCGTTGCCAACAAGACCCGATCTTCATTCTCGGGAATGGCGGCCAGGCGGTCCAAGGCTTCGCGAAGATGCCGTTTGCCCATCCCGCCTTGCAACACGATCAGATGCTGCACGCGCGGCGCCAACAAATCAGCCAGAATATCGAGGTGTTCGCGGCGTTCCGTCAAGACGATGGGCTTGCGGCCTTCGCGCAATGCGGCTTCGATGTCGTCGCAGAGCATTTGGTTGCGACGGCTGTCCTGAATTAGCGCATCATATAAATTGTGGAACTGCATCCGCATGTCCTGAGCTGCGGCATCTGTGCTGATGAAAGACGTGGGTCGGACCAGTACGGTGTGAGTGAAAGGGCGATCTGCTGCCTGTTGTTTGGCGCTCACACGATACCGCACTGGTCCGCAATGCATGAAGACGATGGGGTGATGCCCATCCTTTCGCGCTACGGTTGCCGAGAGTCCCAGCACGTATTTGGCTTTCGCTCTTCGCGCGACTTGTTCAAAACTGACCGCGGGAAGATGATGGCATTCGTCCACCACCAAATGTCCATATTCGCCGAGCAGATCCTTCACGACGCCTTTGCGCACCAGGCTTTGGATCAACGCGACATCCACCCTGCCGGTGGATTTCTTCCGTCCGCCGCCGATCCGGCCAATGTCTTTTGCCGGTATGTCCAAAAAGGCCGCCAACCGTTCAACCCATTGCTCGAGCAGTTGTTGGCGATGGACCAACACGAGGGTGTTGACCTTGCGCTGGGCAATCAGCCATGCTGCGATGACCGTTTTCCCAAATGCGGTGGTTGCGGCCAACACACCTGTATCGGCCGATGCCAATGCCTTGGCGGCCAGCACTTGCTCGGGCCGCAAGGCACCCTGAAACGTTGCGTCCAATGGCACTCCGGAATAACGTTGATCGGTTAGGCGACACTCAATGCCCAACGAAGCCAACAATGATTTTATTTCGTCCAAGCAGCCGCGGGGCAAACCGATGTGGGCGCCATGGTCTTCCGCGCAAGCAATGATCCGTGGTTTGTCGAACATGGGCAGTCTCATCGCTTGGGCCCGATAAAACTCCGGATTCTGGAAGGCCGCCAATCGCAACAGGCGATTCCGCAAGGCGGGCACAAGATCGGATTTTGAAATGTAGATTTCATTACCAAGAACGAGGTCCAACACCGCTGGCAAGGGGCCGGTGATGGATGGTTCTCGCCGGACGCGAGAAGCCGGCAATGTCCAGGGAGTATCATGTTCTTCCTCCCCCAGAACGAATTGTACCCCCATAATGCGCCCTTGGGCTTCCGCCTCGCGCACGATGGCTTCAACTTGGGATTTCGCGATCTTCCGAATCGAGGACAGAAATTTCCACTGATCGGAAAAGGGCTTCAAATGCTCATCAATAAAAGCGCTATTTCCCGATTCTCGCGCGCGTTTTTGCAAGGGCAACGCGATCAAGTTGCCGAAACCGCCTTTGGGCAGGGTGTCCTGATTGGGGAACAAACGGTCGTAGGAGTCTAGTCCGATGTCCGGCCTGCGCTCCATTGTCTCGGTCAGGAGATGCGCCCCCAGTTTTCTTGCCAGCACGGCAGGTATCGCTTCTTCGAAAAACAACCACAGGTGCGCACCGTTGCCGGACCGAGAACGCTCGGCTGCAACGGGCAACCCGATTTCCCGACAGGTAAGGAGAACCTCGCCAATGTCAGTGGCCCAGTGTTCCTTGTCGAAATCCATTGCCAAGAAAAAGCAGGTTTCATCCAGCAGCATCGGATAGATGCCCGCCACAAATTCACGGCCGTTGTCGTCCACTCCCGTCAGATGCCGGCGGATTACTTGATCCGTCACGGGAAGAAGCTGGCGATTGGGACAATTGGCGCATTTGACTTTGCGCTTGTCGCATAGTCCTCTGACCCATTCGTTGGCACAAGCGGGACTGAAGCCGGAGCGACCGGTTTTGCGGCTTTCGAATCGGCGCGGATACACGTCGGTGCGGCCCCGGAAGAGGGACCGGAAGAGATCAATCTTGTCCGATGCCGGCGAATCGTGTGTAACGATGAAATTGCTTTCCATAAAGTTCTTTATGAAGGGGGTGTCGATTTTCTTTTCAGAAGACGGATCGACGACGAGTCACAGGGTTGGGGTGGAAGAGCATGGCCATATGGGGATGGGAGGGGGTGTATGGCGATAAGGGCGAAGGGACAAGGGAAAACCATAGATGGTCTAATTTAGAATTGGGGGAAACGGCATCCCTTGATAGGGTGTGCGTAACGATCGGACTGCCGCTGACGGTAATACATATGTAAACTCAACAAGACAAACGCTCCCGCTACAGTGATCATCAAGCAGAGCAATTGATTATTAGGTATAAACAAATTTAATGCTTTTCGGAAAAGCAAGGTGCCAATACCCAGAGCGACCAATGAAGGACGCGATAATATTCCAGACAATAAGGCCAATAGTATAAAATGTATGGGCATCATAAAGCGTAGTGGTGTCCAATAAAAAGGCGACGAAGTCAGGCAAATTACGGCCATTACACTACCAAGTAAATAGAATGGTCCTAGTTGCCGATACCACACCGCCAAAGCGACTAGAGCTGTCAAGGCGAGAGTTTGAGTTATATTAAATATTTGCCAGCTCACATTTTCTTTTATGGAATGTGGCAACAGCCCCTTATGCGAAAAAAGCATCCACTCCGCACCTCTCCAAATGACTCGCCATGCAGTAGCAGGATTTTTGCGAATAACATCCCGATCATATCTTGAAATCTGCTTTATGTTATTCTTAAAGAGCCGCCGTTCCTCGTGACTAGCTGGACGTTCGTTCGACCACATTTTCAAAGCACGATATGGTGGAAATAATTTGGCATTCATCTCCCTTTCTTCCAGACGTATCAGAGAATAGCCTTTGTTACTATAGGGCATTTTATTTGTGGTATGTATGCTGGGAATAAAGATTGTATGCACATTCTCCATGGCATTTAGAGAGTAGGTGAACACCCCAAAGGTTCTCCAGTTGTCCACAGCCATTATGACAGGGATAATCAACAGAGGCAGTACGCACGCTACCCATTTACTGAAGGGCATTCTTTCCAGCCGCCAATACATTATTAATGCAGGCAATAGCAAGAGGCCAATTAGCATGAATGTGGGGCGAGAAAACACGGTGACGCCCCATAAACCCACCGTCAGACTTATATAACGCCAACGGTATGTTCTAAGATAGAGCAACAATGCCAATAAAGCCATTGCCAGCAAACAAGCATGAATAAAATCGGAGTTCAGTACTTGAGACGCCTCATAAGCCGGAATGTACACAATATAAGCGCCTGCCGCCAGTAGTCCGCACCACCGATTTTTGAACAGCACGACGGTAAGCGCAGCTAAAACGCAAGGCATAATCCCGTGAAAGATTTGAAGAAAACACAGAAAATCCATCGGATTATTTCGAATGGCATAAGCGCAATTAAATAAAATGGGAACAACCGGTCTATCTCTGAATACATTCATCAAAGGTTGCCCGTTTCTCAAGCTTTCACTCATATGCCAATATGACTCGGCGTCAAAGCCGCGCATCCATATCGGCTCCGCATTTGTTGCAACTTGCGTTCGATAATTTGAAACCAAATGTTGCAGATGAAGAAAAAACGACAAAAGAGCGATACAAATGATAACGCTACAAAATGCACGCTTGGACAATGTCGTTCCCCTAGGCCAGTGTCCGCCCCAAAATAAAGAATCGCTTTTCACGTATTTAACCTAGAAAAATATCACTTTGAGAAGATGCCCGTGGCAAATGATTATTGTAAGTATCACGTTCAAACAGAGAATGGGTTCATGCATAGCCAGAACTGTACTTATGCGGAACGGATTGGGATGAGACATGTACTTCCAAAAAGAATGGTAAGAAAAGGGGGGGGTTAGTCTTCGACGATGAGGGAGGGGGCGTAGCGGTTGTGGTGGGCGTTGAGGAATTGGTCGGAGAGGGCGAGGCATTGTTTGGGGCAGATTTCGGTGCATTGGGCGCATTGGATGCATTGGGAGACGTAGATGCGGATTTTTTTGTCGTGGGTGGGCTCGATGGCGTGGGCGGGGCATACGCGGATGCAGAGGTTGCAGCCGATGCAGGTTTCGCGGTTGTAGGTCATTTTGCCGCGGAGTTTTTCGGGGGCGGGGACGGGGGGGTTGAGGGTGGCTTGTCCCTGATGGACCTGTTGGAGGAATCCGGTGACGGTGGGGGGGAGCTGGGGGGCGGGGAAGGGGTTGGTGTTGGGCCGGCGGAAGAGCTGGCGCAGGAGTTCGGGGATCATGGGGAAGGCCATGGCTGGTTTCCTTTCAGCGGATGAATGAGTCGGCCATGATCAGGATGAGGCCGAGGATGGAGAGCGCGCCCAGGGCTTTCCAGTAGACGTTGACGATTTGGTTGATCCGGAAGCGGGCGACGGAGATGCGGATGAGGGTGACGGAGAAGAACAGGACGACGAGGGTTTTGAGGATGAAGAAAAGGGTGTCGGTGAGGAGCGCGAGGGGGGGGGCGGCGATGCCCAGGAGGGGGGAGAGGTTCCAGGGGAAGAAGAGGGCGACGATGAGGGCCATGACGACGATGGTTTTGACGGCGAGGGAGAGGGTGAGGAGGGCGAGGTTGCGGCCGGAGTATTCGACGATGAGGCCGCCGGCAATTTCGGTTTCGGCTTCGGGGGCGTCGAAGGGGATGCGGCCGAGTTCGCCGGGGACGACGAGGATCATGGTGGCGAGCAGGAGGAGGACGCCGATGACGCCGAGGGGTCCGACGAGGGTCCAGACGGGGGTGGCGGCGAGGGTGGCGAGGGAGAAGGGGTTGGCAAGGCCGGCGCGGGAGAGTTTCCAGGCGAAGGCGATGATGGTGGCGGCGAGGGGGAGTTCGTAGGCGATCATGGCGACCATTTCGCGCTGGGCGCCGATGGTGGCGTAGGGGGAGCCGGAGGCGAGGCCGCCGGCAACCATGGCGAGGGCGGGGATGGCGAGGAGGTACATGATGAGGACGAGGTCGCCGTAGGCGCCGAGGACGGGCAGGCAGCCGAAGGAGGACATGGGGATGTAGAGCAGGAGGGTGACGGCGCCGGCGAGGGCGACGAGGGGCGCGCCGTTGAAGAGCCAGGGGATGGCGTTGGCGGGAACGATGTTTTCTTTGGCCATCAGTTTGCGGATGTCGAGGAAGGGCTGGCGGACGGGGGGACCGATGCGGGCCTGCATGCGGGCGGCGAGGACGCGGTCGAGGCCGCTGTACCAAAGGCCGGCGAGGATACCGAAGGCGGCCATGAGAACGGCGCCGAGAATGGCGGCGAGGAGGGGCAGCAGGTTCATGGGGCGCTCCTTGCAAACCGGGCCTGGAGGCGGCGGGTTTTTTCGACGGACAGGCGGTGGAGGTCGGCTTTGGTGAGGATACGGCGGTCACCGTCTTTGAGGAGGGCGACGCGGTCGGTGCAGGAGATGCAGGGGTCAATGGAGGCGGCGATGATGGGGATGTCGGCGATTTGCTCGCCTTCCATCATGGGGATCCAGGAGAGGTAGTTGGAGTAGGAGGAGGCTTTGACTTTCCAGGCGGTGGGTTCGTCTTTGCCGGCTTCGAGGCGGACGTAGTGCATGACTTCGCCGCGGGGGGCTTCATGGCGGCCGACGGCTTCGCCTTCGGCGGCTTTGAGTTTGGCGAGGAGGACGGCGGGGCGGGGGATGGCCAGGAGGGGGCCGTCGGGGATCATGGGGAGAAGTTGGCGGACCATCTGGATGGATTGCTTGATTTCGAGAAGGCGGACGATGATGCGGTCGTAGACGTCGCCGCGGACTTCGCCGGTGAGGAGGTCGGGGGTCATGTAGTTGATGTCGAGATCGGCGTAGGCGGCGTAGGGGTGATCAACGCGGACATCTTTGCGGACGCCGGAGGCGCGGGCGGTGGGGCCGACAGGACAGAGTTTGAGGGCGCTATCGTAGGTGAGGACGCCGCAGTCGCGGCAGCGCGCCTGAACGGTGGCGTCGTCGAGGAAAACATGGGCGAGCTGGGCGTAGGAGTCTTCGATGAACTGGAGGGTTTCGAGGATGCGGGGGTGCTGGTCGGGGACGATGTCGCGGCGGACGCCGCCGATTTGGACGATGGCGTAGTGGACGCGGTTGCCGGTGAGGTATTCGAGGAGGTCCATGACGCGTTCGCGGACGCGGAAGGCGAGATAGAAGGCGGAGTCGAAACCGAGTTCGTGGGCGGCGACACCGGCCCAGAGGAGGTGGGAGTGGATCCGTTCAATTTCGCAGGAGATGGAGCGGATGTAGTGGGCGCGGGCGGGGACTTCGAGGTTGGCGATCTGTTCGACGGCGCGGACGAAGGCCATGGAGTGGGTGATGCCACAGAGGCCGCAGATGCGCTCGGCGAGATAGACGACCTGGATGCAGTTGCGGCGCAGGCCCATCCACTCGATGCCGCGGTGGGACATGCCGGGGGCGAAGTCGGCTTTGATGATGCGCTCGCCATCAATGTCGAGATTGAACATGACGGGCTCTTTGAGCGCGGGGTGGGAAGGGCCGATGGCGGTGCTGTAGCCCGCGGGCTTCATGACTTGAATGGTTTTCGTTTTCATTTAAATCTCAATATTCAAGTTACAGGATTCAATTTCCGGCTATACGTTCTTGTTTCAGGCCTGCTGGAGGGAGGGTTCTCCCATGCGAATGAAGGAGATTTCTGAAAAGTTGCTGCGCTGGCTGGCGTGCTCGATGGTGATGGAGACGGCGTGGCCGTTTTTGTCGAGATCGAGATAGATGTCTTCGGAGAGCTCGCGGGTTTCAGCGGGAGGCGAACCATTGAGTTCGAGAAGCGCGGTGTCTGTGTCTGTGAAGTGTGTAATTCTCATGATGCTAGTAGTGAGTGAATTTTAGTTTTCTTTCAAAATTCAACTTTCATGTTTTTCATATCCAATATTCAATAATCAAGTTTCGGGGACGGGGGCTTCGGGTTGTTCTTCGGGTTTGTTTTCTTCGGGAGGATGAGCGGGATACTTGTAGGTGATGTTGTCGCGGCCGGTGGCCCAGAGGTTTTTGATCATGTCGGGGGGGATGCCGGTTTCGTCGTTGCGCCAGGGGTAGATGCCTTGGGGGAAGTCTTCGGGGAGGAAGAGGCGGCGGTTGTCGGGGATGCCGGTGATGGTGACGCCGACCATTTCGATTTTTTCGCGTTCGGCGATGAGGGCGCCGGGGATGAGATGGCAGATGGAGGGGATGACGAGGTCAGCTTTGTCGAGTTGGACGGTGAAGGTGACGAGGATTTCTTGTCCGGGGTGGCCCCAATAGACGTAGAGGTGATACATGAGTTCGATGGCGTCGCCGACATCGGCGGAGGCAATGACGGCGAAGTGGGGATAGTGGATGGCGATGAGGCGCTCGAGGGTGGGGAGGAGGGCGTCGCGGGTGATGTGGAGCCAGACTTGGTGGCTTTTACGGCCTTGGGTGCCTTCGGCCCACTCGGTACAGCGGGCGGAGAGGAAGCCGTCGCCGGCGGCGGCTTGGAGGGTGTCGGCGATTTGCTGCGGGGTGAGAAGGGTTTGGGGGGCGGGGGCGGTCATGACGCGGCGTTCTCCTGGTCTTCGAGTCGGGCGATGGCTTTGACGACGCCATCAATGATGGCTTCCGGGCGGGGGGGGCAGCCGGGGACATAGGTATCCACAGGGATGATTTGGTCAACGGGGCCGACCAGGGCGTAGGAGTCGTAGAAGGCGCCGCCGGAGGTGCCGCAGGCGCCGATGCAGACGACGAGTTTGGGGGCAGGCATCTGGTCGTAAACGCGGCGGAGGCGGGGGGCCATTTTGCGGGTGACGGGGCCGCTGATGAGGAGGAGGTCGGCGTGGCGGGGGGAGCCGACGAGCTTGATGCCGAAGCGTTCGAGGTCGTAGCGCGGAGTGGCGCAGGCGACGGTTTCGATTTCGCAGCCGTTGCAGGAGCCGGAGTTGAAGAGGTAGGCCCAGAGGGATTTGCCGAGGACTTGGGAAAGTTTCATGGTGAGGGGGGGCTCCGGGTCAGGTGGCGAGGACGATGATGAACATGACGGCCATGACGCCGAGCATCCAGGCGACATAGTCGGTGGGGATGCCGGAGTGCAGGGGGACGACTTTTTGGTAGTAGGCTTTGAGGGCGTCGGTGAAGCCCCAATAGAGGTTGGAGGCGGGGAGGTGGCTGGCGCCATCTTCGGGTTCCTCGTTGCCGGAGATGAAGGGCTTGAGGGCGTCGCCTTCGCGGTTGTCGGCGCGGCCGAAGGAGCGGATGTAGAGACCGATGCCGACGGCGACGCCGAAGGCGACGAGCCAGAGGAGGGGGTTCCAGGTTCCGGAACCGGTTTCAAGCGTCCAGGCGAATGTCATGTCAGGAACCTCCGAGAATGGTGGCGATGTAGCCGACGCGGTCGAGCAGGGCTTCGACGGCGGGCGCGATCATGTGGTCGTTGAAGGGCCGGGGCAGCAGGCCGATGAGCACGACGAAGGCGGCGAGGATGGCCATGCCGGCGAGCATGGGGCGGGGGACTTCGCGGGCTTCGGCGTATTCGGCGCGTGGGGGGCCGAGGAACATGGCGTGGAAGACTTTGACGAAGGAAGCGAGGGTGAGGATGCTGACGACCATGGCGAGGATGGAGAGGAACGGGGAGAGGCGATAGACGGATTCGTAGATGAGCAGTTTGGAGGCAAAGCCGTTGAAGGGGGGGATGCCGGCGATGGCGAGGGCGCCGATCATGAAGAAGGCCATGGTCCAGGGCATGGTGTGGCCGAGGCCGCCGAGGCGGTCGAGGTTGCGGGTGCCGGTGCGGTAGAAAACCGCACCGGCTGTGAGGAAGAGCAGGCCCTTGTAGAGCGCGTTGTTGAACATGTGGAAGAGCGCGCCGGCCAAGGCGGTTTTGCCGAAGGCGGCCAGGGCTTCGGCATTGCCGAGGACGGCGAGGGCGACGCCGGCGCCCAGGAGCATGTAGCCGGTTTGGGAAACGGAGTGGTAGGCCATGAGGCGTTTGACGTCTTTCTGGGTGAGGGCCATGGTGACGCCGACGAAGGCGGAGAGGACGCCGAGGATGATGAGGAACCAGCCGAAGGTGACCCAGCTGAACTGCAGCAGGTGGCCGTAAAGGGTGTAGAGGATGCGGAAGAGGGCGTAGAGGCTGGCCTGGCTGGAGACGACCAGGAAGGCGGTGACGGAGGAGGGCGCCGCGGCGTAGGAGTCGGGGGTCCAGAAATGCATGGGCACCGCGCCGGCCTTCATGGCGAGGGGCACGGCCAGGAGCACGAGCGCGATTTTGTCGAGCGTGCCGAACTGGAGGCGGCTGGCGACGGCGGCCAGATTGAGCGCGTTGTATTGCGCGAAGAGGATGCCGATGGCGATGAGCACGGAGAGCGCGCCGATGGTGCTGAGGAGCGCGTATTTGAGGCCGGCTTCGACCGCCACGCCTTCGTCAATGCGGTAGGCCACGAGGGCGGCGCCGGCCAGCGAGCTGATCTCGAGGAAGACGAAGAAGTTGAAGAGGTCGCCGGTGGCCACCATGCCGAGCACGCCGGCCACCAGAAGGAAGAGCATGGCATAGAAGATGTCGAGGCCGGACTGGCGGGATTCGGCGGCCAGCGAATAGATGGTGATGGCCAGCGAGGAGAGGGATGAGATCAGGATCATCAGGGCGCTGAAGGCATCCACTTCGAACATGATGCGGATGGGGAAGGCGGCGGCGGCGCCGAGGGTCTGGGCGTGATCGAGCGCGCCGAAGACATAGGTGACGGGGCCGGAGCCAAGCACTTTGGCGGCCAGGGCGAAACCGATGCCAGCGGTGGCGAAGGCGCCGAGGGCGACCCAGGCGGCGCGGACGCGGGAGCCGAGGCGGCCGGCCAACGGCACCACGAAGGCCGTGAACAGGGGCGCCGCAATGAGCAAGGCTGGCAAATGTCGGATGCAGAATGAGAACATTTTCAACCTTTGAGCTTTTTGATTTTGTGGACGTCGGCCGTGCCGTACTTTTTGTAGATGATCATGGCGAAGGAGAGCATCATGGCCGTGGTGGCCACGCCGATGACAATCGAGGTGAGGGTGAGGGCCTGCACGGTGGGCAGGACCATGACGGGATGCTCGGGGACGTTGGTGAAGATGGGGGCGACCCCTCCCTGGCGGTAGCCGATGACGATCAGGAAGAGGTTGGCGGCGGACTCGACCAGCGAGAGGCCCATGAGTACCTTGATGAGGTTGCGCTTGAGAAGCATGGCGCCGAGGCCGAGGATGACCAGGGCCACCACGGTGAAGACGGGAAAGGCGAGCAGCAGGCGCGAGATCACGGCGTGTCCTCCTCGAGCCCGGAGAGCATGTAGAGCAGGATGATGGAGAGGCCGCCGAAGACTTCGATGCCGACGGCGAGGTTGAGCAGGGCCACGGTGCCGCTGGTGGCGAGGGTGCCGGGATCCGGGCCGGGACCCACGGTGGAGCCGAAAAGCCAGCTGCCGGAGCCGGCGAGATGGTTTTGCAGGAAGCTGCCGCCGAGCACCAGGCCGCTGAGGCCGAGCACGATGAACATGAGCAGGCCGACGGCCTCGCACAGGCTCATGGCGTTTTTGCGGATGTAGCGGGTGATGTCGGCGTAGTGGCGCGAAACCAGCAGCAGGGCGATGCCGGTGGCCATGACCGCGCCGCCCTGGAAGCCGCCGCCGGGCGAGAGGTGGCCGTGGAGGACCACATAGAGCCCGAAGGTCAGGCAGAAGGGATAGAACAGGTCGGCGGTGGTCCGCACGATTTTAGTCATTTGCATATTCTTCTCCCGAATGCAGTTTGCGGAACATCATGCCGACGCCCAGCACGGCGGTGAAGAGGACGGTGGCCTCGCCGAGGGTGTCGAATCCGCGGAAGTCGAAGACGATGGAGGTGACGATGTTGTTGGTGGCGGTTTGCTCCTGACCGTTTTGGATGAAGTAGTCATCCATCTCGGTGGCGGCGGGGTGGCCGAAGTGGAGGCCGGTGGCCATGTAGAGCAGGCTGCCGAACAGGACCAGGAGGATGGCGCTGAAGAGGGCTGGTCGCATTATTCTTTCTCCTCGTAGCGGTTGGTGCCCCGGATGGCGATGATGAAGATGGCGGTGGTGAGGCCGGCGCCGATGCCGGCTTCGGCGATGGCGACGTCGGGGGCCTGCAGGAGGTAGAACTCGAGCGCCAGCAGCAGGCTGAAGGCCGCGAAGGCGATGGCCGCGGAGAGCAGGTCGCGGAAGGATATCACCAGGATGGCCGTGACGAGCAGCCCCAGCAGGATGAAGGCTTGGATGATCAGAAACGCACTCATGAGGTGGAGTCCTCCAGCTTGTTGACGACAGCCCGGGCGGGCTGGTGGCCGCGGCGCAGGGCGGCGCGGGCGATGGCATGGGCGCCAGTGGCATTGGTAATGGCCAGCACCACCACGGCGATGAGCGTGTGCAGCACCAATGATCCGTATTGGCCGTCGGCGGTCTTGAGCCAATGGCCCAGCCCGTAGATCACCACGGCCAGCGAGGTGAAGATGGTGCCGAAGGTGGTCGCCTTGGTGTCGGCGTGCAGGCGGGTATAGACATCCGGAAAGCGCAGGATGCCGAAGACGCCGAGCGAGTTGAAGAAGAGGCCGATGGCAATGAACAGCCACATCAGCGCGTGCCAGATGAACAGCAGCAGGCTCACAGCTCACCTCCAAGATATTTGGCGATGTAGAGCGTGCCCACATAGGAGAGCAGGGCATAAACGATGGCCACATCCACGAAGATGACCTGCTTGAAGGCGGCGGCCAAAACGATCATCGAGGCCACCACCAGCGTATTGACGGCGTCCAGCGCCACCACCCGGTCGGCGGCGGTGGGGCCCTTGAACAGGCGGATCATGGCCAGCAGCATCAGGAAGGCCATGACGCCCACGGTGAAGAACCAGATGTTCATTCGGCAATCCTCCGAATCCAGCTTGGGCAGTCAAAGGTCGAGAAAATCTCATGGGCCTCGAGGGCGTCGCGGGCGGCGACATCGTCGGAAACATTGATCACATGCACATAAAGGTCGTTGGTGTCCTCGTTGATGTCCACGGTGAGGGTGCCGGGCGTAAGGGTGATGGAGTTGGCCAGCATGAGGACGCCCAGATCGGTTTCCATGCCGGATTTGACGCGGACAATGCCGGGACGGATGCGCCCGGTGATGACGCGATAGGCCACGTCCACATTGGCCTTGGCCAGTTCGATGAAGAACGGTCCGCAAACATAGCCAACCGCGCGGAGCCAGCGCTTGGGGTTCAGCGCGGCGCGGCGGCGTGAATCACAAAAGAATCCGCGGGCCACCCACCCCACCACGACGGCAACGAAGAGCCCGACCAGAATCTCCTGTCCAGACCAGAACCAAAGCACGTCGCCGGATCCTGCCGTTAACAACAAATATACGCCCAGTGAGAAGCAGGCTGTAATGAAAAACGGGATCATAAACGCCCAATCTGTAAAAAAATTAGAAGGCATCATGTCAGATGCCAGCCTGTTTGACCAATCCAAAACGCAAATAGCCTGTTGGCGGGGGCGTTTGCGGGGTGCCGAAGGGTGGTTGGCGACGCGAAATTGGGATGTTGCCGCTCAGGGATTGCGGGCGGTGAGGCGGAGGGCGTAGGTGATGGTTCGCGTGGAAGAAGGGGGGAGGGTGGCCTCGAAGCGCAGCTCGCGCCCGGCGCCGATGTTGGGCAGGGAGGAACGAACCAGCATCCACTCCATTGGAGTGTCGGGCAATTCCACGACCAGCACTTGCACGGGGGATTGGAGCTGGTTGACCAGGAAGATGGAATAGTCCGCCTGCCAGCCGCCACCGGGCAGGGGCAGTTCCTCGCCGTCGCTGCGGCTGGCGCGTACGGCGTCGGCGGGCCCCATATCAATTTGCAGCGTGCCGGGGTGGGGGGTGTAGGCGACCTCGCCGGCCTGCAGGGGCGCGCCGCGGACCGCGCCGAGAAAGAGGTCGGCCTTGCCCGGGGGCAGCGGGAAGCCGAGGCCCGACGCGGTGGTGTTGGGGATGAGCAGTTGGCGGCGCAGGGGCAGGCCGCCGGCGCGAGTTGGCGAGGGGATGTCGCTGGATTGGCAGAGATGGACGATGCTGGCCGGCTTGCGGGTGACCCGGGCAAAGAGAATTTCGGCATTCTGGCGGGAGGGAATGCTCGCGGGGGTGTTCAGCGGATAGTAGTGGGCCAGCGAGACGGCGGGCTCGGGGCGGTAGAGCCAGAGGTCGGAGAGGGGGGTGTCGGGGTTGACACCCAGCAAACCGAAGGGCTTGGGGGGGGGCGTGCGGGCATCGGCGCCACCCATGAGCGAGATCCGGGCGTCGGGAAAGGCGGTGGCGGTTTCGTTGACAATCGCGATATAGGCGGCGAGGTCCACTTGCACGGACTGAATGGATTGGGGCCCGATGCCCCGCACGACCACGCGATAAAACGCCTGCCAGCTCAGGCCGGGCAGGCGGTAGGTCAGCGAGTGGCCCATGCGGTGCGACATCGGCCGCTCGAGTTCGATGTCGAGGAGGTCGCGGGCGGGGCCGGAGGCGGCGCGGGCATCGCGCGGATGCCAGATGATGGGGTCGCCGGGAAGGGCGGGAGGGGGGGCGCGCCAGCGCCATGACGCGGCGGGCCAGGGACGGGCAATGGTCCAGACCTGCAGGCTGGTCAGGTCCAGGCCCTGCGGCGGATTGGTCCAGGTGATGACACGGAGATCGCGTTCACCGGAGGGCGGAAAATATTCGCGCACCCAGGCCTGGTCCTGTCCGATCACCAGGCGGGCTGGCTGCGCCGCCGGAGCGGTCTGCCGCGCGGCGCCTGGGCCGGCCGCGAGCAACAGCGCGGCAAGCGTCGAACCAACCGTGATGCCAATCCGATTCATGCACTCGAAAGCATAGGGTCCGGCACTCGCCGGAGCAAGGAAAAGGCGCGCCAAGCGGCGCGCTCTGGGGTTTGGCCGTGCTGAATCTTGTCAGGCTGCCGGCGGAGCGGCGGAGGCGGCGGGGGGAGCGGCCTTGCAGCCCTTGACGCCGAGCCAATAGAACCCCGCGACAGCCGCCACCAGCAGGGGGATGCCCACCAGCGGACGATAGGCCACCCAGGCAATGGCGATCCAAATGAAGGACCAGGCCAGGCCCGCCACCACGCACACCATCCCGACGCCAGCGCCAACGATGCTACCGAGCATGGGAATGACCTTGGCAATGGCCTCGAGGATGCCAAAGATGCCGCGGAGCCCGGCGCAAACCAGAACCATGCCGACAATACGCAGGATCCAGGTCAGCATTTTGTTCTCGCCGTGGGCGTGGGCAAACATGTCCTCCGGGCCGACTTCGCCCGCTTCGAGACGCGAGACCGATTTGCCGTTTTTGGTGGTATAGCGTTCAAAGGTGGCGCCCTTCACCTTGCCCAAGAGTGACACGGTTTGCGTGGGCACCTTGACGAAACTGACGCGGAGATCGCCGACATCGGGCTGGTTGGGCGACAGACCGAAATAGACGGTGTCATCGCCGACATGCACCCACTGCGCGGGGGCTTCGTCCCCGGCGGGAGCCGCGGCAGCCTCCTCGGCGGCTTCGGCCGATTGGGCGTCATCCTGCTCGGCGAGTTCGGGCTTCGGCGCGCGGGGATGATTGGCGATGGCGCGGGTCCAGGCGTCGATCTGGCCGGCGGGCGGCGTCACATTGACGGGGTCGCGGCCGGGGATGGACTTGACGAAGAAACCGGGGAGGGTATAGGCGCCAAAGGTGACGCTGCCGGCGTATTGGTCCTGATCGTCCAGACTCAGCCAGACCCAGTTTTTGTCCTGATAGGCCGGGTCGTGAAAGTCGGCGGAATTCTCCGGAGAGGAGCACCAGGTCTTGCGATAGGTATAGGTGGTGATTTTTTCCTGGCCGCCGCCCATTTTGTCGCGGGTTTGGGTCTGCGAGCTTTCAACCCACTGATAGAACTCGACGCGGCGCTTGAGGGCGATGGCCTTCTCGCTGACGCCGAATTGAGGGTCTTGCAGGACCTCATCGGTCAACGCGGGGGCGCTGGCATGGATGAGTTTGCCTTCAAGGGAGGCGTCGAGCGCGGCCACGCTGGCCACGGGAACGGTCGCGTCCTGGGCCTCGCTGAGAGATTTGCGGGTTTTGACGAAATTTCCTTCGTTCCAGAAAAGCAGTACGGTGCCGGCCACAAACATGATGAAGCCGCCCACAATGCCTTTGAGGGCGTTGCCGAGGCGCTGGCCATAGGTGATGGTTTGGGTTTCCTGATATGCCATGGTGTCCTTTCGGGTTAGCGGGTTGAACAGGAGTCGTTTTCCCTTTGTTTTCTCTGGCCGGGAAATGTAGCGGGAGAACAACCCGGCTGGCAATCCATATTGTGACTCCGCGCTATCCACGCCGACCAGCAGGCTTGTTTTTCACTTTTTGGGGCCAAAATTGACGAAAACCATCGAAAATTGGGCGTTTTTTGCCGTTTTCTTGCAAATAACAAGCGTTTTGGGAGCAATTTTCGGGTTTTGCGAGATTTTTTGAGGTTTTGGGCGGTTTTTTAGCTAAATGAAAAATTACGCAATTTCCTGGAAAATCGTTGGTCTTGGGTGAAAATCAATGAAAAACAGCGGATTTTTGGTGATTTCGGGAGGAAAGCCCCAAAAATATTAGGTTTTGTGCGATTTTGGGTCAAAAAATCGGTATTTTTGGTCGAAAAACCGTAAAAACGGAGGCGACGAAGCCGATTTGCCGGATCGCGGACGATTATTCCAGGCCGACGGCGAGGCGGTAGAAGATGTCGGGCCGTCCGGGGATGAGGGGGGCGATGATGAGGCCGTCGGTGAAGGTGAGGTCAATGGGGGTCCACTCTTCCCACGGCAGATCGGTGTCGTCGGAATAGCGGGCGGTGTAGGCGCGGCCGAACAGGGCGGTGCCGAGGATGAGGCCGTCGCTGGCGGGGGTGAGCTGCGCGGAACTTGCGGTGAAGAAGTCGTTGGGGGAGAGCGGGTCGGTGCCGGCGATGCGCTCCATGTTGTTGGAGAAGCCGTCGTCATCGGCGTCGTCGGCGGGTTCGCTGGGCGCCCCCTGCCAATCAATGCCGGCGGCCCAGATTTCGTAATCTGGGCAGCCCTGACCGGTCAGTGCGGCATTGATGCCGGCGGTGGTTTGGCCTTCGGCGACGGTGATGTCGGTGGCGTTGAAAATGTCGGGGACATGGTCGTAGAACTCGCCGAGGCCGCCATGCCAGTCTTCGAACTGGATGCGGTATGTGCTGGGGGGAAGGTTGGTGATGGAGTAGTTGCCTTCGGCATCGGTGACGCCTTCGGCGTAGCGCTGCCACCAAACGTCGGCCCAGCGGAACGCGGTGATGTGGACTTGGGCGATGGGGGTGGTGCCGTCCTGCCGGGTGACGGTTCCGGCGATGGCGCCGGGCGTGGCGCGTTCGGTTGCGGCGCCGGGTGCCATGGCGGCGTTGATGTTTTCGGTGGTTTCGCCGGCGGCGACGGTGATGTCGGCGGCGGTGAAGATGTCGGGGGCGTCGTTGTAGAATTTGCCTTCGCCGTAGTAGGAGGCCTCGAAACAGACACGGTACTTTCCGGGGGGGAGGTTTTCGATGAGGTAGTCGCCTTGGGAGTCGGTGATGCCTTCGGTGTAGCGCTGCCACCAGACATCAGCCCAGCGGAAGACGGACACATAGATCTGGTTGAGGGGAGTGACGCCGTCTTCTTCGGTGACCTTGCCGGAGATGGCGCCGACGCTGGAGCGTTCACCTGCGATTGCATTGATGTTGGAGACGATTTGACCGGGGGCGATGGGGATGTCGGTGGCGGTGAGGAGATCCGGAGCGTTGTCGTAATACCCGTCCTGGCCTTGGTACGTGTAGAAAATGCGATAGGTTCCGGCTGGCAGGCCGATCAGGGCATAGTTGCCGTTGGCGGCTGAGCGGGTATTCTGTATCGGTTGCCATCCAACCCCGTTTTTTCGGAACCCCACGAGAAACACGTCTTCCATGGGGGAGCCCGCCGAGTTGGTAAAGGTTCCGGTGATTTTTCCTGCCAGCGAGAGCGAGGCATTGATGCCGGTGGCCGGGCTTGCCGTCGTCACGCTGACCGTGCGGGCGTTGTACACCAGCAGGGTGCCCTCATAGAGTTTGCGAGCATAGGTTCCGGCAGGATCGTCGAAAGCGACAACATAGCCACCGTCGGGGAGACCGCCAACGGTGTAGGCGCCGGCGGCATCTGTTTGGTTGGTATTAATTATGGGCCATCCTTGGCCTACTTGCTGGCGGGCTTCGACCGTGATGCCGGACAGGGGGATGCCGTTGAGATCGGTCACCTTGCCGGAGATTTGCGCATTGCCCGAGTTGAGTACGTGTGGCGGCGCGGCAAAGAGCAGCATGGGCACCATGATGAAAGACAGGACAACACAGAGGAAACGCTTGCTTGGCTGCAGCATGATCATGCCTCCTTATTATGACGAGCTTGAGCGGTTGAAACGTTCGTTATCTCTCGAATATCTTTCTATGAAATTGCCGGTGGTTTGTCAATCTTGAACTGTCCGGAATTGCATGCAACACAGGGTCTTTTGTTCTTCAGCTGTAAGTGCTTGGCATAGAACAGTTGAAAATAAAACTTGCCAAATCTCCTGCTATCCTGTTCATTCACGCTGGATGAAAATAACAACAAGACCCCCCAAAGGCAGCCGGCTGGTTATCCGCGCGGCTGAGGAACACGAATATAACCGTATGGATGCTCTTCTGACTCAACGGCATCCGCAAGCGGCTCCGGCCCGCGTTGGGCATGAGTTGCGCCTGATCATCGAACAGGATGGTCACTGGCTCGGCCTGATGCTGTGGACATCGGGCTGCCAGCATCTGCAGGATCGCGACGAGTGGATCGGCTGGACCCACGCGCAGCGTGCCCAACGCCTCAAACTGATCGTGCAACTGCGCCGTTATCTGCTGCTGCACCAGAGCGGAACGAGGCCGAATCTGGCCAGCGAGGCGTTGGCCATGGCCGTGCGCATACTGCCCTCGTTGTGGCAGGAGCGTTTTGGTTTCGAACCGCTGCTGGCGGAAAGTTTCAGCGACATTGAAACCCAGGCGGGCACCTGCTATCGCGCGGCGGGCTGGAAGGCGGCCGGCCAGAGCAAAGGATATGCCAAACACCGGGGGGACTTGTACTCCTTTCACGACCGCCCGAAAAAAATTTGGCTTCGCCCCCTGTTTCCCCAGGCGGTCGAGTGGCTTCGCGCCATTCATTTGCCCGCCCGTTTTGAGAAGGGAGCCACCGCCTCGGCACACGGTCAAATGCCGGTCAAAACGGCACAGATGAACTCCCTGAGCCAGGCCTTGCACCGCGTAGCGGATCCACGGGCCCGCAATCGCCAGTTTCCGCTGGGAGCCGTGCTCTCGGTCATCGCCATGGCTCTGCTGAGCGGGGTGCGCGATATCTCTCAAATCCACCGCTTTTCCTGGCGCTTGAGCCCCAAGCAGCGCGAAGCACTGGGCTTCCGCCTCCAACCCGGCAGGAAAGCCTTCCGGATGCCTGGCTACAGCGTATATTGGAGCATCCTGGGAAAGCTGGACCTGGATGCCTTCGCCAACATCCTCAGCGATTGGCTGAGCGCCCACCATGGGAGCCTGCCGGCGGCCTTGGCGCTCGATGGCAAGATGATCCGGGACGCCATTGGCGTCCTGAGCCTGGTCGATGCCGACACCGGAGTGCCCGTACGCCTTGGCGTCATCACGCAAAAAGAAGGAGACTCCGACAGGTGTGAAAAGATCGCCGCCCGCCGGATGGTGGCCAACATGCCCGACCTCCAGGGAGCGCTCATCACCGGCGATGCGCTCCATGCCGACAAGACCATGGCCACTCATGCGGTCGCCAACGGCGCCGACTATCTCCTGCAGGTCAAAAAGAACCAACCCACCGTGCACAAACGCCTGGCGGCCACAACGGCCGCCTCCCCCTTTTTACCTTCTCCCAGAAAGCCCACGGACGCCTGGAAAGCTGGGCGGTAAGCCTCGTCGAACTCGACCCGTTGGAGGTCAACTTCCCCCATGCTCGAAGCGCCCTGAGAATCTTTCACACCGGCTGGAGGAACGGCAAGTACTTCGAAAACAACCGCTACTACATCTCCAACCGTCAGGCTCATGCGCATACCCCGGAACAATGGCTGCAAAACGTCCGCAGCCACTGGGCGGGGGTGGAAAACCGCCATCATTGGCGAAAAGACGCCTGCCTGCGTGAAGATCACACACGAAGCCGCAATCCCAATATCGTAGGCGCCCTGGCCCTGCTGCGCAGCGCCTTGTTTGCCATCCACCAGCCCCATCTGGAACACTATGGCGGACTCAACGGCTTCACCGAGCATGTCGCAAGTAGTGTCGCATTCGCATTTCGCCTGATCCATCAGCCAAGATGAGCGCCATAACAAAAGACCCTG
>JAAZFE010000028.1 GCA_012511885.1 Lentisphaerota bacterium | reverse complement strand
GTTTTCATCCATGTTGACCCAAGGCGCGACGATTCCAACCCGTCTGCTTTGTTCTGCGGGGTTCGCAGTATGTCCATACAGCTTCACCCCGCACGCCTCGCATCCGGGCCGGACTTGTCGCGTGCATAATCCAAGCTAGAGTTCGTCGAAATCCTCGGAGGCCACAGGGGGCAGGGCGGCCCGGTAGCGGATATCGAGGCGGGGGACTTGGGCGCGCATGTCGAGGCGCAATTCAATGTCTTGGAGGTCGCGGGCGTTGGACCAGCGCGCAAACATGATGGCCACCAGCGGTTCTCTTTGATCAGCGGCCTTGTTTTCCTGGATTCGGCGGGAGGCATGGGCCGCGGTTTCGAGGGCTTCTTTTTTCCAGGTTTTCAGGTCGCGCAGATCGCGCTCATAGGGCGCCAGGTCGCGGGCAATCAATTCATCGCGGCGCTGCCAGCGTTCATAGCGGGTGTGCAGGGTTTCGCGCCGGCGCTGCAGGCGCTCTTCGGCGATGGCGATTTCATGATCATATTGCCGGGCCAGTTCATCCTGTTTGTCGAGACGGCGCTGCAGAGCAGTGACGTCGCGCGGCACGGTGATGGTGCGCTCCCGGGGTGGGCCATAGCGTTGGCGAAGCTGTTCGCGCAGGAAGAGAAAACGGCGTTGGGCCTGGGCGAGGGACAGGGGGGGGATGTCGCGGCCTTCGGGATCGGAAAAGGCTAGATGAATCCGCACCAGGGCGTCCCACTGGAAGATATAGGTGAGGCGGCAGGGCAACTCGACGGTGGTGGTCAGATAGGTCAGTGCGCGGCTGCCGGCATGCGCGGGGGAGGCATCTTCAGCGGCGCGCACCTCGTCGGGGCTCATGCCCCAGCGCACCCGCCGGAAATGGTATTCATCTTCCGTCGGCAGGGGGGGCGTGGCTGGATCCTCATGAGCAGGTTCTTCGGGGGGAGGATCCTCCCATATTTCGTCATCCAGCAGGTTCCAGAACGGCTCGAAGGCGGGTTCGGCTTCCGGCTGTGATTCGGGAGAGGCGGAATCAGGCGCCAGCGTCTCTTGATCGTTCACGGGCAGCAGGGCCGCGATTTCCCCGGTTTCCGCGGTGCGGGCGACTTCATCGGCGTGTTCCACAACGGGGGCGGAGACCAAAACGATGCCCACATAGGCGAGCAAGCCGACGGCCCCGGCCAGGATAAGGATTCGTTTCCAATTGAAGTCGTCCATGGACGGAAATATGGCCCAGTCGGCCGCGAATGCCAAACCCATTTCACGCGGGCAACCCGGTTGTGACGCGTGAAACCTGCGTCGGGAGGCGGGATTAGTCGTCTTCGAGGTTGTCGAGGATCTTGCCGAGTTCTGCCAGAAAGGTGTGCAGACTCGCGCCGGCGAACACGTTGGCTTCCTTGAGATAAGTAAAGCGAACTTTCAGGAAGTGGTTTTGGAATCCCCTGAGATAGAGGTGGGACAACAACTCAATGCCTTCCTGAGAGAAGGCAAACGACGCATGGAGTGAGACGGGTATGGTTGAACCCGGCTGCCAGGCGGCCTCGCCCGTGGAGATGATGTTGAAGTCCTCGTACAATCCGTTTTCGGCGAAGTGGGCGACCTCGCGGATGGTTTCCTGGAAGTGGTCCTTCAGCACGGGGTCTTGCAGGTTGGAGGGGACTGTCGAAAGACCCAGGGTATAGAGATAGACGTCGGCCTTCTCCCAAGGCCCCTCATAGCGGACACTCACGCCGAGGCCGGGATTTTGAGCTTCGTAGTCGGCGGCTCCAGGCCCCTTGCGAAGACCGCCAAGGCGATCGGGAAACTCAATGCCGGTATCGGGATGCTGATAGGGTTCGGCATGGACGCTCTGGATGGTCAGCAGGACCATCGTGGCGGCGAGGCAGCAACGTTGAATGGTTTTGAGCATGACTTCCCTTCTGCGCGTGGCGTCGCGCTGATTTGTGATGGCAGTGTAGCGTGGTGATTTTGGGCGCATGAGTCAGAAGTGTTTGTTTTGTTCAGTTGGCAGGCGGGGGCCCGGATTGGCCGGGCGGGTTGTCGAGGAGGTCGGGGCGGCGGACCCGGGTGCGGGCTTGGGCCTGCTTCTGCCGCCAGCGGGCGATCTCGCCATGGTTGCCGTTGGTGAGGATGTCGGGAACGGCCATGCCACGGAAGACGGGAGGACGGGTGTATTGGGGGTACTCGAGGAGTCCGGTGGTGAAGGATTCGTCGTCGGTGGCGCCTTCGCCGCCGAGCGCGCCGGGGAGGAGGCGCACGACGGCATCGGCGACGACGGCGGCGGCGATGACGCCGTTGGTGAGGACGTAGTCGCCGATGGAAATTTCGAGGTCAACCAGAGCCTCGCGGATGCGCTCGTCCACGCCTTCGTAGTGTCCGCAAATGATGAGCAGATGGGTTTCGGCGGCCAGACGCTGGGCGGTGGCCTGTTTGAAGGTGGCGCCCTGGGGGGTCATGAGCAGAACCTGGGTGTCGGGGCCGCGCAGGTCTTCGACGGCCTTGAAGACGGGCTCGGGCTTCATGACCATGCCGGGGCCGCCGCCATAGGGGCGGTCGTCCACGGTGAGATGGGCCCCGGTAGCGTAGTCGCGCAGATTGATGCAACGGAAGTCCACCAGGCCCGCCTGTTGGGCGCGCTTGAGGATGCTCTCGCCCAGGACGCCATCGAGCATCCGGGGGAAGATGGTCAGGATGTCAATCCGCAACGCCATGGCGGATGCCCAGCGGGGAAGGTCTTATTCGACGACTTCGAGCATGGCGCGGCGGTTTTGACGCGCGGCGACGGTGCTGAGCAGGGTGCGCAGAGCGCTGACGGTCTTGCCGTTTTTGCCGATCACTTTGCCGATATCGTCGGGATGGCAGCGCAGTTCGAACACCACGGTGCGTTCGCCTTCGATTTCGGAGAGGCGCAGCTCATCGGGATGATCCACAAGTTCGCGGACAACATATTCGATCAATTCTTTCATGGGGATACCTTGGGGAAGAAGGGGGAAAAGGGGACGGAAGGAGAGTGAGCGCGGGGCTATTTGCCCGCGCGGCTCTTCTTGATGAGCGCGGCGACGGTTTCCGTGGGCTGGGCGCCCTTGGCCAGCCAGGCCTCGGCGCGTTCCAGGTCGAGCTTGTAGTGGCCGCTGGTCTTGCGGGGATCGTACCAGCCGATTTCCTCGAGAAACGTTCCCTGGTTGGCGCTGCGGACATCCGCGACCACAATCCGGAAAAAGGGCTTCTTGTTCGCGCCCATTCTGCGAAGACGAATTCTTACTGCCATGTCGGTTCCTTGTGTTGTTTGTCTGGCCGCCCCGGGCGCGACCGTTTCACTATGAGTTCCCGGGTCTAAACGAAACGCGGCGGACTCTACCCGAAAAGTCCGCCCAGTGGCAACCTTTTTTGCATTTTTTTTACTTTCTTCATCATGTTGCGGGCCTGGCGGAAATTGCGGATGAGGTTGTTGACGTCGCTGACCTGCACGCCGCTGCCCTTGGCGATACGCCGGCGGCGGCTGGCATTGAGGATGTCGGGATGCCGCCGTTCCCGGGGGGTCATGCTCAAGATGATGGCCTCGGTCATCTTGAGCTGCTGGTCGGATTGCTGTTCGATCTGGTTGAGATGTTTGCCGGGAAGGGTGGCCGCGCCAGGAATCAGGTCCATCAGCTTGTGCAGGGGCCCCATTTTTTTGAGTTGGCGCAACTGGTTGAGGAAATCGTTGAGATCGAGCGCGTCGGCATGACGCAGTTTGGCCTGCATGGTCTCGGCCTGCTCGAGGTCCACGGTGGCCTGCACTTTTTCGACGAGACTGACGATGTCGCCCATGCCGAGGATGCGCTGGGCCATGCGGTCGGGGTGGAAGGTTTCGAGGTCTTCGGGGCGCTCGCCGATGCCGACGCGCAGGATGGGGCAGCCGGTGACGCTGACCACCGACAGGGCGGCGCCGCCGCGGGCGTCGCCGTCGAGCTTGGTCAGGATGAGGCCGGTCAGGCCGAGGGCTTCGTGGAAAGTTTTGGCCACATTGACGGATTCCTGCCCGATGGCGGCATCGAGGACGAGGACCACGTTGCGCGGTTCGGTGGCCGCGCGCAGGGTCTTGAGTTCGCTGACGAGTTCCTCGTCAATCTGGAAGCGTCCGCCGGAGTCGTAGAGGATGATGTCGTAGAAGTTCTGGCGGGCGTGGCGCAGGGCGCGGCGGCCGAGATCGGGCACGGTTTCGCCGGGTTTGGGTTTGAGCACGTCCACCCCGGCGGCGCGGCCGAGGGTTTCGAGCTGTTCGATGGCGGCCGGGCGGCGGATGTCGCAGGCGGCCAGCAGCGCCTTTTTGCCCTGCTGTTTCCATTGGCGGGCCAGTTTGCCGGCGGTGGTGGTTTTGCCGGAGCCGTGCAGGCCCAGCAGAAGAATGCCGGCGGGGAGGGCGGTCAGGTCGAAGTCGCGCCGGGTGGAGCCGAGCAGCTCGACGAGTTCGTCGTGGATGGCCTTGATGATCTGCTGGCCGGGGGTGACGCTGGCCAGCACTTCGGCCCCGAGACTCTTCTGCTTGACGCGCTCAATGAAGTCCTTGGCGGTGGCGTAGTGGACATCGGCTTCGAGCAGGGCCATACGAACTTCGCGCAGGGCGTCCTGGATGTTTTTCTCGGACAGGGTTCCGAATCCGCGCAGATTGCGGAACACCTCCTGAAGGCGGCTGGTCAGGCGTTCGAACATGGGTTATTCGGCGTCAGGCGCGGCGACGGTTTCGTCGGGAGGCTCGGTGGCGACCGTTTCATCGGGCAGGGGTTCGATGCGGACGAGTCCGCGGCCATCGCAGCGCGGGCAGGTGTCCGCTGTGCCGCTATCGGGCAGGATGGCGCGGCCCATGCCGGCGCAGAAGGAGCAGAGGTGTTCATTGGGGCCGAAGCGGCGGATGACCCCGAAGCCGACCCCGTGGCAAAGGGGGCAGGGTTGATAGCGGCCCTGGTCGTCGAGCAGACGGCCGAGGCCGTCGCAGCCGTTACAGATGATTTGTTCGACGCCCTGTTCGGACCAGTCCTGTTTTTCGGCGTCGGTGACACCCCATTTATGGAGCAGGAATCGGCTGAGGCGGTCGGCGAGGGTTCCTTCGGCGTAGTCGGTGGTGCCTTCGCGGCGGGTTTGCTTCATCCAGTTCCACTGGAGGGGCGCGCCAACCAGCACCAGCAGGAGGATCAGAGAGGCATAGACGCCGGTGTGTCCGCGTCTGGGCCGGTAGGTGCGCGGGATGATTTGCGCACCCGTTTCGCCAGCGCGAGGCGTTCCCGTCCGGCGTAATCGGACCGGAGGCTTATCAGATTGAATTGGTTCCTTGGACACAATATTCTCCGGATGGCTTCGGCCTGGTCATCGCCGATTTCCAGCAGGAGCCATCCCTCGGGCACAATAACACGGGCGGCCTGGGAAACAAGCCGCGAGATGAGTTGCAGGCCGTCCCGGCCGCCATCGAGGGCCATGGCCGGCTCGAAATCGCGCACATGCGCGGGCAGGTTGGCGCAGTCGGCGGTGGAGACATAGGGCGGGTTGGATACCACCATGTCAACACTGGCGGGGGGCAGGCCCTCGAGCAGGTCGGTTTGGATGAATTCGACGTTCGCGCCGAGGCGACGGGCGTTTTCGCTGGCGAGAGCGAGGGCGTCGGAGGAGATGTCGGTGGCCAACACGCGGGCTTGAGGCGCCATCAGGGCGAGGGCGCAGGCGACGCAGCCGGAGCCGGTGCAGGCATCCACCACGACGGGTTGGCCGGGCATCGGGCGCAGCTTTTCGAGTGCCAGTTGGGTCAGTTCTTCGGTTTCGGGGCGGGGGATCAGCGCGCGTTGGTCGCAAAGGACGCGCAGGCCGAGGAAATCGGTCTCGCCAATGACGTATTGGACCGGTTCGTGGACAGCGAGACGGTCAACGCCTCGCGCGAAGGCGTCCCGCCGGGCGGGGGTGGGTTGCGCGGACAAGTGGCGCTGCACGTCCAGCAGTCCGCAGTCGAGCAGATGGGCGGCCAGCCATCGCAGGCGCGATTCGGCTTCATCAACACCCGTGGCTTCGAGGCGCGCGCGCGAGTCGGCCAGGAGTTGGGCCCATGTGCCGGGCCGGGAGGGCATCAGATGTCCTTTTTGACCTGGGCGGCCAGGCGCAATTCGATGTCGCGGGCCTGGAGCGCCGCAATGACTTCGTCGAGATTTCCCTGCATGATGTTGTCGAGGGAGTAGAGCACCAGGTTGATCCGGTGATCGGTCAGGCGGTTTTGCGGGAAGTTGTAGGTGCGGATACGTTCGCTGCGGTCGCCGGATCCGATCTGGGTTTTGCGCTCGCCGGCCAGTTTGTCGTGCTCCTGCTGGCGCTGCAGATCGAGCAGGCGGGCGGCCAGCACGCGCATGGCTTTTTCGCGGTTGCGGTTTTGACTGCGCTCATCCTGGCAGGCCACCACCAGGCCGGTGGGCAGGTGGGTGATGCGAATGGCCGACTCGGTTTTGTTGACTTTCTGCCCGCCGGGGCCGGACGCGCAAAAGAGGTCAATGCGCAGGTCCTCGGGATTGATTTGGACTTCGCTGATTTCCTCGACCTCGGGCAGCACCGCGACGGTGGCGGCGGAGGTGTGGATGCGGCCCTGGGCTTCGGTGGTGGGCACGCGCTGGACGCGGTGCCCGCCGCTTTCATAGCGGAGGGTTTTATAGACGTCTTCGCCCTCGACGGAGAAAATGATTTCCTTGTAGCCGCCGAGATCGGAGGGAGAGGCGGCGATGGGCGACGTTTTCCAACCGCGCGCTTCGGCGAAATGGACATACATGTGGTAGAGATCGCCGGCGAAAAGGGCGGCTTCTTCGCCGCCGGTGCCCGCGCGGATCTCGAGGATGGTGTTGCGGCTGTCGTCGGGGTCCGGCGGCAGCATCAGGGCCATGAGGCGCTGCTCGGCGGCGGGGAGGGCGGCTTCAAGCTCCTCCTGCTCGGCCCGGGCCATCTCGAGCATGTCGGGGTCGTCGGCCTGCTCGGTTTGCAGTTCGGCATTTTGCTCGAGGAGCCGGCGCAGGCGCTCGACCTCGTCGGAGGCGTTGAGCAGGTTGCGCATGTGCTGGTGTTCGCGCACCAGTTCCTTGAAGGTTTTCGGGTGGGAGGCCGCGCCGGGCTCGGCCATGGCCGCTTCGAGTTCCCCGATGCGCCGGGCGATTTGCTGCAGATAGGAGGGATCCAGTTTCATGATGAGAATACAAAACGGGCCGGACAAGCCCCATGGGGGGACGCTCCGGCCCGTCGCGGTGGATAGCTACTTGTTGGCAGGCTTGACGGCGTAACGGCGGTGGAACCGGTCCACGCGGCCCTCGGTGTCAATGTACTTGGCCTGCCCCGTGAAGAACGGGTGGCAGACCGCGCAGGTATTGACGCTCATTTCCTTGACCGTCGAGCGGGTTTTCAGCACATAGCCGCACGCGCACGTGATGGTCGCTTCTTCGTATTTCGGATGAATATTCTTTTTCATGTCGGAAGTCCCTGACGCTATTGGTCCACACCAAGCGGATCAAAATCGCGTGAACCCTACTGCCTGACGCCCGTCTTGGCAAGGATTATTTCTGTTTTTGTGCTCAATTGGAGGGGGATTGTTTTGACAGTTGAAAATGGCGGGTGATAGGGTTGTCCACTCTGCGGGAGATTGATTCCCGGCGGCGAGGAAAGGATCCGATGGCCACAGTACGACTTGAGCATGTCACCAAGGTTTTCGAGGGCGGGGTGACGGCGGTGCACGACGCGAACCTCGAGATCGGGGATCGCGAATTCATGGTGCTGGTCGGGCCGTCGGGTTGCGGCAAATCCACGTTGCTGCGCATGATTTCCGGACTCGAGGAAGTGACCCGGGGGACGGTGTACATTGACGGGCGGGCGGTGAACGATGTGCCGCCCAAAGACCGCGACATCGCGATGGTTTTCCAGAACTACGCGCTGTATCCCCACATGACGGTCTATAACAACATGGCCTTCGGGCTCAAGCTGCGCAAATATCCCAAGGTCGAGATCAAGCGGCGGGTGATGGAAGCGGCCGACATCCTCGGGCTGGAGAACTATCTCGAGCGCAAGCCCAAGGCGCTGTCGGGCGGCCAGCGCCAGCGGGTGGCCGTGGGCCGGGCCATTGTGCGCAAACCCAAGGCGTTTCTGTTTGACGAGCCTCTGTCGAACCTGGATGCCAAAATGCGTGTGCAGATGCGCGCCGAGATCACCAAACTGCACCAGCAGTTGCAGAGCACCATGATTTATGTGACCCACGACCAGATCGAAGCCATGACCATGGGCGACCGGATCGTGGTGATGAAGGACGGCTTGATTCAGCAGGTGGATCGGCCGCTGGACCTCTACAACCGACCGGCCAACCGGTTCGTGGCCGGCTTTATCGGCAGTCCGCCGATGAATTTCTTTGCCGGGACGGTACGGCGGGGGGCTGCGGGCCTGATGTTTGACGCGGGCGCCTTCCAGGTGGCGGTGGCGGCGGACGCGGCGGATCGCCTGGCGGGGCACGAGGGCCAACCGGTGGTGCTGGGGGTGCGCCCGGAGGATGTGGACGAGCGCGATTCGGCGTCGAACGCCGCCCCCGACCGGGTGCTGAGCGCCAGGGTGGAGATCATCGAGCAGATGGGCGCGGAGATTTACCTGCACGCCCGCGCCGGTGAACACAACCTGACCGCCCGGGTGGCGGCGTCCTGCCGCCGGCAGGTGGGCGAGCAGGTGGACATGGTGCTCGACATGGATCGGGCGCACTATTTTTGCGGCGAGGATGGGAAATCGCTGTTGAGAGGAGACTAGGGCGATGGATCTGGCACTAAGCGAGCTATTGCATACTGCGGGCGTGATTGTGGCGGCCTATGCGGTTTTGACCCTTTTGGGCATGTTCCTGAAAGCGGAGTCGGCCACCTGGAACAAACCCGCGACGGAGGAAGAAAAATGAGATTGGGCGTCAACATTGACCACGTGGCCACGCTGCGACAGGCGCGGCAGGCGGCCTATCCCTCGCCTTTGGAGGCGGCCGCGCTTTGCGAAAAAGCCGGTGCGGATGGCATCACCCTGCATCTGCGGCATGACCGCCGTCATATTCAGGATGCCGACCTGATGGCACTGCGCTCAGCGGTGAACATTCCAATCAATTTGGAAATGGCCAACACGGCTGAGATGGTGGCCATCGCCCTCGAGGCGCGGCCCGACGAGGTCTGCCTCGTGCCGGAGACCGCCGCGGAGGTGACGACCGAGGGCGGACTGGACGCGGTCAGGCAGTTTGATGCCTTGAAGCCGACGATTGCGCGCCTGAAGGAGGCGGGCATGGTGATCAGCCTGTTCATCGAGCCGGCCGTCGAGCAACTCGACGCGGCGGTGGCGCTGGGCGCGCCGGTGGTCGAGCTGCATACCGGCACCTATAGCACGAGCACAGGCGCCAAGCAGCTGGAAGAACTGGCCCGGCTGGTCGCTGCGGCCCGCCACGGACACGGCATCGGCCTGCAAATCAATGCCGGGCACGGACTCAACACCGAAAATCTGCCCCCGTTCCTGGCGGCGGTGCCCCATTTGGACACGCTGAACATTGGCCATAGCATCGTGGCGCGCGCGGTCATGGTGGGCATGGTGGAGGCCGTGCGCGAAATCAAGGCGTTGATGCCGTCATGAAATTCGTGGCAACCAACGATGTGCGGGCGGCGGAAGCGGCGGCGATTACCGAACGGCCTGAATTGGGCATGCAGATGATGAACCGGGCCGGGCAGGCCCTGAGCAATCTGCTGGTGGACCTGCTGGAGCAGTCGGGTTCTCCCGCGCCTCTGGTGCGATTTTTGGCCGGTCCCGGCAACAACGGGGGTGACGCGTTGGTCGCGGCCAGCAACCTAACCGTGGCGGGCATTGCCGTGGATGTCTGGCTGACCTGCCCGATCGAGCGGCTCGAAGGCGACGCCAAGAACGCCTATGATCTTTTCGAGGGCATCGGCGGCTTTGTCCATGAACTCGACGAAGACCACCTCGGACAATTGACCGCCGGGTCGGTCCGACCGACGCTGTTGGTGGACGCGTTGCTCGGGACGGGCGCGCGGGGCGAACCGCGCGGGCTGGTGGCCTGGGCGGTGGACTATCTCAACTCGATGGCCGGACGCTGCCCGGTTGTGGCCGTGGACATCCCCACGGGGATGGATGCGGAGACGGGACAGATCGCGGCCCGGCATGTGCGCGCGGACTACACCCTGACCATGGAAGTGCCCAAGGCCGGCATGGCTTCGCCCAAGGCGTTCGAGGCGCTGGGGTCGCTGTGGTGCGCGCCAGTCGGCCTCCCGGCGGACGTGGCGGACGCTCTGTCCACGTCGGCGCCGGACCTGCGGCTCATCACGGCCGCCGAGGCTGCCCGGGCGTTTCCGCGCCGCGCGCGCGATGGCCACAAGGGCATCTATGGCACGGTTGGTCTGATCGGCGGGGCCGAGCCGTATCCTGGCGCGATGGTGCTGGCCGCCGAAGGCGCCAACCGCTCGGGCGCTGGGCTGGTCAAGGTGTGGACATCGCCGGGCGCGGTCGCGGCCATTCTGGCCCGGGCGCCGGAAACCATCGTGTTTGAAGATGTGTCGGCGGACACGCCCTTGGACGGTCTGGATGCCATTCTGGTGGGGCCGGGCCTGGGGCAGGGGCCGGAGAGCCGCCGGCTGGTGCTCCGGTTGCTGCGGGAGGCCTCCTGCCCGGTGGTGCTCGACGCCGACGCCATCAATGTGCTGGAGGGCCGCCCGGAAGTGGTTCGCGACAACCTGACCCAGGCCGTATTAACGCCTCACCCGGGCGAATTGGCCCGGCTGCTGGGCAAGAGCGTGCTCGAGGTGCAGGCCGATCGCCTGGCGGCGGTGCGCGAAGCCGCCGAACGCACGGACGCGCTGGTCATTCTCAAGGGAGCCGGCACGCTGATTGCCGGCGGGAAAGAGCCAACCTGGCTGAACCTGACGGGCAATCCGGGCATGGCTTGCGGCGGCAGCGGCGATGTGCTGGCCGGGCTGCTGGCCGGGTTCCTCGCGCGCGGGGTGAAGGCTCCGGATGCCGCCCGCGCGGCCGTTTGGCTGCATGGCACCGCCGGCGACATCTCCGCTCTGCGCCTTGGCGAGGCCGCCATGAAGGCCGGCGACATCGTCCAAGCCCTGCCGGCCGCCACCCGCTGGGCGGCGCGAAACGCCTGACACGGCCTCCGGTCAGGGCAGGCAACCGTCTCGTTCAGGCGCGAATTTCGCGCCCGAACGAGATGGGATGGGGGTTGGCTCGGTTAGAAGCGGAGCATCAGCCCGGCATTCACGCCCGGGCCACTGAACTTGGCGTCCAACCCACGAACGGTTTCGCCTTCATATTTTGCTTTGTCAATTTCGAGGTGGCGGTAGAAAGCTTCCGCGAAAATTGACAGCGACTCGTTCAGGTTGAGCTCCACACCGCCGACCGCATAGAAGCAGAAGTCGTCGTCCAGATCCAGGCCGTCCGCCTTGGGCAGGATGGCATAGCCCGCTCCGCCGCCGCCGTAGATGCTGATAGGATTGTCGTAGCCCAGGGGGAAGGTCAGCAGCAAGCCGGCTTCCAGGGGAAAGCAGAACAGCTCGTCGTCGCCATCCCATTCATCAAATTTGGTCAGGGCTGACGCGCGCAGGTCCACGGCGAGATATTCGTTAAGCTCTCCTTTGAATTTCAAGCCGCCACCGAAGCTGTATCCGGAATCATCACCGTGCCAGTAGGAGCCGAAGACGGCCATCCCGCTCTCCGCGGTTGCCACACCGGCGCTCAAGACTACGATACCTAATATCACCAGTAGCTTTTTCATGGGTTTTCCTCCAAGTGTTTTGTTTGTGCTTTAGGACCTTGTAAGTCCTCCTTGTTCATATCTTAGGGGAAACCATGAACACCGGGCAACCGTAAAGTTGTGATCAGGTCATTTTTTTTATTTTTTTAGTCACCTGAAATGGGGATCTCGCGGAGACGCCAAGAGCGCAGAGATTGGAACCGCAAAAGGCGCGAGGGGCGCAAAAGAAACGCAAGCGAGGGATGCGCGAGGGGGGGGGGATTGCGGGAATGCATGATTGCGAGATTATGTTGGGTGCGTTTTGAACCGCGAAGGCATCTGCGGCGCGAAAAAAGTAGGGCACGCCTCGCCGAGGCGTCCGTTGTGAGGGAAGATCATTCCTTTTTGGTGTTTTCAATGATCAATATCCAAATTCAATATTCAAGGAATGCCTGCGACGTGAGGGCGCCTTTGGCGATGCGTTCCTCCTGAAACCAGATGGCGGCGGTTATTCGGGGACGGGGCGGGTGATGCCCTGGCGAAGGGCGGGGAGGGTGTCGTCGCGGAGGGTGCCGGAGAGATCGAAGAGGACGAAGCCCGGGCAGTTGGCTTGCCGGGCCAAGACGATTTGTCGGGCGACCTGGGCGGGATCGAGTCGTGATTCGCTGGCGGTGACGCCGATGCCGGGGATGATGCGTCCGGCTGCGCGGGGTTGGGCCGTTTGAGTGCGCAGGAGCGTGGCGAATTCGGTCGAGGACTCGGTGTAGTTCATCGGCACGATGAAGTCGACGTAGCCCGCGCGGAGCCAGTCGGGCCAATATTGGGCGATGTTGCCGCCATCGGGCTGGATGGCGCCGAAGACGGCGGCGGACAGTTTGATGTTGGGGTTGGCTTTGCGCAGCGTGGAACGGATGTCGGCCACCAGCGCGGTGATGTCGCGGGTGCGCCAGGTGCGGAACTGGCTGTGGCGACGGCCACCGGGGAGGACGTCGGCGGGCCAGGCGGCGCACTTTCTTTTGGTGGCGGCCTCGAAGCGCGTGCGGGTGGTGGCGGAGTAGCAGCTTTGCGAATCGGGCAGGCGGATGTAGTCGAGGTGGATGCCGTCGATGGTAGGATAGGTGCGGGCCAGTTCGGTGATGACGTCGAGCACGAGCTTGCGGTTGGCCGGATGGTGCGGGCTGAGCCAGGGGCGGGTGGCGCCGCTGGAGGTGACTTGCAGACGGCCCTCTTTTTTGGCGCGAGCGATGAAGGTGTCTGGCGCGCCGGTCAGTTGCCAGAGGACCATCCAGACATGCACCTGCATGTGGCGGGGCTTGGCGGCGGCGAGGACGGCGGCGAGCTGGTCGCCGTAGAGCCGCTGGGTGGTGGAGGCGGGCAGGTGCTTGGAGGGATAGTGGGCGCAGCCGCCCCAGGCCAGATTGGGAAAGATGGCGTTGACGCCGTGGTCTGCCAGATGGGTGACGGTGGCGGGCCAGTTGCCTGGGACGTAGCCCGTGCCGTCGTGGTCCCATACGCCGACCAATTCGCCGGGTCGGGGCAGTTGGACGGCGGCATCCGCTTGCAGGAGGAGCTGGCGTTGGCGCCGGGCAAGGTGCAGGGCCTCGCGGTGCTGATTGGCACTCAGGGCCTGATGGATGGGGCCGGAGAGATCGCGGGCGGTGTCGAGCAGGGCCCGGGTGGCCTCGGGATGGGTCGCGCGGGGCAGCAGGCGCTCGATTTCGCTGAGGGCGTGCGGCAGGGAGGTGAAGTCGTTGACCCGTCCGGCCTGGCGGACAGCCTGCGCGGTGGCGGGCGCCCAGAGGGTGGGGTCCAGATGGGCGCATAGCGATACCAGCAGCTTCTGCTTCGAGGGGGCGTCATCGTTTAGCAGGATGTGCGACATCCAGAAGCCGCGCGACGACACGACCAGAGCTGGTTCAGGTTGGCGGACGTCGCGGGCATTATGCCAGTGGGCCACCACGCGCGCGTCGCGGGCCGCGGGCAGTGCGGGCATGAGGTTGGCGGATTTCTGCCATATGCGCGGGGGTACGAGCCACTCGGCGGGCTGTGCGAATACGATGGAGCGCCAGCGGTCGGGGCGCTCGGCCTTGATGTAGGGGCCGAGTTTGAAGCCCATGGCGGTGGCCAGCGCGGACGAGGCGCCATAAAATACGCCCAGCTTGCCGTCGCGCGCGAGAAAGGCGTTCAGCGCCTTGAGCTGGGCGGCGGTGGGTTTGGGGTTGTAGGGCAGCAGGGCGGCGCGGGCCTTGTTCAGCGCGCCGCGTTCGAGGTCGTCGTCGGTCACGATGCCATGAGGCACGCCCGCCTCCAGCAACATGCGGCTGAGGCGCTCGGTGGTTTTTGCTGCAACGGCCCGGGAGTCGGCGTCCGGGCAGGATGACGTGCCCCGCACGAGGAGGAGAGAGCCGCCCTCGATGACGGCGAGGCGGTGCAGAACCAAAGCGGTGTCCAAGGCTTCGCCCTTCCAGGGCGAGAGCCGAATGCCGGTGATCCGCGCCCAGCCGGCGGGTGTGCCTTCGGTCGAGAAATCCGACTTGCTGAACAGGAGGGTTTGCGGGCCGCTGCCGGGCAAAGGCTTGCTGGCGCTGTACCATCCGTTGCCGCTCTTGAAGTAGATGCCGAATTGGCGGATGGCGGCGGCGTGAGGGCAGGCCAATTCGATTTCGAAGGCTGTGGCGGCGGACAGATCGAGGTTGACGGGCTTGTCCCAGGCGGCGCGATCCACCTTCCGCGAAAAGGGCAGGGGAAAGGCGATGCCCTGCGTGGCGGCGACGGGTGCCGAGGCATCGAGAAAGGGCGTCCAGGTCTTGGCAGTGGCCGGGGCAAACGATTCGATGTTGCGGGTGGCGGCGTGGGTCGGGTTGGCGCCGGTTGTCAACGTCCATGCCGCCAGCAGGCAAACCAGCCACGCGGCTGTTCCGGCTGGGCGGGGGGGGGGCTTGGTCCCAGATTGCGTCATGATTCGGGGAGGGCGGGGGGTGGGCATCCGGCTTGGGGAAATATTCGCATCATGCTGCCCCACAGAAAATAACAATACTTTCATCCATGTTGATGAATTATTCAGGCTAGACGTTGGCGTATTGGTTGCGGCGGATGACTTGGTAGCCCTTGATCAATTCGGCAATGGCCTGCTGGAGGGAGACCTGCGGCAGGTAGCCGGTGGCTTCAAGTTTGGCGTTGCTGACAATGTAGTTGCGCTGGTCGGGGTCCTTGCCAATGGGTGCTTCCATGATGGAGAAGTTGGGCACCTGCTTCTGGATTTCCAGGCAGAGTTCCATTTTGGAGAGGTTGGCATCGGAGAGTCCGACGTTGTAGGGCTCGCCCCGCATGGCCTCGAAGTTGTCGAGGGCATGCAGGAAGGCGCGGGCGACATCGCGGACGTGGATATAGTTGCGCTTGAAGTGGGCTTCGAACAGGACGATGAAGCCATCGTTGACAGCACGATAGGTGAAGTCGTTGACCAGCAGGTCCAGCCGCATGCGCGGGCTGATGCCGCAGACGGTGGCCAGGCGCAGCGAAACGGCGCCGGCCTCAAGCAGGGCCTTTTCCAGTTCCACTTTCAGGGTGCCGTAGAGCGAGACGGGGTTCATGGGGGTTTCTTCGGTGCAGAACACGCCGTCCTGCCCCACGCCATAGCCCGAGTTGGAGGTGGGGGAGATGAACCGCTGCTCCTTTGACGCGTGGCGCAGCAGCATGAGGATGGCCTCGAGATTGATGGAACGGGCTTCGTCGGGTTGTTGGGCGCACAGTGGCGCGCCCACCAGGCAGGCCAGGGGCATGATGACGTCTGCTTTGCGAAGCAGGGGCAGTATCAGCTGCTCATCGCGTACGTCGCCACGGATGATGGACAGCCGCTCGTCGTGGCAGCAGTCCAGCAGCGAGGTTTGCCCGTACATTAAGTTGTCCACGACGGTGACGTTGCATCCGCGGGCGAGCAGAGCGGGGACCAGAATCGAACCAAGGTAGCCTGCGCCACCGGTAACCAGAATATGAGGGGAGTTTTGCATGCCCGCAACCTACCGAATTGACCGCCCCGCACGCAAGACGGAAGGCGCCGGTGGCGAAACGATTAAAGAACCGCGAATGAACGCGAATTTACGCAAATGGTGGGATACGCTGTCGCGCAAGACTGTTTTTTAACGCAAAGGACGCGAGCGGTGCAAAAAACATCTATTGCAACAGATGGTCAGAGGACCGTGCGGGGGGAAGATTGTCAATTGTCAACGCCTGGCCCTGATTGGGGGTGCATCTGGGCCAGACGTGTCACGTAAATAATCCGGGCAAAGTTGTGTGTGTTCGACGGCTTTATTGAACTGAGACCAAGTCAGATTCCCGAGCATAGAAAGATGTATCATCTGGTTTATTATTGCACTCATAGCATAGCGGCAGGATATATTCCTTGCCGCCCTCGCCTGACTTAATTACATGTCCGCCCACGTCAGCTGGCCCATCGCACGGTATGGTTTTGCACTGATATGCTCGCTGACCTTTCTGCCTTTCCCAAAAATCGAGCCAACTTGTATAGCCGCTGGGGGGGAGCTTTTCTACGGTTCCCTTTTTGTTTTTAATCACGATATAGCTCATTTCAGTTTCTCCTCATATTGTGGTTTTACAACGATGTTTATAACCTAACTATTAGACTGACCTGCGTTTTGTTCCTGAAATGTTTTTCACCGTGCCACGTACACCTCCATCTTTCATTGCCTGTGCAGCTAGAGACATATCGCCCTGCGGAACTTGCAGTACTTTTTGTGGTTTGCCACTGTCTCTTAGCCTTCGTACTGCGAGGTCGAGCGCAGTACGAGAACCACTCCTCTCAACTTCTGTCGCACGTTTCGACGTGGCTGCATCAAGACGACGGCCGCCGGAAAGCGGAACCTCTGTGCGGCCTGTACGGCCAGCTGCAGCACCTTTTGCGCGTTTATGGCTTTGCGTTTCGCTCATCTAGTTCTCTCCTTGCCTAACAAGCAAACAATCGTGCCAGAGATGGTGGTCATTGCCATCTATTAGAACCATGCACAACCTACCTCAACTATACAGAAAAGGGCGGTTTTGTCAAGCAAGAATAGTGTCTTTGCCACGTAGTTTTCAAAACTGGAATTTTTTGTAGTTAACAAAACTGGAATTTTTCATGTTGGTCGGTTGGAGAACAAGACGACGGGCAAACAGGAAGGGTCGGGCATCTGCTTGAGAATGGATT
>JAAZFE010000027.1 GCA_012511885.1 Lentisphaerota bacterium | reverse complement strand
GGGCGCTGGGGGGCGGGGTGGGGGGCAGGCGGAAGAATTCGCGTTGGGAACCGCGCAAGGGGAGGACTTCGAGGGGGGTGTGGGCGGTGAGGGGGCGCAGGCGATGGAGGGCGCGTTGTTGCGCGGGGGTGAATATGGCGGCGGCGGGGAGGGTGACGGTTTGCCCGGCGTGGCCGAGCATTTTGGCGGTATCGTGGTGAGCTTGCAGATATTGGGCGGGGGTGCCGATGTCGGCCCAAAACGCGTCGGGGATGGTGACGCCGGCGATTTGTTCGCCTTGCTTTTGGGCGCGCTGATAGGCGGCGATGATGGTGTCGAAGCCTTCGGGGGCGATGTAGGGGAGGATGCGGGGGTCAAGGAGTTGGAGGCCGCAGAAGGTGGCGTGTCCGTGCTGGGGGTCGTGGAAGCTGCGGATGATGCCGTTGGCGCAGCGTACGGTGCGGGGGCCGGCGTCTTCGGTTAGCCAGCAGGCGGCGAGGGGGCGGTCGCGTTGCCAAATTTGGAGCAAGGAGGCGGGGTCGAGGCGCGCGAGGATATCGGCGTTAAGCAGCCAGAAGGGTTGGTCGAGGAACCAGCGGGCATGGCGCAGAGCGCCACCGGTACCGAGGATGTCGGGCTCGAAAACGGCACAGATTTTCAGGTTGGGTACGGGTTGGGACGCGAGAAAACGCATGATGGGTCCGGGGGCGTGGTGCAGATTGATGAGGACTTCGCGCACGCCCCAGTTGGCGAGCATATCGAGGGTGCGCGCCAGCATGGGGCGGTTCCAAAGCGGCAGCATGGGCTTGGGGGTCTCGAGGGTGAGCGGGCGCAGGCGAGTGCCGTAGCCGGCGGCAAGCACGAAGGCTTTGCGGGGGGCGCGCATGGCGGGGGGGGCCTAGTCGGTGGGGGTGTGGAGGCGGGCGCCGTCGGGCACCTGCCGGGGGGTGTCGTCGGGATTACGCAAGTGGACGTGGCCTTCGATGCGGACATCGGCGCCGAAGTGATGATCGCCCTCGACGATGAGGGACTGGCATTGCAGCAGGGAGGGGGGGCCTTGGGCGAAGCGCTCCTCGAAGTCGTTGATGTTCTGATAGAAACGGGAATCGAGTTGGATATCGGGGGGGGGGCCTTGGCGGTGGGGGGCAAGGGTCACCTGGTGTTCGGGGCTGAGGCGATAGAGGTCGGAGCGGATGGCGAGGAGGTCGTTGGTGGTTTTGACAGGAGCGAAGCGCGTGCGGGGAATGACCAGCGCGCGGGCGTCGGCGAAGCAGGAGATGGCCGAGCCCATGGCGGCTTCGAGTTGGACCACGGCGGGGGAGTCGGGCTGATTGGGATCGATTGTTTTGCGGTTGACGATCAGGGGCAGCTTGGGCAGGCCGTTGGCCTCGCGGAGCATGTCGCGCAGGGCCTCGAGATTGAGCCAAAGGTTGTTGGTGTTGAAATAGCGGTAGCGGTGGATGTCCTGGAAGTCGTCGGTTTCATCGGGGGGGCACTGGGCTGATTCGCGCAGGAGCAGGTGTCCGCTGGCCAGATCGCGGGCCAGATGGCCGCCCTTGCGGTCGCTATCGGTGCGCGCGGTGACTTCCATGAGGAAGGGGATGTTGTGCCGGGCGAAGTGTCCGAGAATGCCCAGGTGCAGGAGGGCGCCGAGGTTGTCGGCGTTGGAGACGAAGGCATAGCGGAAACCAGCGTCCAGAAGTTGGTCGAGGAGTCCGGTGGTTTGCAAGGCGTGATAGATGTCGGCATGGCCGGGGGGGCACCATTCGAGTTCGGGCTGTTGCGGCCAGTGGGCGGGGGCGCGGGTGTCGAGATCAAGCTTGGGGACGCGGTGCTGGCAAAAGGACAGGGGCAGGTCGGCGGGATTTGCGAACGATGGCGCGGCGCTGGCGATGGCCTCCAGCGAATCGGCTTCCGTCGAGAAGCTATTCATGAGCAGTAGCGGCAGGGGGGCGCGGCAACGCTGGCGCAGGAACTCGACCTGCCGGATGATGATGTCCAGAAAGCGGAGGCCGTTTTTGGCGACAATGAGCGATTTGGCGCGTTCGAGACCCATGCTGGTGCCGAGACCGCCATTGAGCTTGATGAGCAGGGTCTGGCGGATGGCGTTTTCGGCCTGAGCATCCGGTTCGGGGAGGTCCTCGAAGTGGTCGAGCGGGCCGAGGTCGCCGAGGCTGGCGCCGGGAATCACGCCGAGGTCGCCGGTGTTCCATCGGCGCAGATTTTGGAGGAAGGCCTCCACCACGAGGGGGGGGGCGCCATCGGCATCCATGCGTGAGCGGATCAGTTGTTCGGGGTTGGCGGGGGGGGAGGAGGCGGGTCTATTCATCGTTCAGGAGGGACTCAATGGCTTGGCGCAGCTGGGCGAGACGTTCGTCGCGCTGAGCGTTGCGCAGGTGTTGGATTCGGTTGGCTTCGGCTGTCCATTGTTTGCGGGGCAGAGCCAAAAGGGGGTCCACGGGCAAGTAGAAGGCGACGCCGGGATGCAGTTCAGAAATGGAGTAGGTGGCGCCGCCACCGGGAAAGCGGAAGGAAACTTTGTCATCGGTGATGCCGGTGGCTTCGGCTTGTTCGCGCAGCGGCTGGCCTTCAGGGCCGGGCAGGATGGGGAAGACAATTTGGCGGCCCTGGATGCCGCGGCCGGGGCCGAGATCGGTCAGAACGGGTGCGGCGGGCAGGCTGTTTTTGGCGGATTCGACCACCTGAGACATGTGCTCGCGCAGGAAGGCGGTCCGGGCGGTTGTGCTGCCCTCGAGCAGTTGGCGATGGGTTTGCTCCAGCTCGGCGGCGAGGGCTTCGGCGGCCTCGATGGCATCGAGAGCGGCGTTGGCCAGGGTGTCGGAGACCTCTTGGCGGGCTTTGGGGATTTCCCGTTTGAGTTGTTCAATTTCCGCATCCTGAAGCATGGCGACGGCTTGGGCGCCTTCCTGGAATTCGATGAACGCCTGTTGGTTGTCGGCGAGCAGTTGTTTGAGATCGCGGGTGCGGCGGGCGAACCATGCGGTGGCGGCGAATTGGCTCAGCAGGGCGAGCAGGACGATGCCGAGGGGGAGCCAGCGGAGCCAACGGCGGGTGGTGGGCAGATCGGGGATTTGCAGGGGGTTGCCGCATTCGGGGCATTTGACGATGAAGCCGGCGCCGCGTTCGTCGACTTCGAGGTTGTGTCCGCATTCGGGGCAGTCGAAATTGATGAGGGCCATAGGGTGTCGCTTTCTGTGGGTGGGTTGCGGGTGGAGTATAAGCGGGAATGTTTGGGTGTCGCAAGTGTAATGGGTGGTTGTGCCACGTAGTTTTCAAAACTGGAATTTTTTGTAGTTAACAAAACTGGAATTTTTCATGTTGGTCGGTTGGAGAACAAGACGACGGGCAAACAGGAAGGGTCGGGCATCTGCTTGAGAATGGATT
>JAAZFE010000026.1 GCA_012511885.1 Lentisphaerota bacterium | reverse complement strand
GGGGGCGGCGTGCGGGTGGTGGTGTGGTGGCGGGGGTGGAGAGGCGGCAAAGGATTTTGAAAAACGAGGCGGCAAAACCAAGGCGCGCCTTTTCCGCGCTGACGCGTCGAGGACGACCCTCGCGTACATTCGTACTACGAGGGATCGCCCGCGACGCGCCATCATCGTAAAATTCGCGCCTTATTTTGCCGGGAAATCCCCTCGTTTTTCCAAATCCTTTGCCGCACGGCCACGGGGCGCTGACGCGCCTTGGCAACGGCGGGACGCTTTTGGTGCCAGCCGGGTGTGTTTTGTTGTTTGAAACGGGGCGCTGACGCGGCGCCGTTCTGCGGCAAGCATCGAGCATGGAAGCTGGCGCTAATGCGCCAAGGGTGGAGGCGGGGGCGGTGGGGGGACAGGGGCGAAAAATTTTTCGCCCTTGCTCTTGGGGCGGGGATGGTGATTGACGGGGTGGGGGGGGGGGAGTAGGATTGTCGAAAGTCTGCCGAGTGGCGTGGAAGCGTTTTGGCAGGAATCCTAGGTACTGTATAACGGAGATTAGGCAAGATGACAATCAAGATGGGCATTAATGGGTTTGGGCGGATCGGACGCATGGTTTTCCGGGCGGCGCTGCAGCATTTTCCGGACATTGAGGTGGTGGGGGTCAATGACCTGCTGGAGCCGGCGTATCTGGCGTATATGCTGAAGTATGACAGCGTGCATGGCCGTTTCAAGGGGTCGCTGGACGTGGACGGCAATACGCTGATTGCGAACGGTAAGCGGGTCAGGCTGACGATGGAGAAGGATCCGGCGGCACTGGACTGGGCGTCGGTGGAGGCGGATGTGGTGGTGGATTGCACCGGGCTGTTTCTGACGAAGGAGACGGCACAGGGGCATCTGCAGGCTGGCGCGAAGAAGGTGCTGCTGAGCGCGCCGTCGAAGGATGATACGCCGATGTTCGTGTTCAAGGTGAACTCGGACGGCTACGCGGGGCAGACGATTATTTCGAACGCGAGCTGCACGACGAACTGTCTGGCGCCGGTGGCGAAGGTGTTGAATGACGCGTTTGGCATCGAGAAGGGCTTGATGACGACGGTGCACGCGGCGACGTCGTCGCAGAAGACCGTGGACGGGCCTTCGAAGAAGGATTGGCGCGGCGGGCGCGGGATTTTGGAGAACATCATTCCGAGCAGCACGGGCGCGGCGAAGGCCGTGGGCAAGGTGATTCCCGAGTTGAACGGGAAGCTGACGGGCATGGCGTTCCGGATTCCGACGAGCAACGTGTCGGTGGTGGACCTGACCGTGGTGCTGAAGAAGGCCTGCACCTATGAGGACGTGAAGGTGGCGATGAAGGCCGCGAGCGCCGGCGAACTGAAGGGCGTGCTGGGCTACACGGAGGAGATGGTGGTGAGCACGGACTTTGTCGGCGAGACGCTGACGAGCGTGTTTGACGCGAACGCGGGCATCCAGCTTGACGAGAATTTCGTGAAGGTGGTGGCGTGGTATGACAACGAGTGGGGTTATGCCAACAAGATGCTCGAGATGGTCCGCGTGATGGCGGCCCAGTAAGGAAACGCGGTTGTGTGAACCTTCCGCCGGAGCGCAGGCTGCGGCGGAAGGATTTTGGCGGTCGGGAGTGCCGGGAGCGATGAACAAGAAGACGTTGCGGGATGTGGCGCTGGCGGGGCGGCGCGTGGTGATGCGCGTGGATTTTAACGTGCCGATCAAGGATGGGGTGATTGGCGATGATACGCGGGTGCGCGCGGCGCTGCCGTCGATACGGTATATTCTGGAGCAGGGGGCCAGTCTGGTCTTGATGAGTCACCTGGGGCGGCCCAAGGGGACGGGCTATGAGGCGGATTTCAGCCTGAAGCCGGTAGCGGCGCATCTGGCGGGGCTGTTGGGGCGGGAGGTGGGGTTTGCGCCGGACTGCCTGGCGGCAGATGCTGAGGTGTCGGCGCTGAAGCCGGGCGAGGTGCTGGTGCTGGAGAATACGCGCTTCTATAAGGAGGAGGAGGCGAAGGTCAAGAAGTCGGCGGACGTGCCGGCGGAGGAGCTGGCGGCGCGGAAGGCGGAGCTGAAGGAGAAGCAACGGGCGATGGCCCGCAAGCTGGCGTCGTATGGGGATGTGTTTGTGAATGACGCTTTCGGGACGGCGCACCGGGCGCATGCTTCGACGGCGGTGATTTGCCAGTTTATTGGTGAGAGCGTGGCGGGTTTTCTGATGGAGAAGGAGATTCGCTATTTGGGCAATGCGGTCGAGCATCCGAAGCGTCCGTTTGTGGCGATTTTGGGTGGCGCGAAGGTGAGTGACAAGCTGGCGGTGGTGCGCAACCTGCTGGACAAGGTGGACACGCTGATTATTGGCGGGGGGATGGCGTATACGTTTTTGAAGGCGCAGGGGCACGAGGTGGGCAATAGCCTGTGCGAGGTGGATCAATTGGATTACGCCCGCGAGATGATCGCGAAGGCCGAAGCGAATGGGAAACAGTTTTTGCTGCCAGTGGATAACGTGGCGGCGGACAAGTTTGACGCGGCGGCGGCTACGCAGGTGGTGGGCAATGACATCCCGGCGGGCTGGATGGCGCTGGACATCGGGCCGCAGACGATCGCGCGGTTTGCCGAGGCGATTGCCGGGGCGCGCACGGTGGTGTGGAACGGGCCGATGGGCTGCTTTGAGATGGCGCCTTTCGCGGCGGGCACGCTGGGCGTTTGCCGGGCGGTGGCCGATAGCGGCGCCACGAGCATCATCGGCGGCGGCGACAGCGTGCGGGCGGTGAACGAGAGCGGCCTGGCGGACAAGATGACGCATATCAGCACGGGCGGCGGCGCGAGCCTCGAGTTTCTTGAGGGCAAGGAGCTGCCGGGAGTGGCCGCGCTGGACGACAAGTGAAATGGAATGAGCCCGGCGCGGTGACGCCAGAGAACAGGTAGATGAAACGAGGAACGACCATGCGCAAGAAGATAGTGGCCGGCAACTGGAAGATGAACATGACCAGCGACGAGGCGACGAACCTCGTGAACGCGCTGAAGGCGGATTTGGGGAATTTCCGCGAGGTGGAAGTGGTGGTGTGCCCGCCTTTTACGGTGCTGGGCGTGGTGAGCGATCTGGTGCATGGCACGCACATTGATCTGGGCGCGCAGAACATGCACTGGGAGAAGAGCGGCGCCTATACCGGCGAGATCAGCGCGGGGATGCTGCGCGAGCTGTACTGCCACTATGTGATTCTGGGCCACAGTGAGCGGCGGCAGTATTTCGGCGAGACCGACGAGATTGTGAACCGCAAGACGCGCGCGGCGCTGGCGGCGAGCCTGCATCCGATTGTGTGCGTGGGCGAGACGCTGGCGGAGCGTGAGGCGGGGCAGGTGGACGCGGTGATTACGCGGCAGGTGAAGGGGGCGCTGGCGGGGTTGTCGGCCAAGGAGCTGCTGGATTCGGTGATTGCCTATGAGCCGGTCTGGGCGATCGGCACGGGCAAGACCGCCTCGAGCGAGCAGGCGCAGGAGGTTCACGCGCTGATCCGCAAGCTGCTGGCGGAGATGTATGACGAGACGGTGGCGGGCGGCGTGCGCATTCAATATGGCGGCAGCGTGAAGCCCGGCAACGCCAAGGAGCTGTTCGGCATGCCGGATATTGACGGCGGGTTGATCGGCGGGGCGGCGCTGGATGCCAAGTCGTTTATTGACATAGTTCGTGCCGCCGTTTAGAAGAGCACAGTTTCAGATCCATTAGAGGAGAGGGTAAAGATGTCCCTGTTGATTAGCGTATTGTTGGTGATCGAGGTGGTGGCCGCCTTTTTGCTGGTGGTGCTGATTCTGGCGCAGAAGTCGAAGGATCAGGGTTTGGGCATGGCCTTTGGCGGCGGCATGGGCGAAAGCCTGTTCGGCAGCCGCGCGGGCAACGTGCTGACCAAGTTGACCATTATTCTGGCGGTGACATTCATGGTGACGACCATGCTGCTGGCGATTCTGTTTTCGAAGAGCGCCACGGGGGGCGGGTCGGTGATGGACCGGGTGGATCAGGGTCCGGTCGCGCCGGTGATGCCCATGGGCGGTCCGGGCGACATGCCGGTGGCGTTCCCAGAGGAAGGCATGGACCAGCAGGCGGTCTTCCCGATGGATGAGCCGGGCGCGCCGATGATGATGCGCGTGGATGAGAGCGGCGAACTGCAGCCGGTGGCCGCGGATGAAGCGGTGGCGGTCGTGGAAACCGCGGCCGAAGAAGTTGCGGTTGAAGCGGAAGCAGCGGTTGCCGAGACTGTTGCCGAAGTCAAAGCGGTGGCTGAAGAGATTGTCGAGGAAGCTGAGGCCGTGGCCGAAGAGGCTGCGGTGGAAGCCGAAGTGGCGGACTAGGTGCTTTGGGGGCAGACCGAATGAGGCTTGCGACGCGAGCCCGAACCCCGCGCTTGACCGGCGCGGGGTTTTTGCTGGCGGGTCTGTTGCTTGCCGCCGGTTGCGGGGGGGGGCGGGAGGCATTCGAGGATGTGCCGACGATTCGGCAAACCACCGCGCGCATCCGGGGATTTGATCCGGCGCACGCCGGCGACTTGGCGTCGGTGACGGCAGTGGGGAAGGTCTATGAGGGACTGCTGCAATACTCGTATTGGCAGAGGCCCTATCAGGTGGAACCGCTGCTGGCGGCGGCCATGCCGGAGGTGTCGGAGGACGGCCTGGTCTGGCGCTTCAGGCTGCGCGAGGGGATTTATTTTGTGGATGATCCCTGTTTCGAGGCCAGGGGGGGACGGGGGCGGGAGCTGGTGGCGGATGACGTGGTGTTTTCGATTTTGCGGATCGCGGACGTGAAGGTGGGGTCGGGGGGCTATTGGGTGTTTCGCGGGCGCATCGAGGGGTTGGACGCGTTTCGCGAGGCCAGTCAGGGGAGCGGCCCGACGGACTACGGCCGGGAGGTGGCCGGGTTGCGCGCGGCGGGGCGATATGAGCTGGAGATCCGGCTGACGACGCCCTATCCGCAGCTGCCCTGGGTGCTGGCGATGCCCTACGGCTTTGTGGTGCCGCGCGAGGCGGTCGAGTTTTACGGCGCGGAGTTTGTGAATCATCCGGTGGGCACGGGGCCCTATGTGCTGGCGTCGGCCAGACAGAATTACCGCTATGAATACCGGGCGAACCCGAAGTGGGTCGAAACCGGACGCGATGACCGGATGCCGGCGGACGCGCCCGGTGCGAATGCGGGGCAGCCGCTGCCTCTAACACCGAGGATTGTGGATGTGGTGGTGGGGGACCCATCCACGGCCTGGCTGATGTTTTTGTCGGGGCAGTTGGACTGGATGGATGTGAGCCGCGATTTATGGGAGAGCATTCTGACCCCGCAGTGGGAGCTGCGGCCGGAGCTGGCGGCGCGCGGCATTGTGCTGGATCAGGCGCCGCAGCTTGCGGTGAGTTATACGGCGTTCAATATGGATGATCCGGTGGTGGGGCCGAACCGGAAGTTGAGGCAGGCGCTGGCCCGCGCGTTTGACGGCGAGGCCTGGCGGGAGTTCCAGAACGGGCGCATCGAGATTCCGACGGGGCCGGTGCCGCCGGGGGTGGCGGGCACGCTCGAGGAGCCCCAGCCATTTGGCTTTGACCTGGACGAGGCGCGGCGTTTGCTGGCGGAGGCGGGCTATCCCGAGGGGAAGGATCCGGCCACCGGGCGGCGGCTGACGCTGACGCTGGAGCTGGGGCAGGCGGACAATCCGGAGGCGCGGCAGGCGGCCGAGCTGATGGCCAGTTTTATGGAGCGCATCGGGGTGGTGCTGGAGCTGAGCTATAACAACTGGCCGGCGTTTCTCCAGAAGATCGAGCGGCGGCAGGCGCAGATGTTCAGTTTGACCTGGGTGGGCGACTATCCGGACGCGCAGAACTTTTTGCAGTTGTTCGCCAGTGAAAATGTGTCGCCGGGGCCCAACCGCTGCAACTATGTGAACCCGCGGTTTGACGAGCTGTATCGACGGCTGCTGGCGCTGCCGCCTTCAGCGGAGCGCGAGGAGATTTGCCGGGAGGCGGCGCGGGTGCTGCTGGAGGATTGTCCGTGGATTATGACGGGGTATCCGGTGGCGGTGAGCGTGCAGCAGGGGCGTTTGGAAAATCGAATCCGGCATGACTTTCCGTGGGGGGTGGAGAAGTATTGGCGGGTGGGTGGGCGGTAGCGGTGTGTGGCGGGGGGGCGGGTGGTGGTGGGGAGGGGAGAGGCGGTTTGTTTGGGAGATTGGCGGCGCGGAAACCAAGCGCGGTTCTTTCTGTTCTGCCGCTTTGAGGACGACCACTCGCGTACACTTGTACTGCTCGGGTCGCCCGCAAAGCGGCATCTCCAGAAACTCCGGCGCTTATTTCCGCGAAATAACCCCGCCAATCTCCCAAACAAACCGCCTACAACCACGTCCTGCGGACGGCAGGCTGAAGAGGGTTTGCTGTGGGGCCGGGGGAGCCCCTCATTTTGTCAAAATCCTTTGCCGCACTGCCATCCCGCATGAGCGGGACGCACAGCGAGCCATGAAGGCAACTGACTTTGCGCAAGGTTGCGAGTGACGACGGGGGGGCGGTGTTTTCCGGCTGGTTAGAGGGGGACGACGTTGGTGGGTTGTCCTTGGAGGAAGGCGTTGTAGTTGTCGGCGGCGATTTGGATGAGGCGGGTGCGGGCGGCGGCGCTGGCCCAGGCGATGTGGGGGGTGATGATGCAGTGGGGGGCGCTGAGGAGCGGGTTGTCCGGGGAGGGCGGCTCGGTGGAGAGCACGTCCACGGCCGCACCGGCAATGACGTTGTCGCGCAGGGCGTCGGCGAGATTCTGCTCGACGATGAGCGGACCGCGCGAGCTATTGATCAGTAGCGCGGTGGGCTTCATTCGGCGCAGGCTGCCGGCATGGATGAGTCCATTGGTTTCGGGGGTGAGGGGGCAGTGGAGGCTGATGACGTCGCTTTCGGTGAAGATGCGGTCGAGGCTGGCGTATTCGATGCCGTCGGGGGGAGTGGTGGACATGTCGCGGCGGTTGGCGAGAACGCGCATGCCGAGGGCGAGGCCGATGCGGGCGACGGCCAGGCCGATCTGGCCGAGGCCGATGATGCCGAGGGTGAGGCCGGCCAGCTCCATCTGCGGGGTTAGCCAATAGCAGTAGTCGGGGCTGCGGCTCCAGCCGCCGGCGCGGACATCGTTGGAGTGGAGGCCAACCTGGTTGGTGAGCTCCAGGAGCAGGGCCCAGGCGTGCTGGGCGACGGTGGGGGTGCTGTAGCCGGGGACATTGGCCACCACGAGGTTGCGGGCGCGGGCGGCGTCAAGGTCTACGGTGTTGTAGCCGGTGGCGAGGATACCGACATATTTCAAGTTGGGCGCGGCGGCAATGGCCCGGGCGTCGAGCGGAGCCTTGTTGAGCATGACGGCGTCGGCGTCGCGGATGCGGTCGGGGGTGTCTTCGGCGGGGGTGCGGTCGTAGAAGACGCAGTCGGCGAGGGCTTCGATGGGGGCCCAGGAGAGGTCGCCGGGGTTGGTGGCTTGGGCGTCGAGGAGGATGAGTTTGGGGCGTTTCATGGGTGGAGTATAGGTGTTGCAGCGCGTGTCAGGCAAGCCTGGGTTGGCGTGCGGCGGCTGGTGGTGGGGGCAGGGGCTTCTGCAGGTACTCCCGGCAAATGCGGATTGTTGGCAATGCGGATTGTTGGGCTTGCGTTTTGGGGGCGGTTGCCGCACACTATTTAGTATGAAGCATATTCAGGCAGCATTGGTGGTGTGCACTGTGGCGGGGTGGTTGCTGGGGGGGGCGCCAGCGGAGGCGCTGGGCGGGGAGGGGCCTTACCTGATGGCCTGGGGCATGAATGGTGACGAACAGGCCGTTCCGGTGGCCACGAATTTGCTGGAGGGGGTCAGTGCTTTCTCGGCGGGATGGTATCATAATCTGGCGGTGAAAGATGGCCGGGTCTGGGCGTGGGGGAACAACACGAACGGCCAGTGTACTGTGCCGGTGCTGGCGCAGTCGGAGGTGGTGGATGTGGCGGCGGGACAGTCGTTCTCGCTGGCGAGGCGCGACAGCGGTTTGCTGATTCTTTGGGGCGGCTCGGGGATTAGCGCGCTGTCGAATATTCCGAGCAAGGTGGCGACGAGCGCCACCAAGATCGCAGCAGGGGCTTGGCACGCGCTGGCCCTGACCGGGGATGGCGAAGTGGTGGCGTGGGGATCGAATACGTATGGCCAATGTACGGTGCCGGCCGAGTTGTCGAACGGGGTGTCGGAGATTTCGGCGGGGTTGCATTACAGCATGGCGCTGAAGGATGGCGCGGTGCACGTGTTCGGGATTCCCGGTTCGCAGTCGGAGGCGTATGGCATTCGTGATGTGCCGGAAGCGGCGTCAAATGATGTGGTCGCGATTTCGGCGGGGGCCTACCACGCGCTGGCGTTGAAGGCGGATGGCACGGTGGTGTCGTGGGGGGCGGAAGATTTTATCGGCGATGACGATGAGGGGATTGACTATCTGCCCGAGGAGGCGGCCAGTGATGTGGAGGCGATTTCGGCGGGTTACCTCTTTAGCATGGCGCTGAAAACGGATGGCAATTTGGTGGTCTGGGGGGCGACCGAAAACGATCAGACGCCCGTGCCAGCTTATGCGGAGAACGGGCTCACTGGCATCAGTGCGGGTTTCGGGCACTGTTTGGTGATGTCCGCGGTGATGCCGCCGCGGTTTGTGGGAACAGCGCTTCCGTTTGCCTATACCAATCAGCCTTATTCGACGGCGGTGCCGGTGATTGCCAAGCCAGCGGCGAGTTTTTATCCAGCGGGGAACTGGTCGTGGATGTCGCTGAGCGAGACGGGCCAGATTACGGGAACGCCCACGGAGACCGGCGCCTATTCGGTGACGATGGTGGCCAGCAACGAGTTTGGCCAGCGGACCAATACGTATGTGGTGCAGGTGTTCACCGCGCAGCAGGTGCTGCCGGTGTTCATCACGACCAGTCCGCTGCTCGGCGGCACGGTGAATGTGCCGTATGAGGTTCAGTTTGAGGCCACTGGCGGGCCGACCTTTTCCTGGCAAAACGCGGGTAGTGGGTTTCCGCCGGGGTTGGAGTTGTCGGAAGAGGGCGTGCTGAGCGGCACGCCGTCGGGCACGTTCAATTCGTACTTTCTGGTGCTGGCTTCGAATATTGTGGGGGTGACCACAAATCCGTTCACGCTGAGCGTGACCAATCCGCTGCCGCCCGCGTTTGAGACGGACGTTCTTCCGGACGGCTATGTGGGGGAGGACTACGAGGAGCAGGTCGTGGTGAGCCAGCATCCAGACGTGATTGAGCTGTTCGGCGGTGCGCTGCCGGATGGCCTGGTCTTGGAGGAGGACGGGTGGATTATGGGCACTCCCGAGCGGGCCGGACTTTATGAGTTTGAGCTGCAGGCGGGCAACATTTCGGGTGTGACCAACCGCTCCTTTGAGATCATGATTTTCGGGCCGCCGTACTTTGTGAGCACCAGTCCGCTGCCGTTTGGCGCGGTGGGCGAGAGCTACACGTTTGAACTGGACGCGCCTTACGCGGAGGAATTCAGCCTGGTGGGCGGAGCGCTGCCGCCGGGGGTGTCGATGGATGAGGACGGGGTGTTGACTGGCGCGCCGACCGCCGACGGCAGCTTCGAGTTCACGGTGCGGGCCACGAATGAATACGGGTACGCGGACGCCGAATTTGAGTTGCGGGTGGGCAACCTGCCGGTGTTTACCACGGTCAGTCCGCTGACGGACGGGCGCCTTGAGGTGCCGTATGAGCTGGTGATTGTGGCGACGGGCGCCGACAGCTTCGGCTTGCAGCTTGGCGCTCTTCCGCCGGGTCTGTTGCTGGCGGCGGACGGCACCCTCGAGGGCACGCCGACCACGGTGGGCAACTATGTCTTCACGGTGCAGGCGTTCAATGACTACGGCTGGAGCGCCAAGGAATTTGACCTGGGCATTCTGGGGCGGGCTTCACCGCGCATTACGGCGGTTGGGATGAGCAACGGCGTGTTCCATCTCGGCTGGACCAATCTGCATCCGGTGGGGCGTGTGGAGCTGTGGCAGGCAACAGACATCCGTGAAGGCGGCGAGGACTGGACGAACCAAGGCGTGCCGGAGTTGTCGCCTTGGACCACGAACAACCCGCCATCGCCGTCCTACTATCGTCTGCGGTTGATTGACCCGCCGTAGCCCGGGCGATTCATCAACCTGATTGAGCAAGCCTGATTGGCGCGGTATCCGGTTTTTCCACGGTGTGGAAACTTTCTTTCCATGGCGTGGAAAATCGAGCCGCCGCAGCCTGAGCGGGGGGAGGAGGGGGCGGTTTGCCGGGCCGGCGGGGAGTTGGAATCCGGGTTTGGGGGGCAGGGGTTCGGGCGGTGTCCGGCGGGGCGGGGCGGGCAAATTCAGAGCTTGCTTTGCGGGGGTCATCAACGCTAGATTGAGCGTCACCATGCCGGGCAAATGTCAGTGTGCAGGCGACGCCTGCGGAAGCATCTTATCTTGCAAAGGAGCGGCTCCTTGACCTCGAACGACGACTATATCCTGGAGATACTTGAGAACGTGGGATTGGTCACGCGGGAGCAGGCGGTGACCGCCCGCAGCCTGGCCCAAGAGGAGGATGAGCGGATCATGGATGTGCTCTCCCGCGAGGGGGTGGCGTCGAAGATGGACATGCTCAAGGCGCTGGCGGCGCAGTTCGGGATGGAGACGATCACGCTGCAGGGGATGGACATTCCCCGCGAGGTGCTCGACATGGTTCCGGGGGACGTGGTGCAGCGCTACAAGGTGGTGCCGGTTTACCGCAACGAGAACATCCTGACGGTGGCGCTGGGGGATCCGCTGGACGTGGACACGCTGGACGGGCTGCGCTATGTGCTCAAGACCAACGTGGAAGGGGTGGTGGCGCCGCCGGAGGAGATCGAGAAGGCGATTGCCAACTATTACGGCCGGGCGACGGGCGCGGTGGAGGGCATGCTGCAGGAGATTACCGAGGGCACGCTGGCGCTGCCGGACGAGGTGCAGCAGCAGCTGGTGGCCGACGAGGATGTGTCGGAGGCGGACGCGCCGATCATCAAGCTGGTCAGCCTGATCATCATGGAGGCCTTCCGCACGCGGGCGTCGGACATCCATCTGGAGCCGATGCCCAAAAAGTTCCGGGTGCGCTACCGCATTGACGGCGTGCTGCACGAGGTGGACAGCCCGCCGAAGCGGCTGCAGTCGGCGATCATCAGCCGCGTGAAGATCATGGCGAACATGAGCATTGCGGAGAAGCGGGTTCCGCAGGACGGTCGCATCCAGATCAACGTGATGGGCCGGGACCTGGACCTGCGCGTGTCGTCCATTCCGACCAACCACGGCGAGAGCATCGTCATGCGTATTCTGGACAAGTCGGGTATCGCGCTGGGGTTGCCGCAACTGGGGTTTTTTGCGGACGACCAGCAGGTGTTCGAGCGCCTGATCGGGCTGTCGGACGGGATCATCCTGGTGACGGGGCCGACGGGTTCGGGCAAGACCACCACGCTGTATGCCTGCCTGAACACGATCAACAAGCCGGACCGCAAGATCATCACGGTGGAAGACCCGGTGGAATATCAGATGAGCGGGATCAACCAGGTGCAGGTGCGCGCGGACATCGGCATGACGTTTTCGGCGGCGCTGCGCTCGATTCTGCGCCAGGCGCCCAACATCATCATGATCGGTGAAATCCGCGACCTGGAGACGGCGAACATCGCGGTGAACGCGTCGCTGACCGGCCACCTGGTGTTCAGCACACTGCACACCAACGACGCGCCCAGTGCAGTGACGCGCTTGATTGACATCGGGGTCAAGCCGTTCCTGGTGGCGTCGTCCACGCGGGCGATCATGGCGCAGCGGCTGGTGCGGCGTATTTGCGAGAAGTGCAAGGAGCCGATGGAGGCCCAGGAGAGCGAGCTGCGCCTGCTGGGGCCGGCGGCCAACCAGTTGGCGTCGGCGGAGCTGTTCCATGGCCGGGGCTGCGCGGACTGCCAGTTCACGGGGTACCGCGGCCGGATGGGGATTTATGAAATTTTCCAGATTGATGACCAGGTGCGCAATCTGGTGTTTGAGCAGGTGTCTTCGACGGAGCTGCGGGTCCGGGCTCGCGAGCTGGGGATGCGGACGCTGCGCGAGGACGGCCTGCGCAAGGTGGTGGCGGGCATCACCACGCTGGCGGAGGTGCTGCGGGTAACGATGGGAGACCAGGACTGATGACGACCCTGCGCGCGGCCGACATTGTGATGGACGACCTGCTGGACTTGGCGGTTCAGGAGGGGGCGTCGGATTTGCACCTGGCGGTGGGGCTGCCGCCGATCATGCGTTTGCACGGGTCGCTGGCGCCGCTGGACGCGGAACCGCTGACCCCGGCGGACACCGACCGGCTGATGCGCAGCATTACGCCGGAGCAGCACATTCAGGGGCTGGAGACATCGGGGGGCTCGGACTTCGGTTTTGGTTTCCGCGATTTGGCGCGTTTCCGGGTGAGCGTGTTCAACCAGAAGGGGCATGTGGGCGTGGTGCTGCGCCAGATTCCCTCGACCATGCTGACGCTGGAGGAGATCGGGCTGCCGGCGCAGATGCGCGATTTGCTGTTCAAGCCGCGCGGGCTGATTCTGGTGACGGGGCCGACGGGCTCGGGCAAGACCACCACGCTGGCGAGCATGCTCAACATCATCAATCAGGAGCGCGACTGCCACATCATTACGATTGAGGATCCGATCGAGTATTTCCACCCGCACAAGAAGTCGGTGGTGACCCAGCGCGAGATAGGGATGGACGTGCCGTCGTTCAAGGAGGCGCTGCGGCGCGCGCTGCGCCAGGATCCCGACGTGATTCTGGTGGGCGAGATGCGCGACCTGGAGACGATGGAGGCGGCCATCACGGCGGCGGAAACCGGGCATCTTGTGTTTGCCACGCTGCACACCACGGGGGCGGTGCGCACGGTTGACCGGATCGTGGACGCGTTCCCGACCAACCAGCAGGAGCAGGTGCGCACGCAACTGGCCACCAGCATTGTGGCGGTGATTTCGCAGATTCTGATGCCGCGCAAGGACAAGGCGGGGCGCATCGCGGCGTTTGAGATCATGATTGCCACGCCGTCCATCCGCTCGTTGATCCGCGACAACAAGACCTTCCGCATCACGTCCGACCTGCAGACCGGGGCGAAGTGGGGCATGCAGACCATGGACGCGCATCTGATCGAGCTGTGGCGGGCGGGGAAGATCGCCTATGAAGAGCTGGTGACCAAGGCGCAGGACACCGAGGAAATTTTGCAACAGATCCGGGGCACACAATAGACGGGAAGACGCTATGGCCGATTTTCTAGACCTATTTTTGGAGGAGCTGGTTCGCGCGGGCGAGATGGATGACGCCCAGGCGGCGGACGTGATGGACGAGCACCAGCGCACCGGCAAGCCCACGCGGGAGATTGCCGAGGAGATGGGGCTGATTACCGAGGATCAGGGGCTGGATCTGATCGCGCAGCTGCTGGGGGCGGAGCGCATTGATCTCGAACACATGAGCGTGCCGCCGGAGACCATTCAGGCGGTTCCGCCCAGCGTGGCGCGAATGTACAGCGTGGTGCCGGTGGCGGCGGAGGGCAACACGCTGACCTTGGCGGTATCGGATCTGATCACGCCGGAAACGAGCGATGAAATCGCGTTTGTGCTGTCCAAGGACATCCTGTTCGCGGTGTCCTCGCAGACGGCCATTGCCAATGCTATCTCGCGCTATTTCGGCACGGAAGATGAGTCCATGCAGGACATGCTGGCGAGTCTGGAGGACGAACTCGAGGGGGTGGGCGAGCTGATGCATTCGGGCGCCAAGATGGAGGACCTGGCCTCGGTGGAGGCCGCGGCCAAGTCGCGCCCGGTGGTGCGTTTTGTGAACTTGGTGCTCTATCAGGCGGTGCAGGACCGCACCAGCGACATCCATTTCGAGCCGTTCGAGGACGAGTTCCGGATCCGCTACCGCGTGGACGGGGCGCTCTATGAGATGGCGCCGCCGCCGCGCCACTTGGCGCTGCCGGTGATTTCGCGCCTGAAGGTGATCTCGGGGTTGAACATTGCCGAGCGGCGGGTGCCGCAGGACGGCCGCATCCAGCTGCCGGTGGCGGGGCGGATGATTGACTTCCGCGTGTCCACCCTGCCGACCCAGTTCGGCGAGAGCGTGGTGCTGCGCGTGCTCGACCGCAGCACGGTGTCGCTGGACCTTGAAAACCTGGGGATGGCCGACGACATCTTTGATTTTTTCTGCGAGGACATTGCCAAGCCCAATGGGATTGTGGTGGTGACGGGGCCGACGGGCTCGGGCAAGACCACCACGCTCTATTCGGCGCTGCGGCGGCTCAACACGGTGGAGCACAAGCTGCTGACGGCCGAGGAGCCGGTGGAATATGAAATTGACGGCATTGTTCAGGTGCCGATCCACGAGAGCATCGGGGTGACGTTCAGCCGGGTGCTGCGCGCGTTCCTGCGCCAGGACCCTGACATCATCATGGTGGGTGAAATCCGCGACCTGGACACCTCCGAAATCGCGATTCAGGCGTCGCTGACCGGCCACCTGGTGTTCAGTACGCTGCACACCAACGACGCCGCCGGGGCGGTGACGCGTCTGATTGACATGGGTGTCGAGCCTTTCCTGATCGCCTCGACGCTGGAGGCGGTGCTGGGGCAGCGCCTGGTGCGCACGATCTGCAACAACTGCAAGACGGAATATCAGCCGACGGAGGACATTCTCGAGCAGCTGGGCCTGACCGCGGCGCAGGTGGGCGGGCGTCCCTTCTTTTATGGCGCGGGCTGCTCCTATTGCAATCAGACCGGCTACAAGGGCCGGCGCGGCATCTATGAATATCTGCGGGTGAAGGATCCCATCCGGGACCTGATCAACCAACGCAAGCCGACGCTGGTGATTCGCGACAAGGCCGTCGAGCTGGGCATGCGCACCCTGCGCGAGGACGGCATCCGCAACATTTTGGACGGCTACACGACGGTTGAGGAGATTTTGAAGTATACCTGAGCGCCAGGCCAAGGCTGGCGAGAAACACCACGCAGGACAACGGGAGCAACAGCATGGCACAGTTCAAATTCACGGCACTGGACGCGAAGGGCAAGGAAGTACAAGGCGAGATCGAGGCCGACAACCAGGCGGCGGCGCTGGCGCGCATTCGCGAGAACCGGCTCTTTCCCACCAAGGTGGAGGAAGTGGCGGCGGCCGGAGGCAAGACCTTGGCCAAGAAGGGGGCCCCCAAGGGCGCCCTGCAGATGGAGATCCGCATGCCCAAGTTCCTGCGGGGGGGCGTCAAGACCAAGCAGCTGGTCACGTTTACGCGCCAGCTCTCGACCTTGGTCAATGCGGGCCTGCCCCTGATGCGGGCGATGCGCGTGCTGCGCAACCAGGAGAAGAATCCGACCCTGCGCGACGCCCTGGCCGAGATGGCCGAAAGCATCGAGTCGGGCAGCACCTTTGCCGAGGCCCTGGCGGCGCATCCCAAGATTTTTGACCGTTTGTTCGTCAACATGGTCAAGGCGGGCGAGGTCGGCGGCGTGCTCGACGTGGTGCTGGCGCGTCTGGCCGACTTCCAGGAAAAGGCCGAGAAGATCAAGGGCAAGGTCAAGAGCGCCATGACCTATCCGATTGTGGTGCTGGTGATGGCGGTGTCCATTTTGACCTTCCTGATGATGGTCATCGTGCCGAAGTTCGCGGACATCTTCAGCGACCTGATGGGCGGCAAGGGGATGCCGATGCTGACCCAGTTTGTGATGAACGCCAGTGATGTGATGGTGAAAAGGCTGCCCATTGTGATCGGCGTGATCGTGATTCTGGTGATTTTGATCCGGTTGCTGGCCAAGACCAACTTCGGGCGCTACGCGCTGGACAAGTTCAAGCTCGGCGCGCCGGTGTTCGGCTCGCTGATCAGCAAGAACTCGATTTCGCGCTTCACGCGCACGCTGGGCACGCTGATGTCCGCGGGTGTTCCGGTGCTGCAGGCGCTCAACATCGTGAAGGAAACCGTCGGCAACGAGGTGATTTCCAAGGCGGTCGCGGTAATTCACGACGCCGTCAAGGAAGGCGAGAATATGGCGCCGCCGATTGCTGCATCCAAGGTATTCCCCCCGATGGTCGTCAGCATGGTGGAAGTGGGCGAGGAAACCGGCGCGCTGCCGGACATGCTCAACAAGATTGCCGACTCCTACGACGACGACGTGGACAACGCCGTGGCCGCGCTGACCTCGATCATCGAGCCGGTACTGATCATTTTCCTGGCGGTGGTCGTGGGAACCATCGTGATCGCGCTGTTCCTGCCGCTCGTGTCGATTATCGGCGGCCTCAGCGGCTAGCCTGATTCATCAACATGGCCGAACGCAGCGCAAGCTGCCGAGGGGAGGGATCTGGCCGGTTTTGCCCGAAAACAGGGTAAAATCGTCCGAAATGACCAAAAATGGGGTGAAGATGGCCTGAAATGGCCAAAAATAGGGTAAAAACGGCCCAAAACAGCCCTGAGTTCCGCAATTGGGACACCCGAAAATATCAACCCGCTTCGGGCGGATTAAGTGGTCATAATTGAGAAATACGGCTCAAAACGGCTCAAATGACATAACCTGAATAATACATCAACATGGATGAAAGTATTGTTATTTGCTGCGGAGCAGTATGATGCGGATATTTGAGTAGGAAAAGTTAATTTTCATCCCTGTTGCCCCTCGGCGCGACGATTCCAACCCGTCTGCGGCGTTATTCGGGGCTCGCAGGTTGTCCATACAGCTTCGCCCCGCCTGCCTTGCATCCGGGCCGGACTTGTCGCGTGAATCATCCAGGATAAAGCGCAACAAAATTGACCGCAAATTTTCAAATTGATGTGGTTTCTGGCATATTTTTTGGTTTTTTAAAGCAGTTTGCGGAGATTTGGCGAAAAACGCCTTGTTTTTGGGGGTTTTTGCGCCAAATTCTAAAATATTCTTCCTAAAAATAATCATAACCAATTGGGGTTCAGTTGGTTGTCCATTCTCACATATTATATGTGAGAATGGATTTGAGGCGGTTGAGAGTGGTTTGTTGGTGTAAATCTGCAGGAATGGCGGGCGAAAATGGACGCGCGTTCCAGAGGCTATTGCAACAGGAGGTTTCTCTAAAAAGGGTTATGCGCTAGTTTGATTCCTTCGCCTATCACAAGGAAGGAAACAATGAAATACCATCGCATAACCCAAGAAGAACGT
>JAAZFE010000025.1 GCA_012511885.1 Lentisphaerota bacterium | reverse complement strand
CACCGCAACCCTCCGCTTCTCCCCTCCGCCCGCCCCCAACTATGGCGCGTCAGCGCCAAGGGTAGGGACGCCTCGGCGATGCGTCCCTACCCTTGGCGCTGACGCGCCATAGTTGGGGGCGGGCGGAGGGGAGAAGCGGAGGGTTGCGGTGGGGGCGGGGGGGGGGTAGGATGGACGCCTGAAATGAAAGTGGAGTGGATATGAGTGTGCGGACACGTTTTGCGCCGAGCCCGACGGGGAATGTGCATATCGGTAATTTGCGGACGGCGATCTATAACTGGCTGTTTTCGCGGCATGAGGGGGGCGAGTTTTTGCTGCGGATCGAGGACTCGGACCGGGCGCGCTCGACGCCGGAGGCGGTGCAGACGGTGATGGACGCGCTGGAGTGGCTGGGGCTGGATTATGACGGCGAGGCGCTGTATCAGAGCACGCAGCTCGAGCGGCATATGGAGGTGGCGGAGGAGCTGCTGAGGCGGGGGGCGGCCTATAAAGAGGATAAAGGGGGGACGGGCCGGGGGGAGGCGGTTGTGTTCCGGATGCCGGGGAAGGATGTGGGGTTTGTGGACGCGGTGAAGGGGCGGATCGAGAAGAAGGCGGAGAATCTGAAGGATTTTGTGATTGTCCGTTCGGATGGGTCGCCGGTGTTTCATCTGGGGAATGTGGCGGATGATATTACGATGGGGATTACGCACGTGATTCGGGGGGACGACCACGTGGAGAATACGTTTAAGCATGTGGCGATGTATGAGGCGCTGGGGATCGCCCCGCCGGTGTTCGCGCATTTGCCGATGATTGTGAACGCGCAGGGGCGGCCGTATTCGAAGCGCGATGGGGCGGCGTATGTGGGGGAGTTTCAGGCGCAGGGGTTTTTGCCGGAGGCGTTGTTTAATTCGCTGGCGCTGCTGGGATGGAGCCCGGGGGACGACCGCGAGGTGATGTCGCGCGAGGAGCTGGTGGCGGCGTTCGAGCTGGGACGGGTGCGCAGCTCGCCGAGTCAGATGGATATGACGAAGCTGCTGTGGATGAATGGCGAGCACCTGAAGCGCCGCGGGTTGGAGGAGAATGTGGCGGGCTTCCGACAGGCGATGGAGCGGGCGGGGCGGCTGCCGGCAGGGACGGACCCGGAGTATTTCAAGGCGGTGGTGGCCTGCATGGGGGAGCGGGTGAAGCTGTACGGGGACCTGGGGGAGCAGGCGGGATTTTTCTTTGACGAGGGGTATGCCTATGACGAGAAGAGCGTGCAGAAGCGGCTGATGAAGCCGGGGGCGATGGAGGTGCTGCGCGAGGAGCTGGCGGCGCTGGAGGGGCTCGAGGTGTTTTCGGCGGAGAGCACGGAGTCGGCGTTGAGGGCGTTGGCGGAGCGTCGCGGGGGGGGGATGGGGGAGCTGGTGCATCCGTTGCGGGTGGCGGTGTCGGGGAGGGCGGTGGGGCCGGGGTTGTTTGAGATGCTGGAGGTGTTGGGGAGGGGGCGGGTGGGGGCGCGGGTGAGGCGTACGTTGGAGAGGTTTGGTGGGTGAGGTGGTGGTGGTGGTGAGGGCGGTTGATGGTGTGGTGGGGGTGGTGGAGGCAGGGGAGGCGGCAAAGGATTTTGAAAAACGAGGCGGCAAAACCAAGGTGCGCCTTTTCCGCGCTGACGCGTCGAGGACGACCCTCGCGTACTTTTGTACTGCGAGGGATCGCCCGCGACGCGCCATCATCGAAAAATTCGCGCCTTATTTTGCCGGGAAAACCCCTCGTTTTTCAAAATCCTTTGCCGCATGCCATCCCGCATGCGCGGGACGGACAGCGGGCAGAGGGGCTCGTGATGCGGGGGGGGGCGACGCCGCGCCATGCGCGGCGAGCATGGAGCAAGGGAGCAGGGAGCAGGGGAGCATGGAAGCAGGGAACAACGGGCGGGTGAGGGTGTGAGAATGGCGGCGGATGGTTTGGTGTGGCGGGCGGTGTTGGCGGCGCTGGCGGCGGGGCTGCTGGTGGCGGGGGGGGGGTGCGCTGGTTTGGGGCTGTCGCGGTTGGAGGTTCCGGGGAAGGAGGGCTGGGCGGTTTCGGCGTCGGGCGCGGCGGAGGGGCGGGGGCCGGAGCTGGCGCTGGATGGGGCGACGAATAGCTGGTGGCAGGGGGCGGGGGAGTTTCCACACTGGCTGGAGGTGGACCTGGGCAAGCCGGCGACGGTTTGCGGGGTGTCGCTGCAGTGGGGTCGGATGCACGGGGCGGAGTATGCGGTGCTGACGAGTCTGGAGGGGGAGCAGTGGGCGGTGGAGTTTGAGACGACGACGGGAGACGGGGGCTGGGATCAGGTTCTGTTCGCGCCGGCGCGGGCGCGGTATGTGCGGCTGGTGGTGCGGCGGGCGGCGGGGCCGGCGGGGGCGATGCTGGCGGGGATCGAGATCCAAGGGCTGGCGCAGCGTCCGCTGGCCCTGGTGGACGGGGCGCCAGCGCCGGTGGCGGAGGCGCTGCTGGACGGGAATCCGGCGACTACGTGGAAGGCGCCGGGGCGCTCGGTGCTGGAGCTGGATTTGCGGCGGGTGTGGACGGTGGGGAGCATGAAGCTGGGGTGGGGGGCGCTGGGGTTCGCGTCGAATGTGGTGGTGGAGACTTCGGCGGACGGCGAGGCGTGGGCCTCGGTGGGTCAAATCCATTCGAGCGGGGGCGATTTTGACGTGCTGATGTTTGCGGAGGCGCTGGAGGCGCAGTATTTGCGGTTGGCGTTCGGGGGGGCGTCGGGTGAGGAGGGTTTCGAGGTGGCGGAGCTGACGCTGCGGGGGGCGGAGGGGACGGCGCGTCCGTGGAGTCTGCTCGAGGTGGCGGCGCAGCAGGCGCCGGAGGGGGTGTATCCGGATGTACTGCGCGGCCGGTTGAGCTACTGGACGGTGGCGGCCTGTCTGGAGGCGAAGGGGGCGGAGTGCCTGCTGGACGAGTGGGGGGCGTTTGCCGCGGACTGGCGCAGCCCGGCGCTGATGCCGCTGGTGCTGGCGGAGGGGGAGGTGTGGACGGCCAAGCAGGCGGAGGCGGTGGAGCATCGTCTGGCGGAGGACGGGGTGCCGCTGCCGGAGACGGTGTGGCGGCTGCCGGGGGGGGTGTCGCTGCGAATCCGGGCGATGCCGTGGCCCGGGGCGCGCCAACAGGTGGCGGCGGCGGAGTATGTGCTGGCGAATGAGTCGCTGATGGTGCAGACGGGGCGGCTGGCGTGGGTGGCGCGTCCGTTGCGGGTGCCGCCGCGCTGGGCGGGGGGCGGGCTCGAGCCGATGCTGCGGCTGCGGCAGGTGATGCCAGCGGCGGGCGGGCAGGAGCTGTGGGCGGACGGGCGGCGTATTTTCGCGGTGGCGGACGCGGAGCTGCCGTTCGGGTGCGCGGCGTTTGACGGCGGGGATGTGTCGCGGTTTTTCCTGAAGGGGGAGACGCCGGAGGGGACGACGGCGTATGACCGCGAGGGGCTGGCGTCGGCGGCGTGGTGGTTGGATTATCGTTTGGAGCCGGGTGAGCAGGCGCGGATGGTGGTGCTGGGGGCGGCGTCGTCGCGCGGGAGAGCGAGGAAGCAGAACGCGTTTTGGCCGGAGATGGAGGGGGGGGGCGCGGGGCTGGCGTCGGCGTTTGACCGGGCGTGGGACGAGGCGTCGTGGGCGTGGCGTGAGCGGACGGGGTTGTTCGCGCCGAGGGTGGCGCAGCCGGACATGATCGAGTGTCTGCACGCGCAGGTGGGGCGGTTGCTGGGGCTGAGCGCCTCGGTGAACCAGGGGCGCGGCGAGGCGTTGGAGTCGGTGGCGCTGAAGGTGGCGGCGCTGCTGCGGGCGGGGCGGGGGGAGGAGGCGCGCGCGGAGATCGAGCGGGTGGCGGCGAGCATGACGCCGGACGGGTGGGTGCCGCCGGTGATGATGCCCAACGGCAAGGAGGGGGCGCCCGAGGAGCACGCCGGCTGGCATGGGTCGCAGGGTCAGTTTGTGTTCATGGTGCTGGAGGATTACCGGTTTTCGAAGGACATGGATTTTCTGCAGCGGCAGTATCCGGCGATGAAGCAGGCGATGGAGCGGGTGGCGGGGCTGCGCGCGGGGATGGAGCGCAAGGAGGCGCTGCTTCCGTCGGATGAGCGGGAGCTGATCGAGGGGCTGCTGCCGGTTTCGCGCGAGCGTCCGAAGCATGCCTATGCCGATCACGTGTGGGTGCTGCTGGGCTGGAAGGAGCTGCAGGCGGCGGCGATGCTGCTGGGGCAGGACGAGGACGCCGAGTGGGCGGACCGCCACTACGGGCGGCTGAAGGCAGCGGTGGGGCGCTCGCTGCGGGCCCATCTGGACCGGCGGGACTCGGCCTGGCTGCCGGCCTACGCGGAGGGCGCGGAGTTCGAGCCGTTGACGGTGGCGCTGCTGTTCTGGCCCTGCGCGGAGACGGACCTGGTGGAGCCGCACGAGTTGCAGAGCAGCCTTGATTATTTTTATGAGGGGTTTCTTGAGGCGGAGACGCGTTCGCGCCAGCCGGTGACCGAGGCGCTGATGCTGACGCCGCTGGCCTCGATGGGGCGCGGGGGCTACGCGCGGGAGGTGCTGGGCGCGCTGCTGGCCGGGCGTCGGCCGAAGGGCTGGCACGGCTGGCTTTCCCGGACGGGCGCGCCGCTGCCGGGGGGCGCGACGCCGGGGGTGATGCCGGACCCGCGGATGGCGGCGGCGTTTGTGCTGGGGGTGCGCGGGCTGGCGGTGCAGGAGGTCGGGCGGCGGCTGGACCTGTTTTGCGGGGCGCCGGCGGAATGGCTGCAGCATGGCGACGGGTTCAGCGTGGTCAACGCGCCGACCGCGCACGGGTTGCTGGATTTGCACGGCTCGTGGAATCAGAACCGCTTTGTGGTGGAGATTGGCGGGGAGGCCCGCCCGCCGGAGGGCTATCGCCTGTGGTGGCCGCGCTATGGCCAGCCCGAGCGGGTGACCGCCAACGGCAAGGCCGTCAAGGAGTTCGACAAGCAGGGGATGGATTTGCCGCATGATTTCCGGGGGCGGATCGAGGCGATTTTTCCGAATGCGGCACCGCATCCGCGCAAGACTCTGCGCGTGCCGCGGGGCCAGTGACGGGCGCGGTCGGTTTGCGGCGGGTTGTTCTTGACCCGGACGCCTGGAATCGCCTATGGTGACACTGATGACAACGGGAGATGGTCGTGCCCGTTGGGGAAGGTGAGCAGTCTGATGCAGCAGAATATTACAAAACGCAATTTGGCCAACCGCATTGCGAAGGAAACCGGCTTGACCCAGCAACAGGTCCTGACCGTGATCCAAAAGACGCTGGACTCGATGGTCGAGGCCCTGCGCGAGGGACAGACGATCGAGTTTCGGAACTTCGGGGTGTTTGACGTGCGCGAGCGTCGTCCGCGCGTCGGGCGCAATCCGCACAAGCCCGATCAGGTGGTGGTGATTCCCCAGCAGAAGGTCGTGCGCTTTCGTCCGGGGAAAACCATGCGCGACATGTTCAGGCCGAACTGAGCCGGCATGTTGCTGGTCCCCGCGGCGCGGTTCTTGCCGGGCGCCGCATTCTTGAGGTAGCCCCATGTCTTCCGCCCATCGGCCCGTTCAGGGCATGTCGGACATCACCGCGCCGGAGGTTCGGCTGTGGCAGGGGCTCGAGCGCGCGGCGGGCGCCACGCTGTTGCGCTACGGTTTCGAGGAGCTGCGGACTCCCGTGGTGGAGTTCGAGGCGGTCTTTACGCGGTCGATCGGCGAAACGACCGACGTGGTTCAAAAGGAAATGTATGTGTTCGAGAAGGGCGGGCGGCGGTTGTGCCTGCGCCCGGAGGGCACGGCGGGGGTGATGCGCCACGCGGCGGGGCTGGGACCGCAGGAGACCGACGGGGCGCGCTGGTATTACATCGGGCCGATGTTCCGCAGCGAACGGCCGCAGGCCGGGCGCCGGCGTCAGTTTCACCAGCTCGGGGTCGAGTGCCTCGAGGCGCCGTCGCCTTTGGTGGACGCGGAAATCCTGGCGCTGCAGTTGGATGTTTTCCGCGCGTGGGGATTGACGGACTGCACGCTCAAGCTGTCCACGCGCGGCAGCGGGGCGGACCGCGCGCAGGTGGCCGCGGGGCTGCGCGAATATTTGTCGCCGCATCATGGCGATCTTTGCGGGGACTGCCAACGGCGGCTGGCCGAGAACGTGCTGCGGGTGATGGATTGCAAGAACGAGGGCTGCCGGAAGATTGTGGCCGGAGCGCCCGCGCCCACCGATTTCATGGCGCAGGAGTCGCGCGACTATCTGGCGGGGGTGACGCGTTATTTGGACGATTTGGGCGTGCCCTATGAGCTCGACGCGCGGCTGGTGCGCGGGCTGGACTATTACGAGCACACGGTCTGGGAGATCGAAGGCAGCCACCTCGGGGCGCAGAACGCGATCGCGGGGGGCGGGCGCTACCGGATCAGTCTGGGCGGGCGCGAGCTGGCGGGGGTGGGGTTTGCCATCGGGCTCGAGCGCGTGGTGGCGATGCTCGAGGCGACCGGGCGCGACGCGGCGCTGATGAGCGATCCGCCGCCGCTGGCCTGGCTGGTGGCGCTGGGCGACGAGGCCCAACAGCAGAATCTGCGGCTGATGCAGGAGCTGCGCGCGGCGGGGGTGGCCTGCCGGATGACGCCGGGCGGGAGTTTGAAATCGCAGATGCGCGCGGCCAACAAGGCGGGGGCGGCCTGGGCGGTGATCCGGGGCGACGACGAGCTGGCGCAGGGCGTGGCCACGGTCAAGAACATGGCCAGCGGCGAGCAGCAGCAGCCGGCGTTGGACCGGCTGGCCGCCGCGCTGTCCGCCGCGCCGGGCTGATCCCTTGGGAGCGGCGGTGGACGAGGCGGTCGTACTGCGGGTGCGGGGGCGGGTGCAGGGGGTGGGGTTCCGACCGGTGGTGTTTCGTTTGGCGCGGGGGCTGGGGTTGCGCGGCTGGGTGCGGAATGACGCTTCGGGCGCGGAGGTGGCGCTGGGGGGGGCGGCGGAGGCCATCGCGCGGTTTCAGGCGGAGCTGCCCGGGCTGCTGCCGGCGGCGGCGCGGGTCGAAGCGATCGCGGGGGGGGCGGCGGGCGTGGAGCTGCCGCCGGGGTTTGAGATCCGTTCGAGCGCCGAGGGCGCGGGCGCGCGCGTGGCGCTGGTGCTGCCGGATTTGGCGACCTGCCCGGCCTGTCTGGCGGAGGTGATGAATCCGCGCGACCGGCGCCACCGGTATCCGTTCACCAACTGCACGCACTGCGGGCCGCGGTTCAGCATTGTCGAGCAGCTCCCCTATGACCGGGCGCATACGACGATGAAGGGGTTCGAGATGTGCGCGGCGTGCGCGGCGGAGTATCGGGATCCGGCGGACCGGCGTTTTCACGCGCAGCCCAACGCGTGTCCGGTGTGCGGTCCGCGGCTGACCTGGGCGGGGCCGGCGGGGGAGGCGCTGGCGGAGGGCGACGAGGCGCTGCGCGCGGCGGCGGCGGCGCTGGGGCGGGGGCGGATTGTGGCGGTGAAGGGGCTGGGCGGGTTTCATCTGATGGCGGACGCGCGCGACGGGGCGGCGGTGCGGCGGCTGCGCGAGCGCAAGCGGCGCGACGAAAAACCATTCGCGCTGATGTTTCCGTCGCGGGAGGCGATCGAGGCGGCTTGCGAGGTGTCGGCGGCGGAGGGCGGGTGGCTCGAGTCGCAGGCTGCGCCGATTGTGCTGTTGCGGCGGCGGGGGGGCGGCGATGACTTGGCGGCGGAGGTGGCGCCGGGTCTGCCGTGGCTGGGGGCCATGCTGCCGTACACGCCGCTGCATCATTTGCTGATGGCGGAGCTGGGCTTCGCGGTGGTGGCCACGAGCGGGAATATCTCGGATGAGCCGATCTGCATTGACAACGCCGAGGCGCTGGAACGGCTGGGGGGGATCGCGGATTTCTTTTTGCTGCATGACCGGCCGATTGTACGGCCGATGGATGACTCGGTGCTGGCGGTGTGCGAGGGCGGGCCGATCATGATGCGGCGGGGGCGGGGGCTGGCGCCGGGGACGATCGCGCTGCCGGGCGCGCCGGACGGCTGGCTGGGGGGGGGCGCGCAAATGAAGAATACGGTGGCGGTTACGGCGGGCGGCAACGCGGTGCTAGGGCCGCACATCGGTGATTTGGATCACGATGGCGCGGCGCGTTTGTGGCCGCAGACGGTGCGGGATTTGCTGGATTTGCACGGGCTGACGCTCGAGCGGGCGGCGGCGGATTTGCACCCGGATTACGCGTCGAGCCGGGGGGCGGCCGGGTTGTGCGCCGCGCCGGAGCTGGTGCAGCACCATCACGCGCATATCGCGGCGGTGATGGCGGAGCACGGGCTGGAGGGGCCGGTGCTGGGGATTGCCTGGGACGGCACGGGGCTGGGCGACGATGGCACGATTTGGGGCGGGGAGTTTTTGGTGTGCACGCGGGCGGAGTACCGGCGGGCGGCCTGGCTGCGGCCGTTTTCGCTGGCGGGGGGGGATGCGGCGGCGAAGGAGCCGCGGCGGGCGGCGCTGGGGGTGCTGCGCGAGATGGGCTCCGCCGCGCCTGCGCCGGGGCTGTCGGCGGAGGAGGCGGCGGCGCTGGAGGGGCTGCTGCGCGGCGGGCTGAATGTGGCGCGGACGAGCAGCGCGGGGCGGCTGTTTGACGCGGTGGCCGCGCTGCTGGGGGTGTGCCAGGTGATGGCGCACGAGGGGCAGGCGGCGATGCGCCTCGAGGCGCTGGCGGGGGAGGTGGCCGCGCCGGCGTATCCTTTCGGGTGGCGCGGGAACGAGCTGGACTGGCAGCCGATGATGGAGGAGCTGCTGGCGGGGGGCGAGGAGCCGGCGGTGGCGGCGGCGCGGTTTCATGCCATGCTGGTCGAGATGATGGTGGCGGCGGCGCGGCGCGAGGGGCTGGCGGATGTATGTTTGTCGGGCGGATGTTTTCAGAATCGGCGGCTGACGGCGGGGGCGGCGCGGCGGCTGGCGGAGGAGGGGTTCCGGGTTTGGCGGCACCGGGATATTCCGCCGAACGATGGCGGGATCGCGTTGGGACAATTGGCGGTGGCGGCGGCCAGAGCGGGGAGAAAGACGGCGGGGAGGGCTTGCCAAGGCGGTGGGGATCGTGCTTAATGACCGTTGATCTCGTCAGAATCGAAGGAGAGCGCAGATGAAAAAACTGATTTGGATTTTCCTGGCGGCGGTGATGGTCCTGAGCGCACCGGCGGTGTCGTCGGCGGTCGCGCAGAGCGACACCGTGCTGCTGGTGGTGCCGTCGCGGTATTCGGTGATGCAGGTGGCGTTTGACGTGGCCCGGCGTTATCCGACGGTGCTGGTGAGCTATCAGGGCACGTTGGAGGAGCCGGTGCTGCACGTGTGGAACGGCTACGAATGGATGGCGCTCTCGCTGACGGATTATCAGACCGGCGCGTTTTTGCAGACGTATCCGGACCGGACGGCGTTTTTGGGCGATGACGCGTTGCTGCCGGCGGAGTTGCGGGCGATCAATGCGTGGTGCAACCAGGTGGTCCAGCTGCCCAACCTCGAGACGCATGAGCTGGTCAACGGCATCGGGCGCTATATTCCTTTCACGCCGGCGGACTGGCGCTGGTTCGCGGGGCGCTACAACCTGACGCTGACGAATTTGAAGGCCGAGGAGGCCGAGGCCGCGCGGCGCGAGAGCTGGTATGACGAGTCGGCGCCGGTCAGGAGTCCGAAGCCGGGCCTGTTCAAATATTTCACCCGTTCGCGCCGCACGCGCGCGCCGGAAGGGGACGCAGCGATTCAGCCGATCGAGATTCCCGCGGCGGACGTGGTGGAGATTCCGGCTCCGTAAGCGGACCGGACCGGCTGGCGGGAGATCGCGCGGTGCGCAAGAGCTGGCAGGCAGCGGGCTGGTTGGCGGTCGGTCTGGCGCTGGCGCTGGCGGCGGGGGGGTGCATGACGGTGCGCGAGGAGCTGCAGCCGGTGCGCGAGACCACGCTGACCACCGCGCGCTCGGGCGATCAGATCACCATTTCCTGGATCGGACGCAAGGGGATGTATTACACGGTTCTGTATGCCGACAGCATGAGCGCGCGTTCCAAGTGGCGGGCGCTGCCGGACGCGGTCAACATCCCCGGCCTGGTGACGGGCGAGCCGATTGTGGTGCATGACCGCGTGCGGGCCGGGCAGCAGCGGGTGTACCGCCTGCTGCAGGACAACCGGCCGCTGAAGCCGTAGCCTGAATCATTCACCAACATACGTGCCTTGCATCCGGGCCGGACTTGTCGCATGAATGATCCAGGGACAGGTGCGCGACATTTTCTGGTTGCGCGAACGGCCGCGAGGCCGTAGCTTTCGCCCCTTCCTGACTTGTCATCCGGTGGCGGCGGGCCTGCCGCGGCGGATATGATTTCACGACCCCCAACCCAATAGAACAGAGACAGATCATGGCCAGAACAACACCTATTTCCAAGATACGCAACATCGGCATCATGGCGCACATTGACGCCGGCAAGACGACCGTGATGGAGCGCATGCTCTATTTCGCGGGCAAGACCCACAAGCTGGGCGAGACGCACGAGGGTTCGGCCACCATGGACTTCATGGTGCAGGAGCGCGAGCGGGGCATCACCATTCAGAGCGCGGCCACGACGCTGGCGTGGAACGAGCATCTCGTGACGCTGATTGACACGCCGGGGCATGTGGACTTTACGGTCGAGGTCGAGCGGTCGCTGCGGGTGCTGGATGGCGCGGTGGCGCTGTTTTGCGCGGTGGGGGGGGTGCAGCCCCAGTCCGAGAAGGTCTGGCGGCAGTCCGAGAAGTATGCGGTGCCCAAGATCGCTTTCGTGAACAAGATGGACCGGGTGGGCGCAAACTTTTTCGGCGTGCTCGAGGAGATCGAGAAGGAGCTGGGGGCCAACACGGCGGCGGTGGTGCTGCCGATCGGGTGCTCGGAGACCTTCCAGGGCATCATGAATCTGGTGAGCATGAAGGCGATTATTTTCGACGAGCCCGAGGCGGGGGCCTTCCACGAGGAGGACATCGCGCCCAGCATGCTCGAAACCGCCAAGACCTGGCGGGCCAGGCTGCTCGAGAAGTGCGCGGAGCAGGACGACGCGCTGCTCGAGAAGTTTCTGGAGACGGGCGATCTGCCGGAGGAGGACATCTGGCGCGGCCTGCGCCAGGCAACCATCGCGCGCAAGCTGATTCCGGTGTTTTGCGGCACGGCCTTCCGCAACAAGGGGATTCAGCAGCTGCTGGACGGCATTGTCAGCCTGCTGCCGGCGCCCAACGAGATTCCGCCGATCATTTCGGCGGCGAATCCGGACGAGACGGTGATCGAGCTCGAGCCGGCGGACGACTCGCCGTTCAGCGCGCTGGCGTTCAAGGTGGTGCCCAACAAGCACACGGGCAAGCTGACCTATATCCGGGTGTATTCCGGCACGCTGACCTCCGGGCAGAGCGTGTACAACAGCACGCAGGGCAAAACCCAGCGGGTGGGGCGCATTCTGCGCATGCACGCCAACCACTCCGAGAATCTGGAGACGGCGCAAACGGGCGACATCGTGGCCATTGTGGGGCTGGCCCACACCCGCACGGGCGACACGATTTGCGACGAAAACCGCCCGGTGCACCTCACCTCGATCGAGTTCCCCACGCCGGTGGTCTCGATTGCCATCGCGCCGAGTTCGCCGGCCGACAACGACAAGCTGTCCGCGGCGCTCTTCAAGCTGACCGACGAGGATCCGACCTTCACGGTCTCCTTCGACCAGGAAAGCAGCGAGACCATCATCTCGGGCATGGGCGAGCTGCACCTCGAGATTATTGTGGACCGGCTCAAGCGCGAGTTCGGGGTGGCCGCCGCGGTGGGGCGTCCGGAGGTGGTCTATCGCGAAACCATCACGCAGGTGGTCAAGGGCCAGTACCGGCACGTCAAGCAGAGCGGCGGGCGCGGGCAGTTCGCGCACATCCATTTGCGCCTCGAGCCGCTCAAGGCGGGCGAGGGCTTCGAGTTTGTCAACGAGGTGGTGGGCGGTCGCATCCCGACGCAGTACATTCCGGCGGTCAAAAAGGGCATCGTGAAGGCGATGCTCAGCGGCGCCTACGCGGGCTATCCGGTGGTCAACGTGCGCGCGGTGCTGTTCGACGGGTCCCATCACGAGGTGGACTCGTCCGACATGGCGTTCGAGGAAGCCGGGCGCGCGGCGTTCAAGGAGCTGAGCCTGAAGGCGGGGCCCCTGCTGCTCGAGCCGCTGATGTCCGTGGAAGTGACCACCCCCGAGGACTACATGGGCGCGGCGGTCGGCAGCATCTGCCAGCGGCGCGGACGAATAGAAACCATGGAAGAAAAAAGCGGGCAGCGGGTCATTCACGGCCTGGTGCCCTTGAGCGAGCTGTTCGGCTACGCCACCGTGTTGCGCGGCCTGAGCCAGGGGCGCGCGGGCTTTGCCATGCAGTTCGAGCACTACGAGGCCGTGCCCTTCTTCCTGACCGAGCAGATTATCGCCGCCCGGCGCGAGGCCAACAAAATCCGTTAGCCTGGATTATTCATCAACATGGATGCGGCCAGGCCGCAGCATGGAAGCATAAAAGCGGGCGCGACGATTCTGCCCCATTCGGCAGGGTTGAAGTCGGCGGCAACATAAGGCATAGTAGCCATAGTTGTATGGGCCGGCTTAGCTCAGTTGGCAGAGCAGCTGATTTGTAATCAGCAGGTCATCGGTTCGAGTCCGATCGCCGGCTCCATCTTGTTTTTGGAGGGAAAAACGCCGGTTTTGGGGCCCAAAATCCTCAAAAATTACCCATTTTTCCACACCGTGGAAAACTATTTTCCATGGCGTGGAAAAATCGCCAAAAAAGTTTCCATGGCGTGGAAAATCCAGCGACCCAAACCACCCCAAAAAACTTCAAAAATCGCCCAAAATCGTCCAAAATCGCCTATTTTTAGCCAATTTCGCCCATTTTCGACTCATTTTTGACCCTATTGAGCCTCAAAGCCTTCCACCCCCCGTTCAGGCTTCGGCGACTCAATTTCTCCCCCGCTAAAACGCCCCGTTTTCCACGGCATGGTCCCGCGCCTGCGGGATCCATGGCGTGGAAAACTGCCGCCCCCGCCCGTTTTCCGCCATCGCCATGGCGTGACAGCACCCGAATTGCCCAATCTCGCAATCCCGCAACTTTGCCCTGGTCGAGTGGAACTTGCTCGGGCTAAAGTAATGACATGATCCGTGCCTGCTATTCCGGTACGATTGAGCGCTTTCTCAAATCGGATCCCGCTCAGATCATTGGAACTCTGACCACCCATTCTGAGTTTGAAATTCTGCCGACGCAAGTGGCGGCTTGGAACGATCAAATTGCGATTCTCCAACAGGGTCTTCAAGGGTCTTCGGGACACCTTTTCTTTGAGTATTCCATTCCTCGAATTGGCGCGCGGATTGATGTGGTTTTACTGATTGGCCCCTGCTTGTTTGTCCTCGAATTCAAGGTGGGCGAAACCGAATATCTGGCTCACGACATTGATCAGGTATGGGACTATGCCCTGGACCTGAAAAACTTTCATGAGACCTCCCACAACGTCCATATTGTGCCGATTTTGATTGCGACTCAGGCGCCTGTGCACCCTGTTCAGCTAAAAACAAGCGCGCGCAATGATAAGGTGGTGGCTCCCCTCAAATGCAATGCGGAATCGCTGCCCGATGTTCTGCTGTACGCGCTGGCTCATATTCAGGAGCAAGCGATTGTGCCCGAGTCGTGGGAAACCGGGCGCTATTGCCCCACTCCCACCATTGTTGAGGCCGCTTTGGCGCTCTATCGTGGACATCATGTGGCTGAAATCTCGCGCAGCGATGCCAGCGCAATCAATCTGCGCGAAACCACCCAGGCCATCTCGAACATCATCGCCAACGCCAAGGCCCAAAAACATAAGGCCATCTGTTTTGTGACCGGAGTTCCGGGCGCTGGCAAGACGTTGGTGGGACTCAATATCGCCACCAAACATTTGAGCTCCAAAGAGGATGTTTTCAGCGTATTCCTCTCCGGCAATGGCCCTCTGGTCAAGGTCTTGCAAGAAGCTCTGGCCAGAGATCAAGTGCGCCGCACCAAAAAACAAGGCGGCAAACTGACCAAAGGCGAGGCCCATCGCAACGTCAAAGCCTTTGTGCAAAATGTGTACCACTATCGCGACGAATGCTTGCGCGATCCAGGACCTCCCTTTGATCACGTGGCCCTCTTCGACGAAGCCCAGCGGGCGTGGGACCGCAAACAGACCAGCACCTTCATGCGCCAAAAGAAAAAGCGGCCAAATTTCGATCAATCGGAGCCCGAATTTTTAATCTCGTGCGTGGATCGCCATCAGGATTGGGGGGTGGTGATTTGCCTCGTGGGTGGCGGACAGGAAATTCATACCGGCGAAGCGGGGATTTCCGAGTGGATTGACGCGCTGAACCGCCGTTTTCCCGATTGGCACATCCATATTTCGGGACGGCTCACCGATAAAGAATACGATGCCACACGGGTATTGGAGAGCATCGCCACCCGCCCTCATGTGTATTATCACGGTGATCTGCACCTGAGTGTGTCCATGCGGTCCTATCGCGCGGAACATGTCTCGCAACTGGTGAAAGAAATTTTGGACATCCGTCCCGAGGCGGCCCAAGAAACCTTGCGGAAAATTAGCGCCAACTACCCGATCGTTCTCACGCGCGACGTCCAACGGGCCAAACAATGGTTGCGGCAACAAGCTCGGGGCACCGAACGCTACGGATTGGTGGCCTCATCCAGCGCCGAGCGACTGCGACCCCATTGCATTCACGTCAAAGCCAAAATGAACCCGATCCACTGGTTTCTGGCCGGCAAAGAAGATGTGCGCTCATCCTACTATCTCGAAGATGTCGCCACCGAATTTGATATTCAGGGCCTCGAAGTGGATTGGGCCTGCGTTACCTGGGATGGCGATTTGCGCATGGATAACCGCCAATGGAAACACTTTTCGTTCGTCGGCAAGCGCTGGAATAAAGTGCACAAGCCAGATCGGCAAAAATACCTCGAAAATGCCTATCGGGTTTTACTGACTCGCGCCCGCCAAGGCATGGTGATTGTGGTGCCCCAGGGCGACCCAGAAGACCCCACCCGCGCCGCAACCTATTATGACCCAACCTTCGACTACCTGAAAAACATCGGCTTCCCCATCCTTTAACCTGGCTCCCAATCAGCACGCAGTATTACGATTGTGCACTTTCGTAATACTTTTCTGTCAAAATAGTAGCGAAAATTGAGACTCATTTTTGAGCATATTGAGCCTCAAAACATTCCCTCCCCGCTCAGGCTTCGGCGACTCCATTTTTCCACCGCCAAAAACGCCTCATTTTCCACACCGTGGTCCCGCGCCTGCGGGATCCATGGTGTGGAAAAGCCAATTTTTTGCCCTGAAAATGCGAAAATTGCGTAAAATCGGGCCGAAACCGGCCGAAATGGGGCGGAAATTGTAAAAATCGGGCGCAAATTGCTGAAAATGTGAATTTTTGAGGGGTTTTCAGTGCGAGGGGGGCGCGAGGCGCAAGGGTGTGTTTTGGGGCATCGGGGGATGGGAAACGGGTGTTTTTTTCGGGCAAGCGACAAATTTTGCGGGGAAGCGTGCAAAAACGGGTGATTTTTCGGGCAAGCGCGCCAAAACGGGTGGTTTTACGTGATTTCGGGCGGATTTTAGTCGGATTTTGGTGATTTCGGGGCGGTTTGGGGCTGATTTTGAGCTGATTTGGTGTGTTTTTTGGGGATTGTTCGTGTTGGGGAGGTGGGTTAGGCTTTGGCCTGAATTATTCAGGTTAGGGCGATGAGCAAGGTTCTGGGCATAGATTTTGGCGATCGGCGCACGGGTGTGGCGGTTAGCGACGAGGCCCGGGTGATTGCTTTTCCGCGGGAAATTCTGGAGTGCAGCCAGGTCGAGCAGGCGGCGGCGGCCGTGGCGCGGCTGGCGGCGGCGGAGGGGGCGGGGGCGATTGTGGTGGGATATCCGTTGAATATGGATGGGTCGCGCGGGCCGCGGGCGGAGCGTACGGAACTTTTTATGGCGGAACTGGCGAAACGGACGGATATTCCGCTGAAACGATGGGATGAGCGGTTGAGCACGCGGATGGCGGAGGCGGTTTTGATCGAAGCCGGCGCGCGGCGGCAGAAGCGCAAGGGGGTGGTGGACAAGCTGGCCGCGCAGATTATTTTGCAGAGCTATCTGGACGCGGGCGGGGGCGGGGTCGCGGAGGAGGAGCCGGAATGGTGAGTCAACGAGGACCTCGGCGCGAGACGGAACGGGTGCCGCCGCCGGAGGGATTCCGGCGGATGCGGCTGGAACTGGCCTATGATGGCGCGGATTTTTTCGGCTGGCAGGTGCAGCCGCGGCGGGAGACGGTGCAGGGCGCGCTCGAGCGCGCCGTGCAGGAGCTGACGGGGCGGAAGGTGCGGGTGTTTTCGAGCGGGCGGACGGATACCGGGGTGCACGCGCGGGCCCAGGTGGCGCACCTGGATGTGCCGGCGGGCTGGAAGCCGGGGCAGTTGCAACTGGCGATGAACGCGCTGCTGCCGGAGTCGGTGCGGGTGGTCAAGGCGCGGCGGGCGCGGCCGGATTTTCACGCGCGGTTCGATGCCACCGGGAAGGAATACCGCTACAGTATCTGGAACGCGCCGGTGGCCTGTCCGTTGCACCGGCGTCAGGCGCTGCATGTGCGTTTGCCGCTGGATGTGGCGGCCATGCGGTCGGCGGCGGCGCTGCTGGAGGGGACGCATGACTTCAGATCGTTTTCGGCGAACCCGCGGCGGGACATCGGCGAGACGGTGCGAACTTTGCGGCAGTTGCAGGTGACGCGGCGGGGGGCGCTGGTGACCATCAAGGCGGTGGGGGACGGGTTTCTCTACAAGATGGTGCGGAGCCTGGCGGGGCATCTGATCCGCGTGGGCACGGGGGCGGTGTCCGTCGAGGAAACCACTGCGCTGCTGGAGGCCCGGAGACGAACCGCCCGGGTAGAAACCGCTCCGGCACACGGCCTGTGCCTGTGGCGGGTGAGTTATTAACGACAACCTGCTTGCGCGGGGGGGGGGCACAAAATAACTTTCCAAGCGTGGAGGGGCGTGGTAGATTGGGTTCCAGAGAGTAGGAGTAGTGCGTCCAGCAAACTGTGAGGAGTCGAACATGGCCGAAATGAGTTTCAAATGCCCCCACTGCGGACAGGACCTTCACGGGCCGGAGGATCTGGCAGGTCAGTTTATTGATTGCCCGTCCTGCGAGAAGAACTTCGAGGTTCCCGGCGGGATTATCGAAGTGCCCAGGGAGCAGTTGGCCCCGCCGGTCAGCCCTTCGCCGGTGACCAACGCCGAGACGACTTCGATTCCGCCGCCCACGGACGACAGCGACAAGGGCAAGACCGTGCGGATCGAGTTGCCGCCGGAAGTTTTGGCGGACCCCAAGAAACACATTTTCAAGATCAAGCGGATTCAGCGCTGACATGCGCCGCACGACGGTGGGGGAAATAGACGCCGATGTCCTGGCCTATACGGCCGGGCAGGATCGCGTGCTGGATTTGGCCCTGGTGGAGGCGGATTGCCTGGGAACCGCGGCGCACGTGCAGATGCTTAGCCGCGTTCCGCAGGACCCGCCGCTGTTGAGCGCCGCCGCGGCGAAGAAGGTGGTGACGGAGCTGGCGAAGGTGTCGCGGGATGCCGCCGCGGGGCGTTTTGAGATTACCCTGGAGGATCAGGATGTCCATCTGGCGGTGGAGCGGCGGCTGACGGAGCGGTTGGGCGAGCTGGGGCGGCGGATTCACGTGGGGCGCAGCCGCAATGACCAGGTGGCGGTGGATTTGAGGCTGTTCGCGCGGGCGCGGCTGATCGAGGCGGCGGAGGCCGCCGCGGCGCTGGCGGGCGCGTTGCTGGCGCTGGCGCGCAAGCAGATCAAGACGCCGATGGTGGGGCGGACGCACATGCAGCCAGCCATGCCTTCGAGCGTGGGGTTGTGGGCGTCGGCCTGGGTCGAGGGGCTGCTGGACGACCTCGAGTTGCTGCAGGCGGCCTATGCGCAGAACAACCGCTGTCCGCTGGGCTCGGCGGCGGGCTATGGCGTGCCGCTGGCGATTGACCGGCAACTGGTGAGCGATCTGCTCGGGTTTTCGCGGCCGCTGCACAATGTGATTCATGCCGGGCAGACGCGCGGCAAAATCGAGTCGGTTATTCTGTCGGCGCTGGGGCAGGTGATGTTGACGCTGTCGCGGCTGGCGCAGGACCTGATTTTGTTTTCGATGCCGGAGTTCGGCTATTTCGCCCTGCCGGAGGCGTTCACGACGGGCAGCAGCATCATGCCGCAGAAGCGCAATCCGGATGTGCTCGAGCTGCTGCGGGCCAAGGCGGCGAAGGTGCTGGGCCATGCGCATACGGTGGCGGAGATGGTCCGGGCGGCGCCGTCGGGTTACAATCGGGATTTGCAGGAGGCTAAAGCGCCGTTTTTCGAGGGCTTCGACCTGACGGTGTCGTCGCTGGCGGTCATGCGTCCGCTGGTGGCGGGGCTGAAGGTGGACAAGCCGGCGCTGCGGCGCGGGTTCGGGCCCGAGGTGTTCGCGACGGACCGGGCGCTCGAGCTGGTGGCGGGGGGCATGCCTTTCCGCGACGCCTACCGCGAGGTCAAGGCGCGCATCGGCGAGCTGGCGGGCGGCGATCCTGACGCGGCGCTGGCGGCCAAGACCCACCTGGGCGCGACGGGCGGGCTCGATCTGGTCGCGCTGAACGCGCGGATTCGCGAGGCCGCGGCCTGGGCCCGGCGCGAAAAGCGCCGCCATGAGGCCTGCCGGAAACGTCTGCTGGGGATCTGACGGTGGCGGGGTCGTTTGACAGGCCGGAAAAGAGCGGTAGATTTGGGCTGTCGGGGGAGAATGAATAGGAATTGGTATGTGACATGACAGCAGTAAGTTATTCTTTCGGCGAGTACCGGGTGTCGCTGGCTTTGGCCGCGGAAGACTCGTTGGGCCCCCTGGAGGACCTCCATATTTGCCACCTCGGCATGAGGTTTATCTCCCCGCGGCAAATCAAATTGTTTTCCATGTATGAGTTCGATATTGCCATGCGTCCGGTAGGTTCGGAGGAAGAGCCGAGCAAGATCCGCTGCTGCGGGGTGGTGGTGGGCTGCGATCCGGAAAACGGTGGTTACCGCATTGTGATCCATTTTGCGGATTTGGAGAAGTCGGATGCGTGCTGTCTGGAGAATCTGACGAGGGTGCACCGGATGCGGTGTGATTATTGCGCGAATTTTGACTGAGCGGTGGGGCGGTTCGGCGGGGGCGGCGCGGAAATTCGTGGAGGTTTAATCGGACGCGCGTTCCAGAGGCTATTGCAACAGGAGGTTTCTCTAAAAAGGGTTATGCGCTAGTTTGATTCCTTCGCCTATCACAAGGAAGGAAACAATGAAATACCATCGCATAACCCAAGAAGAACGT
>JAAZFE010000024.1 GCA_012511885.1 Lentisphaerota bacterium | reverse complement strand
GGGGGGGGGGGGGGGGGGGGGGGGGAGGACGGCTGGGCGCTTGAAAGATTGAGACTGGACAAGCCCGGGGGGGGCGCGATCAGTTCAGGGTCATGTGCGTGCCGTTTTGGCCGGCGATGGCCTCGGCGAGCAGATGGGGCTGGGTGATGATGACCTTGCCGCCGCCGTTTTTGAGGAAATCGATGGCGGCCTCGATTTTGGGTCCCATGCTGCCGGGCGGGAACTGGCCGTCGGCCAGGTGCTGTTCGGCTTCGGCGACGGTCATGGCATCGATTTCACGCTGGGTCGGCTTTTTGTAATCAATGGCGACTTTATCCACGCCCGTCGAGATGACAAAGAGGTCGGCCTTGAGGTTTTTGGCCAGCAGGCATGAGGCCAGATCCTTGTCAATGACCGCAGCGCTGCCCTCGAGTTCGCCCTGCTCGTTTTCAATGACGGGAATGCCGCCGCCGCCGACGGCGATGACGATGACATCTTTTTCGAGCAGGAGGCGGATAGTGTCTTCCTCGATGATTTTGAGGGGTTGCGGCGAGGCCACGACACGACGCCAGCCTCGGCCGGCATCCTCTTTGAGCACCCAGCCGTTTTGGGCCTGATAGGTTTTGGCGTCTTCCTCGGTATAGAAGGGGCCGATGGGCTTGGTGGGGTTGAGAAAAGCGGGGTCGTTTTTGTCCACCAGAACCTGGGTGACGACGCTGGCGACGGATTTGCTCAGGTTTTTCCGGCGCAACTGGTTGGCCAGGGTCTGACCCACGTGGTAGCCGATGGCGCCCTGGGTGTCGGCTACGCAACTGTCCAGGGGCACCTCGTGCAGGGCGTGCTTGGAGAGCTCGGAGCGCAGGAGAACAAAGCCGACCTGGGGGCCGTTGCCATGCGTGACCACCACCCGATAGCCGGCGGCGACGAGCGCGGTGATGTGTTCCGCGGTCTCGTTGGCGGCTCCATATTGATCCGCGACGGACATGCGGTTGTTGTCTTTGATGAGAGAATTGCCACCGATGGCGATGACCGCGAGGGGGGATGTCATGGATGAATGCTCCTTGGCTGAGGGGTGATATGGTTGTTGTTCAATACAATTCTCAAACGGGTCGAGGTTTGGCGCAACGCAGGCGCGGCGGCATCCTATCAGAGGGCCAAGGACGGAGACAACCGGCAAATGAGCGGCAGCGCCGGCCTTGCGCGGACCGGTTGTTATGGGGCCAGCAGGCGCTGTAGAGCGGCGTGATCGAGGATGCCCTTGCCATAATTTGGGCCGGAGGGAGGCGTCAGGGCGTCTTGGAGGGCCTTGAGCGCTTCCCGGGCGGTGGCGGTGGGATGACGGTTGAGATATTGCCCGAGGGCATGGGCCACCGTGGCGGCCGAAATGGAGGTGCCGGCATAGGAGCCGGGGGCGCCGGATGAGCCGCCGGGGAGGGTGGCGAAGGCCGGCGCCGAAAGGTCCACGAACGCGCCATGGTTGGATTGCGCCCATGGCTGCCCGCTGGAATCGATGCCGCCGACGGCAATCACGGCAGAATAGGCGGCCGGATAGACCGGTCGGCCGGATGGCTGGTTGCCGGCGGCGGCCACCACCAGCAACCCTTGGGCGGCGGCGCGTTCGACCGCTTCGCGCAGGAACGGGGTATCGGTTTCGGAACCCCAGCTCAGGTTGACGACGCGGGCGCCAGCTTCGGCGGCATAGGCCAGCGCTTGAAAGAGGGCAAAATTGGAGGTGACACCCTGATCGTCGAACGAGCGGATGGCCACGAGAGGGAGGGGGGTGGCGCCGGGCTGGAGGCCATCGGCCGCAAGGACTCCGGAAGCCAGCAGGGCCATCTGGGTTCCATGGCCGCTGGGATCGGACAAGGCCTGCTCCGGCGCCACGGCATCCCAGGCGGCGGTGACGAGCGGCCCGATGCCGACCGCCGGATCCAGCCCGCTATCCAGGACCGCCACAGGGACCGAGCCATCGGCGGGCGGCGCAATTTTGGGGCGGACTTGCACGGATGGACGGTGCGTGGGCGGAGGGGGCAGCCGGTGGGCATAGTTCAGTTCCGCGTGGGCAATCAGCGGATGACGGGCCAGCCGCTCCAAGATGTTTTCCACATGAACGCCCGCGGGAAAACGGATCAGATAGATGCCCAGTCCTGGCTCAGCATCCACAATCATGCCGCCCACCTGATCCATGAGCGCCTTGAATTGGGCATAGGTTGTACCGGGGGCGGCCCCAACCAGCAATTCATCGCGGATAAACTCAGGTTGGTTGCCGGCGACGCCGCGGGTTACTTGAAAACGGGCCGGCGGTTGGGGCAGAGGACGGACATTTTGGCGATTGCCTGGACGGTAAACCTCAATTTTTTGCAGTTTGGGGACTCGTCCAAGCGGACCGCGCAGCATTTTCCAGGTGATCACATAATCGTAGGGATCCAGCAGTTTGTTCAGGGCGTCATCGAGGTTGACCCCGCGGAAGGCCGCTTCAACGGTTTCGCGGATGTCCGGATCCACCTGCACCACCACATTGAGCTGCGTGAATTGGCCCAGCACGTCGGCCAGCGGCACCTGATCGGCCTGCAACCAAAGCCGGTCGCCGTCCAAACGGAAGAAAACTGCATGCCCCGGCAATGGGACCAGCCAGATGATGGCCGTCAGGATAATCTTTAAAACGGTCCGTTTTATTTTTGAGGATTTATCGTTTGCTGGACTGTTGTACACGATGATAATCGAGCCAATCGTAGTAATCGTTGATATCCTTGAAACCCGGAGGCGTCTCCGGCTTGGCAGACTCCGCTTTTGACGGTGTTTCTGGTAGGGGAAGAGCCGGCATTCCCATGATATTTGAGGTTTCACGCAACTCTTCGTCGGTGGCGCGGGTGATCTTGAGGCCGTCTGGTGGGTTCACGGACCGGCGGAAGGATTTTGGGACCACCAAACCGATTGGATCGGCGGGGGCCAGGGTGTCGTCGCGCAATTCCCGGGCGGTTTGCGCGGAAAGGGCGGCCTGAATCACGCCGGACTTGTCACGGCTCCAGAGCAGCGCGGCCATGCAACGGGTGGCAGGGGTTTCCGCTTCGTTGGCGAGGCGGTACACGCCCCGATAGACGCGGATCCAGTTGCCGGCCTTGACGTGATAGAGGTGGACGCTGTCGGCATAGCCAAGTTCAACGGCCTGGGCCGCGGTAAAACAGTGATGCTGGCGCTTGGCATAGGCGCGCAACTTTTCAGCCAATTCTATGGAAGAAGTGCCCATGATGACTCCTTGGTGAGGGGTGCAACCCGGTACGCTCGCAGACAACCATGAGTGGCGGCCGATAACAAGAGAAAACAAGATTGCCTCACGAGGAAGATTTGCCTAGAGTTCCGGTTCTTGTGTTTCGCGATATCTTCCAAAACATTTCGCTGGTGGCGGCGGTGGTGAGCTGGCTGGCGGCCCAGGTGATCAAGCTGTTGTTGTTCATCGCGCAAGAACGCAAGTTCGACTATGGGTTTCTGTTCCGTCTGGGGGGCATGCCCAGCTCGCATACGTCTTCGGCGGCGGCCTGCGCCGCGTCGGTGGGGTTGCGTTCGGGGTTCGGGTCGCCCGTGTTCGCGGTGGCAACGGGACTGCTGATGCTGATCATGATCGACGCGCAGAGCGTGCGGCGCGCGGCGGGGGTGCAGGCACGGCTGCTCAACCAGATGGCCGAAGAGTTTTATCGCAATCACAAATTCTCTCCGGAGAAGCTGGTGGAGTTTCTCGGGCACACCCGGCTGGAGGTCCTGATCGGCCTGGTGCTGGGCATCATGGTGGCCCTGTTCATGCATCAATGCTTTCCGGAATGGGCTGCGGCGTGTCCCGCCTGAAAGATCTAAAAAATCGCCGTGGGAGTGGCCAAGTGCCAGGTGCGCAAAACCGGCTGCTAAAGATTGTTTGTATTAGGTTGACGAATATTTTCAAATCGGTATGATGCAGGACAAAATAAAAGAAGCAGTGGGAGATACTCAATGAAGCAGAGAAACTTTGGCTTTACCTTGATCGAGCTGCTGGTGGTGATTGCCATCATCGCGATGCTGGCCGCCATTCTGGTTCCGGCGGTGAATCGCGCCTTGGTGAGCGCGGCCCTGACCCAGACCGTTTCCAACGGTTCCAACATCTACAAGTCGGCCTTTGCGGGCCAGATGGAAGATGTGGTTTTGGGCGGCGGCTATTCCGCCTGGCCGACCGAAGACGACGACTACAATGACGCCACGAAGTACTTCAAGCATCTCGTCACCAGCAAGGTGATGGCGGTGACCTATGACTTCTTCGCGGCACGCGGTATCGAAGGCGCCAAGTCCACCGACGCAAACGATTTCGATAACAAGAACAACGCCTGGAGCCTGGTGCTGAACCTGGATGACGCCCCGGAAGGGATTCCGTTCATCTACACGAAGAACTTCTCCCTGAATGGCAGTTTCCCCTCGAAGGGCAGCATGATTGATGAGACCGACCTGAAGGGCCAGCCGTTTGGTTCCGATGGCCTGGTGGTGGTGCTGAAGGGTGGCTCGGCTTTCTCCCTGCGGGGCAAACAGCTCAAGGCCGACAACTTCAACCCCGCGGGCGATTCCACCGGGGACGCCAAGCCGGTGGATACCCCCCAACAATAATCGTCAACCCATCTGGTGTGGTTGCAACCGGGAATTGTCTAATTCCCGGTTTTTTTATAGGGTGGGGAGGCTTGTTCGCAGGGCATGGCGGCCGCGGGTTTGGGCGGCTGACTGACGGCAGCCATGGGCGACGGGTTGGAAAAGAGATAAGACAGGACCACAGATGGCGCGATTGATCATCCAAGGCGGACGCCGCATCCAGGGCAAGTTCACGCCCAAGGGCAACAAGAACGCGGTGCTGCCCATGCTGGCGGCCTGCATACTGACCGATGAGCCGGTTGTTCTTGAAAATGTGCCGCGCATTCTCGATGTCGAGAATATGCTTGGGCTACTGAGTCAGTTGGGCGTCTCGGTGCGGCAACGGGGCGCGGTGGTGACGCTCTGCGCCAAGGGACTGCGCGGCACGTCGCTGGATCCGGTGTTGTGCGGCCGGGTGCGCAGCTCGATTCTGCTGGCGGGTCCGCTGGCGGCGCGGCATGGCTCGGCGGTGCTCTATCCGCCGGGCGGGGATGTGATCGGGCGGCGGCGGCTGGACACCCACTTCGAAGGCTTGGGGGGACTGGGCCTGCCCATGACTTGGAAGAGCGGCGCGTTTCATCTGCGGCGAACGCGGGCCTTCCGGGGAGCGGATCTGCTTTTGGATGAGGCCAGCGTGACCGCCACGGAAAACATCATGATGGCCGCGACGCTGGCGCCAGGGCGCACAGTGATCATGAACGCGGCCTGCGAACCGCACGTGCAGGATTTGGGGCGCTTGCTGCAGGCCATGGGCGCGCGCATCAGCGGTCTGGGCACCAACCGCATCGAGGTTGAGGGCGTGGCATCGCTCGGCGGCGCCCGGCACCGGGTAGGGCCCGACTATATCGAGATCGGCAGTTTTCTGGCGGCGGCCGCCGCCACCGGCGGCGCGTTGCAAGTGCGCGATCTGCCGGACACGACCACGCTGCGGGTGATGCAGCGGGTGTTCGAGCGGCTGGGGGTGACCTGGCAGGTGGATGACGGGGTTCTGCGTCTGCCGGCCCGGCAGACCCTGGCCGTGCGCAAGGATTTTGGTGACAGCATTCCCAAGATGGAGGACGGCATCTGGCCGGCCATCCCCTCCGACTTGCTCAGCGTGGCGCTGGTGCTGGCCACGCAAACGAAGGGCGAGATTCTCTTTTTCGAAAAGCTGTTCGAGAGCCGGATGTACTTTGTGGATCGTCTGCTGGAAATGGGCGCCACGCTGGTGCAGTGCGATCCGCACCGGGTGCTGGTCAGTGGTCCCGCCAAGTTGCGCGCTCAGCACATCACCAGCCCGGACATCCGCGCGGGCATGGCGCTGGTCATTGCCGCCCTGTGCGCCAAGGGGCAGACCATCATCGAGCAGGCCGAGATGATTGACCGCGGCTATGAGCGGCTGGCGCCGCGCCTGCGCGCGCTGGGGGCGAAGATTACCCGTGTTGATTAGCCGCGACGCGGAAACGCGACGCGGGAAAAGACAGCGGGGGGAGGGGAAACCCAAGCCGGATCGTTCAATCGTCGAGGTCCGGCTCTGGGCGGCGGCGCAATACTTTCTTCGCGCCTTGCTTGCGCTTGTCGTCGAGCATGACGGCTTTTTGCTTCCGTGAGCGCCGGCGTTTTTGGCGGCGGATTTTTTCGCGTTCCTGCTGCCGCTTCGATTTTTCGCCATGGATCCGGGCCGCCAGTTGGTCACATAGCTCGCGGCGGGCAAAAAACCGGTTCATGGCTTGCGAGCGTTCCCGGGAGCAGCGCACCTCGATGCCGGACGGCTCATGACGCAAACAAACGGTCGAGGCGGTTTTGTTGATCTTCTGCCCGCCGGGCCCGCCGCCACGGATGAAGGTTTCCTTGAGGTCGGCCTCCTCGATGCCCAACGTCTTCATGCGTTCAAGCAACTGGTTTTCTTTTTCAACGCTGACGGGAAAACGGCTCATGGGATCGGTGACGCCACTATAGGAGCTGGGAGCCCGCCTGCCAAGCTTGCAACCGATGTCACCGGTCAGCCACCGCCCGGCATCTCGCGCACGAGGCTGTCCTGACGGGGGAGCGGAGCGCCGTCCAGAACACGACGCCAATGGGCGAAGTAGGACGCGGAATGGCGATAGCCGCTGTGATCGGAGATGACCGTCGAGGCATCCACCAGATACAGATTGGGGTGCTGACGCAAAACAGCCTTGGGATTTTGAGGACCGGCCAGCCCGAGCGCCTGTTGGATGCCATCGGCCAGATCGCCGAGCGGGAAGCTGTGCCGGAACACCTTGTCGCGCCGGGAGTAATAGACCAGGCAACGCTGACAGGCTTTCAGGGAGTTATGAAACATGCGTCCCTTCGCGAGAATACCGCGGTCCACTGCCGGGGCGGACAGCAACAGATTGCAGACAAGTTCGGTCTTGGCCGCTCGAAGGGCGGACAGCGCGACACGGGCGCCCAGGGAATGGGTTTGCACGTCAATCGCGGCGGCCGCCGGCTGGAGTTGCTGGAGCAGCTTGCGGAGCAGCAGTCCCGCGCGATTGGCCGAACCGCGCGCTGGCAGATAACCGGGCGCGGAATCCCAGCCGGGCCAGGCCAAGCCCATCACGAGTTCATAGCCGTTGGAATTCAGCAGCCCGGCCTGCCGCACGCCTTCTTGCAGCTCGGCATAGGCCCGCAGCACGGACTTCAAGGTGGTGTTGAAGCCATGGATCAGCAAGCAAACCCGGCGTCCGGTGATTGCGGTGGACACTTCGTCGAGTGTCAGGGGCTTGTAATTGGTTCCATCGGCCGCATCGGCGTACTCGCGGAACGACACCTTCTTGGCAAGTTTGCGCGTCGAGCTGAAGCTGTGGCGGCAACTGGCGATGATCATGGCAACTCCGGTCCTGAGTGGAACGGTATCACGCGGTCCCGCCGCAGGCAAATGGCTGTCGCGCCGGATTGCTCCGCGACGGCGGGATGCAGTCCGACTAAGTTTGGGGTGCGGCGATAAAGGTGCCGTTTTCGATTTCGGCAAAGGCCTGGCGCAGTTCCTCGCGGGTATTCATAACGATGGGGCCGCCCCAAGCGACGGGTTCACGCAAAGGATGGCCGGCAAACAGCACAAACTGCAGGCCGTTCTCGCCGGCGGTGGCTTGAAAGGTGTCGCCGGGACCGAACAGAAGCGCGCGATGGCTGGCGTGGGTTTCCCCGTCCGGGCCGAATTGGCCCGAGCCGGCCAGAATATAGATGAACAGGGTTGGGTCGGCGGGGGTGGGCAGGGTAAAGGTCGCGCCGGGATCGAGTTCCACATCCAGCATGGTGGCCTTGACATAGTCGCCTTGCGTGGGGCCGGCCGTGACGCCGTACGACCCGCAAATAACGCCGACGCGACGACCTTCTTCGGACACGCGCGGGATCAGATCGCCGGAGAGATCGCGATATTGCGGCTCGGTCATTTTGTCTTTGCGGGGCAGGTTGATCCACACCTGGAGCCCCAGCATGCGGGGAGCCGCCTGAGGCATTTCCTGATGAATAATGCCGCGCCCGGCGGTCATCCACTGGCAACCGCCATCGCGAATGACGCCGCGATTGCCCAGGCTGTCACCGTGCTCGATTTCACCGGCCACCAGATAGGTCACGGTTTCGATGCCCCGGTGGGGGTGCCAGGGGAAACCCCGGATATAGTCATCGGGATCACGCGAATCGAACGCGTCCAGCATGAGAAAGGGGTCGAAGTCTTCGACATCGCTGCGTCCAATGACCCGGACCAGTTTGACGCCGGCGCCATCGGTTTGATGGGTGCCGGTCACAATTCGTTGAATGGGGCGGATGGTTTTCATGATGGGTGTCTGCCCACTATAACCCGGAAGAGGCAATGCGCAACCGAGCGCACCGAATAACTTGGCGGCCAGCGGAGGCGGAGACGTGGCTCGTGCATTTTCCACACCGTGGAAAAAAGTTTTCCACGCCATGGAAACCCGATAGGATGAAGAAATGAGACAACACACTTGGCTTGGAATGGTGGTGGCGGGGCTGATGCTGCTGGGGGGCGGGCTGACTGCACGGGGAGAGGATCAGTTGCGCGTGATCCAGTTTATTCATCCGGGCGGTGAGCATCGGCCGGACTCGGCGGAGGGCCGTTCCTGGAACCTGGGGCCGCATCAGCGCAAGTTTCTATTGCAAAGAGGCCGTTATTTGACCGGCCTCGGGGCGGAACCGCGCGAGGACGATCTCGTTTTCTGGTGTGAATATGAACCGCCCACCAGGCTGGTGAAGACATATGAGCCGACGATGCCGGACGGGCCGAACCATCTCTTTGCTCTCGAGCCCTTCCGCTTCAAACCGCGCGGGGTGCCGCTAATGAATACGGACCCGTTTGTATTTGGCGGCCGGTTTTTCTACAGCATCTGCAAACAGAACAACCGCCGCGGCCCAACCGCGATGCAGCGACTGCAGGATGGTTCAGTGATTCTTTTCGGCTCGGGCAAGGGGCGCAATCGCTTCATTGTGGACACGATATTTGTGGTGGGCGACTCCGTCCGCTGGCGTCTCGAGGCCCCCCGCGAGGCGCTGGAGGGGATGGTCCCGGCGGAGTATTTCCACGCGGCGGTGGAACCAATCGTGGATGAGGCCAGGATTCTTCACGGGGAGGCCCGCGGGGTTCTGCGGCTGTATCGCGGAGCAACGCCGGAGGAGCCCGTGGAGGGAATGTTCAGCTTTTTCCCGTGTCTGCCGGCGGGGGAGGGGGCCGGGAAGGGTTTTGCCCGGCCGGTGATCCGCCGACCGGGAATCATCACGGACAACCTGACCCAGGGGCAGCGGATGAACATCGTGGCGAATCTGACCGAGGCGCGTGAGATCTGGGAGGATGTCGCCACGCAAGTCCTGGCCCAGGGACTCTGCCTCGGGGTGTACGCCGACATGCCGGAACTGGCGAGTGAATAGGCGGGGCAAACAGCACTGACTCTAAAGACCCTTTTAAAGCCGCGAATGGACGCGAATTGTCGCGAATGGTGCGGCGGGTCTGTTGCAATTGGGGAAAGAGAATCGTGCCAAGACGCGAAGAGCGGGGAAAGAAGATGAGATTTTTCTATGCCGCAGCAGAACCGCGGCACGGACGGCTCGGCAAGCCATCCCTGCCTTCAAACTGAACGGGTTCATCAACATCAGACTTCCTGATCTCGGAGGAAATTGCGTTGGTACGATTCCGCCGTTGAGGTCGGGAAGCCTGCCCTGGCAAGGGCTGACATCCCCGCGAGTTTGTAGTCCCGCCTTCAGGCGGCATGTCCCGATCGTTCCGCCTGAAGGCGGGACTACGAACCGGTCATTCCGGAGGCGGGGCAATGCCTTGATTCATTCGGCAACCAAACAGGGCGATAGCCGCCAACGGAAGCGACAGTCAGCGGGGGAAAACAACTCACAGAATCCGCCATGTCCCTTTCGATGTCGCGCCCCCCAATAGTGCCAAAGCAATTTCCGCAAAATCCAGCAAAACCCCATCGAGGTCAGGAAGTCTGAAATTGGCAAAAACGGGTCAAAATGGCGAAAAACGGGTGAGAATGGGCGGAAACGGGTGGTTTTGGGTATTTTTGGCGTTGGCGGGCGGGTGACCTTGTTGACCTTGTTGACAGCGGGGTGCTGACGCGTCAGGCAGGCGGGCTCACCGAGCCCACCCACAGCGCGGCGGTTGCCGCGCGGGAAAGGGCGGGAAAGGGCGGGGAAAGAGCTGAAAATTGGTGAAAATGGACGAAAATTGGCCCGAAAAGGGCGAACATGGGCTGAAATGGCCGAAAAACGGCGGAAAATGGGTGGTTGGCGGGGATAACCGGCGACTGCCGAATTGGGTGGCCGGTTAGAGGGGGGGGGTGCCTTCGGGGGGGGCGTTGAGGCGGACGGACTGGCGGAACCACTTGGCGGCGGCGGCGGCGTCCTGGCCGACCATTTTGCCTTCGATGTAGAGGCGTCCGAGGCGATATTGGGCCAGTGGGTGGCCTTTTTTGGCGGCTTGGAGGTACCAGTGGAGAGCTTTGTCGGTGCTTTCTTCGACACCGCGCCCGCGCTCGTAGAGTCGGCCGAGTTCGTATTGGGCGTTTCGATTTTCGAGGTCGGCCTTGCGTTCGAGTTCGGCGACAAGCATGCGGTAGTATTTGTCGGCTTCTTCTTTGTCCTGGGGCACGGTGGAGCCGTCTTCGAGGAGTTGTCCGAGGCGCTCCTGGGACTTCAGTTCGGCCTGTTCGGCGGCCAGGCGGTACCATTTGGCGGCTTCGGCGGGGTCTTTGGGCACGCCCATGCCATATTCGTACATGCGGCCGAGCTGATATTGGGCGTGCTGGTGGCCTTCGTTGGCGAGTTCGACGCCGCGGAGGTATTGCTCGCGCAGTTCGACTTTGATGATGGCGTTTTTGTCGCCTTGTTCGGCGGATTTGGCGTACCACTGCATGGCGGTGTCGAAGTTGGCCTCGACGCCGTCGCCATATTCGTAGAGGTGGCCGAGGCGGTATTGGGCTTCGGCGTTGCCCTGCTCGGCGGCGAGGCGGTAGAGGCGGGCGGCCTCGTCCAGATTCTTGGGGAGGCCGTGGCCATATTCGTTCATTTTGCCGAGGTTGAGCTGTCCGCTGGCTTCGTTGCGTTCGGCGGCCTCGCGGAACTGGGCGAGGGCGGCGGCAAACCAGCGTTCGGCTTCTTCGGTTTCCTTGGCGCGCCCCTTGCCCCAGGCCAGGTGGCGGGCCCACTCATATTGGGCTTCCGGGTCGCCTTGCTGCGCTTTCTGATGGAGTTCTTCTTTGGACGGGTCTTTGGCCATGGCGGGCTCTCCTCAAGTGTATGAGTGTTCGGGGCCGGGGAAGGCGCCGGATTGGACTTCGGCAAGGTAGGTGGCGGCGGCCGCGGAGATTTGCGGGGCGAGGTCGGCGTAGCGTTTGACGAACTTGGCGTGAAAATCACCGGAGAGGCCGAGGATGTCGTTGACGACGAGAATCTGGCCGTCGCAGTCCGGCCCCGCGCCGATGCCGATGACGGGGACGGGCACCGCCTGGGTTGCCCTGGCGCCGAGTTCGGCGGGGACGGTTTCGACCACGACGGCAAAGGCGCCGGCCTGGGTCACTGCGCGGGCGTCGTCGAGCAGTTGGTTGGCGGCTTCTTCGCCGCGGCCCTGCACGCGGTGGCCGAGGATTTGGATGCTCTGGGGGGTGAGGCCGATGTGGGCGAGGACAGGAATGCCGTTTTGGACCAGCGCCTGAATGACCGGAGCGCGGAACGCGCCGCCTTCGATCTTGACCGCCTGGCAGCCGGTCTCCTGGAGGGCGCGTCCGCAGTTGAGCAGCGCCTGTTCGAGGGAGGCCTGATAGGTCATGAAGGGCATGTCCAGCACCACCACCGCGCGTTGCGCGCCACGGACGACCGCCGCGCCGTGGCGGATCATGTCGTCGAGGGTCACGGGCAGAGTGTTGTCGAAGCCCAGCAGCGTGGTGCCGACGGAGTCGCCAACGAGCAGCAGGGGGATGCCGGCTTCGTCGAGCAGACGGGCGGTCTGGGTGTCGTAGGCGGTCAGGCAGGCGAATTTGTCGCCGCCTTTCATGGCGGTGATGTCGCGGGGAGTCAGGCGTTTCATGGCTGCTGGGGGGAGGATGGTTGGCTTGGGTTGTTATTCTCTAAAACAGAGAACCACATCGGGGCCTCTTTGTACAGTCCGAGCCGCCTGCTTGGGGGATGCCGCCGGGTTGCGAGGGGGGGGGGCGGGCGGCCGGGCTCTGTGCTGCCGGGGGTTACCACTCGGCGAGGATTTTTTTGATTTCCTGTCCGGGGGGCATGGCGGCGAGGATGTCGCGGACTCGGCGGTCGTGGCCGGGGAGGACGAGATAGCCGCGGACGTCGGCCAGGGGCTGAAGGACGAAGCGGCGCTTGGTCCAGCGGGGATGGGGGATGACGAGGCCACCGCTGCGGATGGTTTGCCCGTTGTAGTAGATCATGTCGATATCAATGGGGCGGGGCATGTTGGGGCGGATGGTGCGCTTGCGCCCGAGGGCGATCTCGATTTTTTGGAGGTGGGCGAAAAGTTTGTGGGCGTTGAGGGAGGTGCCGACGATGACGACGGTGTTGTAGAAGTTGAGGTTGAGGAATTCGTCGGGAACGCCGATGGGTTCGGTTTCGTAGAGGGGCGCGGAGGCGAGGAGGTTGACGTCGGGGATGGCGGCGATGGCGTTGCGGGCCGCGCGCAGGTTGGTGAGGGGGTCGCCAAGATTGGCGCCCAGGCTTAGGCCGACTTCGATGCCGTTCATGAGGTGCCTCCCGGGTTGAGGTTGAGGACGTCGCGCATGGAGTAGAGCGCGGGGGGCCGCCCGGGGAGCCAGGCGGCGGCGCGCAGGGCGCCGATGGCGAAGGTGTCGCGCGAGGTGGCGCGGTGGGACAGTTCGATGGTTTCGCCGTCGGTGGCGAACAGGACGGTGTGGTCGCCGGGGATGTCGCCGCCGCGCAGGGCGTGGAAGCCGATTTGCTGTTCGGGGCGCTCGCCGGTGATTCCGGAGCGGCCGTGGACGGCGGTCTGGGCGAGGTTCCACTGGTAGCCGTCGGCGGCGGCGCGGCCGAGGTAGAGGGCGGTGCCGGAGGGGGCGTCTTTTTTGTGGCGGTGGTGGCGCTCGGTGATTTCGCAATCGTAGCCGCGGCCGCGGAGGGCGCGGGCGGCCTGCTCGACGAGGACGTAGAGCAGGTTGATGCCGAGGCTGGTGTTGGCGGCAAACATGACGGGGATGCGGTCGGCGGCGGCTTGCAGCGCGGCTTTTTCGGCGTCGTTGAGGCCGGTGGTGCCGATGACCCAGGGGATGCCGGCGTTGGCGAGGGCTTCGGCGGTGGCGGGCGCCGCGGCGGGCGCGCTGAAATCAATGGCGACATCGGGACCGGCGGCTATGGCCGCGGCGAGGTCGCTGCTGATGGCGATGCCGAGTGGGGGCAGGCCGGCGGCGACGCCGACATCCTTGCCCATGAGCGGGCTGGAGGGACTGTCCACGGCGGCGGTGATCCGGAAGCCGGGCACGAGGCCGGAGCCGGCGAGCCGGGTGATGGCGAGGCCCATGCGCCCGGCGGCGCCGATGAGGAGAAGTTGGATGGGTGCGGTCATGGCAGCAGCTCGAGTTCTTGCAGGGTGGCGTGCAGGGTGGCCCGGTTGGCCGCGGACATGTCGCAGAGGGGCAGGCGGCAGCCGGAGGGCGCCAGCCCGGCCATTTCCATGGCGGCCTTGACGGGGATGGGGTTGGTTTCGAGGAACAGGTGGGTGAAAAGGCGGTAGTAGCGCCGGTGGATGGCGCGGGCTTCGTCCCAGCGATTGTCGAGGGCGGCATGGATGAGGTCGGCCACCACTTGGGGGGCCAGGTTGGAGGCGACGGAGATGACACCTTCGCCGCCCACGGCCATCATGGGCAGGGCGAGGGAGTCGTCGCCGGAAAGGACGGTGATGTCGCAGGCGTCCTTGATGCGGCTGACGCGGTCCACGCTGCCGCCAGCTTCCTTGATGGCGACAATGTTGGGGTGCTTGGCGAGTTCGGCCACGGTGGGCACGGCGATTTCGCACGAGCAGCGCCCGGGAACGTTGTAGAGCACCACGGGGAGGCTCAGGTCGGCAATGGTGCTGAAATGGCGGATCAGGCCGGTCTGGGTGGGCTTGTTGTAGTAGGGGGTCACCTGCAGGGTGGCGTCCACGCCCAGTTCGATGGCGGCCCTGGTCAGTTCGAGGGCTTCGGAGGTGGAGTTGGCGCCGGTGCCGGCGATGATTTTGACGCGGCCCCCGGCGGCCTCGGTGACGAGGCGGACGACCTCGATGTGCTCGCTGAAGCTGAGGGTGGGGGACTCCCCGGTGGTGCCGGTGGGCACGAGGCCGTCCATGCCGGCTTCGATCTGGCGTTCGACCAGCCGGACGAGGCGTTCGGCATCCACCTGCCCGTTTTCGAAGAAAGGGGTAATCAATGCGGTATGGGCACCTGGGAACATGGGGACACCTCGGTCTGTTTCTTTTGGTTATCTATGCCGGTGAGTATGAGCAAAAAAGATCAGGTGAACAGAAAAAAATGCGCCGGGGCGCCTGCGGAAAATTATTGCCCGGCTGAGGAGGGGTAGGCTATGCTCGTGACCCATGACCGATAAAGAGCAGCAGGAGCAGCAGGAAAAGCATCAGGCGACGATGCGCATTGACATCACGCCGGCGATGCTCGAACAACTTCAGCAGGCGCCGGTGGCGGGCGCGCCCCGGTTCCCCGCGCGCACAGGCCGGTTGTCGGTGACGCCCAAGGGCACGACCGGCGTGATCCGGATTCCGGCGAGTCCGGCGCGGCCTCAACTGGGCGGCGAAGATTTTCAGGTGCTGTTGCAGAGCATCTATGACGCGGTGCTGATCACGGATCCGCTGGGGGCCATTGTGGGCGCCAACGTGCGGGCCGAGCAGTTTTTCGCGACCACCCGCGGGGAACTCTGCAAGAAAAACATCTTCGACTGGCTGGTGGGGGCCGAGCGCAGCCTGATGGATACGATTTTGGGGTCGCTGGAGAGCAACCGGTTTGTGCTGATCCAGGCGGTATGCCGCCGCGCGGATGAGACGATGTTTCCGGCGGAGATTTCGGTGAGCCGCCTGCCGCTGGGCGGCAAGATGTACCAGAGCTTTTTTATCCGCGACATCACCTGGCGCAAAGAGGCGGAAGAGCGCCTCAAGACGGGCTTCAACGCGCTGCAGAACTCGGGCAGCGGCATCGCGGTGGCCGACACGGCGGGCAACCTGGCGGGTTATGTGAACCCGGCCATGGCGGAGTTTCTGGGGCTGGAGACGGTGGAGGCGGCTTACGAGCGCAATTTCGAGGAGTTTCTGCTGGAGAAGGAGCTGGCGCGCGACATGATTGCGGCGGCGGGGGCGCAGGACACCTGGACCGGCGAGATCGAGCTGCAACGCGTTGACGGGCGGAATGTGTTCGCCCAGGCGTCGCTGTCGCCCAACCTCAACCCCGACGGGGCGATGACGGGGATTGTGGTTTCGCTGGTGGACGTGACCCCGGCGCGCCAGGCCCAGCAGCAGCTCGAACACTACGCGGCGCAATTGCGGCAAAAGAACGATGAGATGGAAGCGGATCTGCGCATGGCCCGCGACCTGCAATATGCCTTTCTACCTTCGACCTATCCCGAGATCACCACCGAGCAGGCGGAACCGGCCGGGCGGTTGGATTTCGCGCATGTCTATCACCCCAGCGGCATGGTGGGCGGCGACTTTTTCGATCTGCTGAAGGTGTCGGACCACCAGGTGCTGGTGTTCATGGCGGACGTGATGGGGCACGGCGCGCGCGCGGCGCTGGTGGTGGCCACCCTGCGCGGGTTGCTCGAGCAGATTGCGAAGGAAACCAGCGAGCCGGGAGATTTCATGACGCGGCTGAACACGGCCTATTCCAAGATTTTCAGCAGCGCCAACGAGCTGATGTTTGCCACGGCCTGCTGCGTGAGTTTGAACCTGAAAACCAACGAGTTGTGCCACGCGAACGCGGGGCATCCGCTGCCCATCCGCATCGAGACCGACGGACGCGTGCAGCAGGCGGAGGTGGATGACGTCGCGCTGGGGCCGGCGCTCGGGCTGTTCGAGGATGCCAGCTACGCGCACACGTGCCACCAGTTGAAGCCGGGCGAGCGTTTGGTGTTTTTCACCGACGGTTTGACCGAGGCGCGCAACGAGGCGCAGGAAGAATTTGAGGAAGAAGGTCTGATGCGTTCGCTGGACGCGCACCGCGACCAGGATTTGGCGGGCTTGCTCAAGGCGGTGGTGGGCGATGCCGTGGCTTATTCGGGCACGACGACTTTCGAAGATGACGTTTGCTTGCTCGGCATTCATTATGCCGGGTGAAGGCACAGCCAACCGGGGCTTATCAAAAAGGAAAACATCAATGAGACGAATGGGCTGCATAGTTGGAGTGTTGGGCTTGGGCGTGATGATGAGCATGGGCGCGATGGTTTCGGACGCGGAAGCCGCGCCGCCTGCGAAATCGGCGGGCGGGGGGACGCAAACGGCCCAGGCGGCGCCGATGACGCCGCTGCCGGTGCAGCCGAGTCCGCCGCAGGGCGGGTCGTCGCGCGGGCTGGATCGCCCGGCCGCGCCGATGACGCCGTTGCCGGTGCAGCCGCGGCCCATTCAGCCGTCCGCAACGAGTGGGGCGAATCGTCCGGCGGGGCAGATGGTGCCTCTGGCGGTTCAGCCGAGTCCGGTGGTTGTCGAGTCGCCGCAGGCGTCTCCGGCGCCGGTGACTTTCCCGGCCGGGCCGGCTGTGGTGGCGCCCCCGCCCGGAGCGGGTGTGGCCGGTGTGCCGGCCGGTCCGCAAGCGGCGCCGCCGCCGATGATGCTGGCTCCCGCACGGCCCGCGTCGGCCGCAGCGCCGGTGGCACCTCCGACCGCAACGCCGGTGGTTCCTCCGATCGCAGCGCCGGTGGCTTCTCCAGCCGCAGCGCCGGTGGTTCCGGCGGTGGCGAAACCGTCGGCTCCGCCCGCGGCCGCTCCCGTGCCGCCACCCGCCAAGGCCGCGGTGGCCGCACCCGCGCCAGTTGCCGTTCCGCCAGCCGTTGTCCAGCCGGAACCTCCGATCGAACCAGTGGCGTTGTCCGCCCCCGCGCCGGTGGCTGCGCCGCCGGGGCTCGAGCAGGATGAGGTGATTTATCTGGATGCTCCCGGCACGCGGCTGTCGCTGGGCGATGCCGGCGCCTATGATTATAACGACAGCTGGTCGGGGGGCTATGAATGGCCCGGGATCTCGCTGGGGCCCAAATTCGGCACGACGGGTGTCGGCCTTGATCTGACCCTGGGGCTGACGCGTTTTCTCAACCTGCGCGGCGGCTTCAATTACGGGTCGTTCAGCGCGAGCCCCAAGTGGGGCAGCGTGACCTATGACGCGGAAGTGGACATGATCAACTTCCCGCTGCTGGTGGATCTGTATCCGTTTGGCGGGCACTTCCGGATTTCCGGCGGCGTCTTTTTCCATTCCGACTCCAAGGTGACGTTTGATGCGCATCCGCACAAGCCGGTGCAGATCGGCAACCACACCTACGCGCCGGAAGTGGTCGGCACGATGTACGGCAAAATCAAGGTGGAAGATTCGGTGGTGCCTTATGTCGGCATTGGCGTGGGCAACACGGTCGGACGCAACCGGCGGTTGACGTTCTCGCTGGATCTGGGCGCGATCATTCAGTCCTACGAAGTGACGCTGACGTCGGACGGCCCCGGCATGAAGACGAAGCTGGACACCTTCCGCAAGGACATCGTCAGGGAAGAGGCCCGTCTGCAGAAGGATGTGGACAAACTCAAGGTGTTCCCCGTGCTGACGCTGGGGCTGGGCATCCACTTCTAACCTGAATAATTCATCAACATGGATGAAAACATCTTTACTTATTGTTGCACTGCATGATGCGGAAATAATCATGAACAATTCAGTTTTCATCCCTGTTGCCCTTCAGCGCGACGATTCCAATCCGTCTGCTTTGTTCTGCGGGGTTCGCAGGTTGTCCATAGAGCTTCGCCCCGCCTGCCTTGCATCCGGGCCGGACTTGTCGCGTGAATTATCCAGGCTAGAGCATTTTCATCAATCCTGTAGCCGTTTTGTCTACTGCATTGGGCTTGGCCGTCGGCAGGCTGCATCGAAATAGCGATACTATTCCTGCTTCGCCTTCCTTGGCCCAGCCCAATTCGCTACGACCTCCCGGCCACATTATTTCTTCAAACGCTCTAAACGGATCAGACGGATCTGGCAGATTCGGACGGTCGGGGGTATGGTTTCCAAAGGTGACGAGAGTTTTCCAGATCGGTCTGATGGTCCTGATGTTTGCCGGCGCGGCGAACGCTGGGGAGGAGGGGATTTTTGCCGATCTGGAGACCTCGCGCGGTACGATTACCGTCCGGCTGGACTATGAGAACGCTCCGCGCGCCGTGGCCAATTTTATCGGCTTGGCCACGGGGGAAGGAGGCTGGCTGGACGCGCAGAGCAATGTGTGGCACCGGCCGTTCTATGATGGTTCGCTAATTCACCGCATTGCCCTGGACTCGCAGACCAACGCGCTGGCCATTCAGGGCGGCGGGCTGCTGCAGGCCCTGCCGGTCACCAACGACGTGCAGATTGCCGAGCTTGTGGAGGGCTATACCGGCGAGATTGTCTCCACCAATCCGCCGGGAGTGAGCACCAACATCCTCAACGTGCCGATTGTGGTGTCCAATCCCCCGGCTCTGGCGACCAATTACGTGTGGCATGATGTGGTCTATGAAACCAATGCCCCCGCCATGGTTTCGGCATGGCTGACGGTCAAGGTGGCTTCGCGCAATTCGTTGCTGAGCCAAGACCAGTTGACCACGCGTGAGGGGCCTTACGGTTTCACCAACTTGACGACAACCGCGGTGATCACGACCAACTTTGTGCCTATGACGGTGGTGATTACCAACACGCTGCAACAGAATGTGGAAACCACGCACACCATCACCGTGAGCAATCAAATGGAGCACATTCAGCGCATTCCGACGGTGACCACCAATTTCCTGAACGCGGGCTACACGATGCTCGACAACGTCACCAACGGCCTGACGCACTCGAGCGGGGTGATCGCGATGGCGAATTCCGGACCGAATACCGATGGCTCCCAGTTTTTCATTACGGTGACCAACATGCCTTCCTGGGATGGGTCGTACACCGTGTTTGGGAACGTGGTCAGCAACATGAACGTGGTGTGCGATATTGCCGGCTCGACTGTGGACTCGGTGAACACCCGTCCGCTGGAAGATATCGTGGTCAACCGGGTCAACGTGCGGCGGGTCGGCGCGGCGGCCCAGGCTTTCGACATTGCCGCCCAAGGGGTGCCATCTCCGGAATCTACGCCCATTGGACTTGCGCGGGAGGGCAGCAATGTCACGTTGAGCGTGGAACTGGCCAGCAATACGCGACCGCTGATGTTCAGCGACACAACCGACGTCAAATCTTTCGCCGAATGGGAACATCAAGTCATGTTTCCCAGTTCGTCGCTGTGGTTTTACACGGGGCCCACCTTCATCCTCACCGATTCATGGCCGTTGGCTGATCTTGGCGCGCGGCACTTTTTCCATGTATCCCGCGTTTTTTATCCGGAACCCATCACTACGCCTACGACACATGTCGGGAGAACCTTCACATTTTATTGGGATACAGTTGATGGAGAGCCAGCAAACTGGATCTATAAGGATGAGCATTCTACCAATTTACTTGATTACGGTTGGTTTCAGGAAGGGACCAATGCACCAGTGAATCGCGAGATATTTTACGGGGCGACATGGGTTCGCGATGCCTACATGGGGCGCCTGAGTTATTTGGATCAAATACTGAAGTATGATGATGAAGGAAAATTTATTGGTTGGCTTCAGCAATACTCCTACACACTGGGATTCGATCCGGGGCAAGCCACCAACCGTTTTACGGGCACTTTCAGTGCCAAGGGCAGGCTCCACCGCATGTCAGGGACATTCACGGTAGAGTAAGGGGGGCGTCGCGGCTAGCGGGCATGGCTGGCGACAGTCGGCAGCTGCCGGCGAACGGTGAAAAAAGGGGGGAAATGGGGCGAAAATGGGCAGAAACGACAGAAAAACGGCCCGAATTTGGCAAAAAAGCGCGTTTTTGGTGTTTTGGGCACGGAATTGCCCATGTGCAAAGGTAGGAGCCTGTCCGCCTCGGGCGGAACGCCTCGTCCCGCTCGGCAGGACGTCCGATGCGAGATGAAAGCATTCCATATTTTTTGCATCATGGAACTCATAACTATTCAATTGAATACTTGATTAGGGAACATAGCTTGGATTATTCATCGCAAAAAAGGACGGGTTTTGGTGTTTTTGGGACGATTTTTTGGGAGACAAACAGCCACACGGACCAACACGGACCCACACGGACTGACACGGACATTTGGGACGCCGCTGACGCGGCGGAACCGCGCAGACTAGCCCAAGTTCCGCAGTTGGGTAGCGAAAAGCACTTTTTTTGGAGGGTATGACGGGTCGGAAAGTTCAATTGGCGGGGACTTTCGGCTGGTCGGGTTTCAAAAAGGGCTTGTAGTGCGGAAGACCCCCTTGCGCCCGTGCTGCGGAGGCCCCAAAATACGAGCATGTTTTTGAGATTGAAGAAACGAAAAGTTGGCGGCGAGGTCTATGAGTACTGGTCGTTGGTTGAGTCGATCCGAACGGCTCGCGGACCGCGCCAGCGCATTGTGGCTGAACTGGGGAAAATCCCTGGCATGGATCGACAGGAGAGGATTGGCTGGGAGCAGGTCGGGAAGATTTTGGAGGGGCGTTGTGAACGCCAGTTGGACTTGTTCGAGTCCAACCCCAACACGCCGGAATGGGCGCAGGTGGATGTTCAGGGCGTGCAGATTGAGCGTCTGCGCCAATTTGGCAATGTATACTTGGCCTTGGCTCTGTGGCGCCGACTGGGATTGCATGAGGTGCTTGCGTTGGTTGCACCCCCCGGCAGAGAAGATGTCGAATGGTCGCAAATGGCCTGCGTGCTGACGGCGGCGCGGTTTTGCGCGCCCAGCAGCGAACTGGCAATTGCCGAGAGCTGGTATGGCAAGACGGCGCTGGACGATCTGCTGGGGATTGCCCCGGAGAAGGTGAATGACGATCGGCTCTACCGGGCGCTGGACTGGCTGTTGCCGCACAAGGACGCGCTATGCCTGCATTTGCAGCAGCGCTATGCGGAGTGGTTTGGCAGCGACTTCGAGTTTTTGTTTTACGACATCACCAGCACCTATTTTGAAGGGCAGGCCGCTGGCAACGAGCGGGCCAAACGGGGCTACAGCCGGGACAAGCGGTCCGATTGCGCCCAGGTCTGCATCGGTCTCGTTGTCAATCGGGACGGCTTGCCGGTTGCGTTCGAAGTGTTTGACGGAAACCGTCGGGATGTCACCACATTTGAAGAGATGGTGGCAATGATGGAGGCCAAGTATGGCAAAGCCCGCCGGATCTGGGTGGTGGATCGCGGAATGGTCAGCGAGGACAACCTGACGGAGCTGCGCAAGCGGGGGGCGCGATATGTTGTCGGCACCCCCCGGACCATGCTCAAGCGGTTTGAAGCGGAATTGCTTCAGGAGGATTGGGAGCGCATCCGCCCAGAAGTTGAAGTCAAGCTGGCCAGCCATCCCGATTATGACGGCGAACGATTCATTCTGTGCCGTAGCGAAGGCCGGGCACTCAAGGAACGGGCCATGCTGACCAAGCAGCTTGAGCGCCTTGAACAGAAACTCGAAGGCATTCGACGCAGCGTGGCGGCCGGTCGCCTGAAAAATGCGGCACTTGTCGAGCGTCGCATTGGCCGGTGGATGGGGCGTTATGAGAAAGCCGAGCAGCTCTTTCAGGTTGAGGTGATCAGCAGCAACGGCATGGCCACGGCCGTGAACATCACCCGGCGAACCGAGACGGAAGACTGGGCGCAAACGGCTCATGGCCACTACTTGCTGCGAACCAACCTACTCGATGAAACAGCCGAATCCCTCTGGGGCATCTACATGCAGCTGACCCAGGCAGAAGCCGCCTTCCGGATCACCAAAAGCGATCTGGGACTCCGTCCCGTCTTTCATCAGAAAGCCGGCCGAGTTGAAGCCCACATCCTGGTGTGCTTTCTGGCGCTGGCCATGTGGAAAAGTTTGGAACAATGGATGAAGGCGAAGGGACTGGGTACCTGCGCCCGCCAACTCCTTGAGGAAATGCACGAGGTGAGAAGCATGGATGTTCTCCTGCCGGTCAAGGAGCGTCCACCTCTTCGCCTCAGAGTCGTTGGACGCCCCGAAAAGCGCCTCCAAATCTTACTGCAGCACCTCGGACTTCCCCTGCCAAACCGGAGTAGAAAAATTCAAAATGTAGTGCGGAAAATGACCCCCTAAATGTGAAAAACCCCTGTAAATTCGAGAATTGTGTCCTCCAACTGCGGAACTTGGGCTAGAGACCAGAGACGACAGACCATAGACTTGGTTTTTGGCCGAAAATGGGGCGAAAATGGGCAGAAAAGGGCAAGAATTTGGTTTTGAACCGCGAATTAACGCGAATGGATACGAATTTTTTTGGGGGCGGCCCGCGGGCCGCAGGGGGACGGTAGGGGCGAAAGATTTTTCGCCCGGAAACAAATCGAGATGGACGAGAATGCGCGAATGGACACGAATGTTGCCGGATAACAGACAAAATTGGGCAAAAACGGGCGGAAATGGTGAAAATGGGCCGGAAACATGTACTTTTTGGCGTTTTCGGACGATTTTTTGGGAGACAAACAGCCACACGGACGAACACGGACGAGCACGGACAACCATGGACATTTGGGACGCCGCTGCGCGGCGGAAACAGGGACAGGAAAGGATGGGGCAGGGGCGTTGACGCGCCTCGGCGGTGGCGGGGGGGCATCTGGACCGGACTTGTCGCGTCATCATCCTAAGTTTGACATACCAGTTGCTTTTTATCCCCCTGTGAAATCTTTTTTCATCTCCCTAAAATATTATTTTTTATCCCCTTGAAAGGTTGCTTTTCATCCCCCTGTGTGGTTTGTTGTGGTCATGAAGTACATGCCAAGATGTGTTGACAGAGAGCTTTTGGAGCGGCTTGACATGGCTGGTGCTGTGTTGATTACTGGTCCTAAAGCTTGCGGTAAGACTGAAACCGCCATGCAGGTGGCCAAAAGCCATGTCAGACTTGACAGTGATCATCAGGCCAGACTGGCTATGGAGGTTATGCCTGAACAAGTTTTAAGCGGCGCCAAGCCACGACTTTTGGATGAGTGGCAAGAGTTTCCAGAAATATGGAACTTGGTACGACATGATATTGACGAAAAACGAGCGCATGGTCTCTATATCTTGGCTGGTTCAGCCCATCCCGAAGAGAAGAGCAGGCTCCACTCCGGGGCAGGTCGTTTTTCTGTGATGCAAATGCGACCCATGTCACTTTTCGAGAGGGGGTGGTCAACAGGTGAGGTCTCTCTCCAAACCCTTTTTAAGGGAGGGCCGGTTGCCTCAGAGCCCGTATGCACCACCATTGGAGAGTTGGCTGAAAAGGTTATTATTGGAGGTTGGCCCGGATTGCTGCGTTCCACCTATTCTTCAAGCGCCAAGTTTAGCCGGGATTACGCCACTCTTATCGCCGAGGTTGACATTAGCCGGGTCTCAGACAAACGCCGTGATCCTGGTAAAGTTTTTAGGCTGATGCAATCCGTGGCACGAAATATTTCCACCGAGGTGTCCATTGCCAGCTTGGCTGCCGATGTACGTGGAGGAGTGGGAGGGTTCAAGGAAGAGACAGCGGCCGATTATCTTTCAGCGCTTGAGCGCTTAATGTTTGTTGAAAATTTGCCAGCTTGGAGTACGCATATTCGCTCAAGTGCTACGTTAAGGCAGATGGTTAAGCGGCACTTTGTCGATCCGTCACTTGCATGTGGTGTTCTCGGCTTAAATGCTGAAAAATTGCTGAAAGATCTGGAGTACTTTGGGTTTGTTTTTGAGTCGCTTGCGATACGTGACTTGCGAATTTATGCACAGCAACTTGGTGGAGAAGTACGGCACTATCGCGACTCATCAGGATTGGAAGTTGATGCCATTGTTGAGCTTGGTTCTGGCAACTATTTGGCGATTGAGGTGAAGCTGAGTGTGGCTGCGGCCGATGAGGCTGCAGCCAATCTGTTGAAGTTCGGCGCAACCATTGATACGGGCAAAGCTGTTGCTCCCAGTGCGTTGGTTGTGATTACGGCCAATGGATTTGCCCATTGTCGAAAAGATGGGGTCTATGTTGTACCGTTAACCGTGTTGGCCCCGTAGATAACCTGAATAATTCATCAACATGGATGAAAACATCTTTACTTATTGTTGCACTGCATGATGCGGATATTTGGATAAAAAATTCAGTTTTCATCCCTGTTGCCCTTCGGCGCGACGATTCCAGCCCGTCTGCTTTGTTCTGCGGGGTTCGCAGGTTGTCCAACCAGCTTCACCCCGCACGCCTCGCATCCGGGCCGGACTTGTCGCGTGCATAATCCAGGCCATGGCGACGCTGGGAACGCCGAGCCCCAGCTCGGCAGAAAAAGGGTGGGAAAATGACAAAATGAGGCGAAAAGGGTCGAAATGGGCGAAAATCGGGTCAAAATGGGGTAAAAATGAGCAAAAACGGGTCAAAATGGGCAGAAATTTGGAGGAAACGGGGTGAAAAGGGTGGGGAAAGGGGGGGGGGGGGGGGTTGGATGCAATTCGGCTGAATCCAGGCTTGAGGTGGGGTTTTGGGGGGGTATGATGTTTTGTTGATGAAGGATGTGATGGATATTGTGCGCGGCTGGGACGCGGCGGGAGTGGCCAGCGCGGAGGCGATTTTGGTGGGGGTGCAGCATTCGTCGCCACGTCAGCCGGGGGCGCGTCTGGCGGTGAATGAGCGGGGGGAGATGATTGGCGCGGTTTCGATGGGCTGCGTGGAAAGCGATTTGCGCGAGCATTTGCTGAGGTTGCTGCGCGGCGAGGGGGGGGCGCGGATGGTCCATTACGGTGCGTCGTTTGGTCCGAGTCTCGAGGTGGGGTTGTCGTGCGGGGGTGAGATTGATGTCTGGCTGCGGCGGCATGATCCCGGGTGCAAGGCTTGGAAGGAAGCCGGCCGGTTGGGGCCGGAGGAGCAGGCGATTTTGTTGACGCGGCTGGGGGGCGATTCTGAGCAGGTTTTGGTGCGGCCGGGCGAGGCGCCGCCAGCGGAGGACTTGGCGGCCGCGCTGGGGGCGTTGTGGATTCGCGGGGGGACCCGGCGGGTGACTACCGCGGAGGGGGTGTGGTTTGCCGAGCATTTGGCGCCGCCGCCGCGACTGCTTCTGGTGGGGGCGTCGCCGATTTCGATGGCGCTGTGCGAATTGGCCTCGCGGGTGGGGTTTCGGGTCTGGGTGGTGGATCCGCGGCGGGATTTCGCGCGGGCGGATTTGTTTCCCGAGGCGGCGGGGGTGGTGCACCGCTGGCCGCAAGAGGGCCTGCCGGAGGCGGGGCTGGATGAGCGGTCCTATGTGGCGGTGCTGGCGCATGACGCGAAGCTGGATGTGCCCGCGCTGGACACCGCGTTGCGCGCGAAGGCGCGCTATATCGGGCTGCTGGGCAGCGCGGGGACTCAGGCGGATCGTCACCGGGCGTTGCGCGAGGCGGGGTTCGGCGATGAAGACATCGCGCGCATTCGCGGGCCGATCGGTCTGAAGGCGATTGGCGCGCTGGAGCCGACGGAAATTGCGGTGGCGATTTTGGCGGAATTGATCATGGCCCGGCGGGGAAAGCTGCCGGCCAACAACGGGACGGGCGCGTGAAACTGACGGATATTCTGCCGGGGCTGCCGTCGTTCACCTGTCCGGAGTGCGGCCGTGATTTGCCGATCGAGGACGTGAACGTGGCGCAGGACATGGCCCTGTGCCGCGAGTGCGGGTATCAGGGGCCGTTTCTGAAGACGCTGCATGTGCCCAACCTGAGCGACGAGGAGCTGCTCAAGCCGCCGCGGCGAGTCACCCTGCAACGTGATTTTGGGGATGTGCTGGTGATCCGGCACCGGCCCTCGCGCAGCATGTTGTGGTTTATGATTCCGTTCACGCTGATCTGGGGCGGATCCACCGTCGCGGTGATTGCGGCAACTTGGTTCAAGCCCGAGGAATTGGACTGGCCCGTGGCGCTGATCTCGATTCCGTTTGTGCTGGTGGCGCTGGCGATGGCTGTCTCGGTGCTCTATACACTGGCTGGGGCGGCCACGGTGCGGATTGCCAAGGGGCGGGTAGAGGTGTTCGCGGGACTCGGGGGAATCGGCCGGCGCAAGGCGCTGGACTGCGAGCCGGGGACCACGGTGCGGCTGGAGAAGTCGAATTATCATGTGAACAATGTGCCGCAGTTGCAAATCGTGCTTGAAAGCGGCGAGCGAAAGCTCAAGTTTGGGTCCATGACCTGGGCGAATGACGTGCAACCCTATGTGGCCGGTGTTTTGCGGCGCACCGTGGCCGGCGGGCGGGGGCGGGCCTGATGGAGGCGATCGCGGGAAATCTGGCGCGGACCCGGGAGCGTTTGGCGGCGGCGTGCGCGGCCGCGGGACGCCCGGCGGAGTCGGTGCGCCTGCTGGCGGTCTCCAAAACGCACGGCCCGGAGGCCATCCGCGCGGCGGTGGCGGCGGGCCAACTGCTCTTTGGCGAAAACCGCGTGCAGGAGGCCGCCGCGAAAATACCGGGGTGTCCGGCGAATTTGCAGTGGCACCTGGTGGGGCACTTGCAGAGCAATAAAGCGGCATCGGCGGCGCGGCTTTTCGACTGGGTGCACTCGGTGGACTCGATCAAGGTGCTCGAACTTCTGGACCGGCACGCGGGCGAGGCGGGGCGCCGGTTGAATGTGCTGGTGCAGGTGAATGTGTCGGGCGAGGGACACAAGTCGGGCGCGGCCCCGGAGGAGCTGCCGACCCTGCTCGAGCGGGGCAACGCACTGACCCACTTGCAGGTGCGCGGCCTGATGACGATGCCCCCGCTTAGCGCGGATCCCGAAAAGGCGCGGCCCTTTTTCCGGGCCTTGCGGGAGCTGCGCGACCGCTGGGCCGACGAAATGGGAATGGATCTGGATGAATTGTCGATGGGCATGACCCATGACCTCGAGGTGGCGGTCGGCGAGGGCGCGACCTTCGTGCGGGTGGGCACCGGGATTTTTGGTGAGCGATAAATCGGGGGAAGGGAGCGGCAGACAGGTGAACAACAAACGCATTTCGTTTATTGGTGGCGGCAACATGGCGGAGGCCATTCTGAGCGGCATGCTGGCCGGCGGGCTGATCCGGGCCGGCGATTTGGTGGTGGCGGATATTCTGCAGGAACGGCGCGATTGGCTTGGGTCGAAGTACGGTGTGAATGTGACGGCCGACAACACCGCCGCGGTGGCCGGCGCCGATGTGGTGGTGTTGGCGGTCAAACCGCAGCAGGCTCTGGCGGTGCTGGGGGAGATGCGCGGCGCGTTGTCGGAGGCGCATTTGCTGGTGTCAATTTGCGCGGGGCTGACGACGCAGGCGCTGGCGGCGCAGACCGCGGCGCGGGTGGTGCGGGTGATGCCGAATCTGCCGGTGCTGGTGGGGAGAGGGATTTCGGCGATGTGCGAGGGGCCGGGCGCGACGGAGCAGGACCTCGATTTGGTGCAGTGGCTGTTCGAGGCGTCCGGCAAGGTGGTACGGATTCCTGAAATGAAGATGAACGAAATCACCGCGCTGAGCGGGAGCGGACCGGGCTATGTGTTCGCGTTTGTCGAGGCGCTCGAGAATACGGCGTCGGCGATGGGCTTCGCGCCGGAATTGGCGCGCACGCTCGCGGCGGAGACCGTGCGCGGCGCGGCGGAGCTGGCGGCCAGGTCGGGCCAGACCCCCGCGGAACTGCGCAAGCGGGTGAGCTCGGAGGGGGGCACCACGCTGGCGGGGCTGGCGGCGATGGAGGCGGGCGGATTCAGCGCGGCGATTGCCGCGGGGGTGCAGGCCGCGCGCGACCGGGCGGCGGAACTGGGCGGCTGAGCGATGGCCCGGGCTGCCGGAAAAGATGACACGCGCGACCGCCGCCGGTGGGGGGCGACCAGCCTGCTGGGCACGGCGGTCTGGTGGCTGGCGCTGCTGCTGCTGGTGCTGTACGGCGTTTTGCAGGTGGGGGTGCGCACGGAGATTTTCCGCCGCTGGCTGGAGGGGGAACTTTCGCGGATTATCGGTTTGAAGGTGCAGATCGGGCATGTGCGGGCGACGGAGTCGCTGAACCTGAAAGTGCGCAATGTTATTATGGTGGCGGAGGAGGGCGGCTTTGATTTGCGGGTGGTGCGGATCCGCTGGCGCCTGATCCGGCCGAGGGGTGGGTCGCGGATTGAGTCGGTGCGGGTGGACGGCTGGGAGGCGACCTTTGCCGCGGATGGCGCGGGACCGCTGGCGGCTAACGCGATCGCGGAGATCGTGGATACGGTGATTCCCTCATCGCGGCTGGGCAGCGAGGAGGGCTCCCCCAGGCCCGCTGAGCCGGACGAGGGCGCGGAGCAGACGCCGGGGTGGGAGGAGGGGGCGCTGGGTTCGATTCCCCGGGTGGAGATGCGCTGGGGCACGGTGCATGTGCGCGACGCGGAGGGCAACATGCGGCTTTCCGCCCTCGGGCTGGATTGCCTGTGGACGGTGTCGCAGTTGCCGGCGGGGGGGCGGGTGGCGCATGTGGATTTGACGGCGGAGGAACTGCAGCTGGCCGGGGGCACGCACATTGCCGGGCTGCATGTTGAACTGAGCGACTATGGCGACCGGCTCATTCTGACATCCGCCCGGGTGGGCGATTGGGGCGGGGAGACCCAGTCGGCCATTCCGGGGGAGGACTACCGCGCTCTTTTTGAGGCCATGGACGCCCAGCCATGACGACGACCGGCCGGAATTCCGGCATAATCCGCCCGCCGGCGCGCCCCGCGATCGGCGCGGCGAGATTCTTTTTGATTGCCAGTCATTGCCTCTATCGGGTTTACTCCGCCTGAATTGCATTGACGGCAGATGCAAGGAAAGATTAGAGTCGTGCACGATAGACCAAGAAGGAGACGTGACGGATGAAACGGATGGCATTGATTGGCGTGTGTGCGGCAGTGGCCGCGTTGGCGTTCACGGGTTGCAACTGGACGTCGTCCAGCGACTCTGACAGTTGGAGTTCGAGCCACAACTGGGTCAACTTTAGCGGGACCTATCGGAACGCGGAAGGTCCGTTTTTAGTGACGGCGGGGAACACCTCCAGCCGGGCGGCGGATGATCAGCGCGGGGGTGCCAGCGGTGCCAGCGTCTATTCTTTTGTTCTCCAGCATCAAGGCCAGCATCTGACGATCGTTGACAGCAATGGCGCTGTTTATACCGGTTTGATTCGCATATTGCGTTCAACTTCGGGCACCGAGTACGGCGATGATCCCGACCGCCATTTGCCGCGGGATGGCGATGCCATCGTCGCGTCGTTCGACTGCAGCGGCTACAGCCGGGCCGGCTACAGCGTGCAGATTGTCGGCACCCTGCAGGGCACGGTCAATCTGAACGTGTTTGGCAGCCGGACGATTCATGGAACGTGGGTTGAGCGCGGCGGTCGCACGGGAGATATCCGTGGCAGTGCTGCGGGTGTGTACATTGAGCCTGAACAAGGCGGTGAGGGTGGTGAGGGGGGAGGGGGAGTGGTTATCGTGATTTAATGATTTGGTCTTGAGACCAAGCGCGCCGCTGGGTTTTCCGGCGGCGTTTTTTATGGGTCAGGTTGGGTGGTTATGCTTTGACGAGGGTGAGGCGGCGGATGCCGCGGATTTGCCGATAAGTGGCGCCCTGGGAGACATGACGCAGGACGGTTTCGGGGTCGGTGGCATAGGTGCCGGCGACGGCGGAAATGCCATAGTCGAAAAGGACGGGCGAAAGGGGGGCGGTGTCGCCGAGGAGGATGACGAAGGCGTCCGGCCGGCAGAGGGGGAGGAGGTCGGGGAGGGTGTGGTTGGTGAGCGCGGTGCCGGTGACAGCCACGACATCGGCCTGGGGGATGACGTCGGCGGCTTCTTCGGCGGGGAGGTCGCCGGGGCGGGGATTTTGCTCGAGCACCCAGGTGTTGCGGGCGATTTCGCGTACGGCGGGAATGAAGGGGAAGTGGCCCACGATGACGACGTTGCGGTCGCGTCCTTTTTCGAAGATGAGTTCGGAGGCGTTGACCTCGAGGCAGGTGTCCGGATCGAATTCGAGGAGGGAGTTGAGGGTGGCCATGCCGATGACGGCTTCGAGCAGGCGGGAGGAACAGGCGAGCTTGACGAGGGCTTCGGCGGGCCAGTCGAGATAGTCTCCGGGGGCTTGGAGTTTGGCCGGGGATTGGCGGAGGGCGTCGCGCGTCAGGGTGGCGGCCAGGCCGCAGCGCCGGGTGAGCACGGCGGAGTGAAACACACCGAGGCGGATGTCGCGCACGGGGGCGTCGAGGTTGAGGGTGGAGATGAGATGATCGAGGATTTGCATGTGACGGAACGGGCCGGGTGTCTTGGAAGGGGGGGGAGGGGGCGTTTAGGTTCCACCCAGGAGATGATAGAGCAGGTTGTTGGCAATGGGCTCGGGCAGGAGCAGCACGGAGCGGAACAGGGGAACCGGATTGGCTTCGTTGCTGAAGTCGGCCACTTCGGAATCAATGCGCAGGGTGCCTTCGCCGCGCAGGGTGTTGTGGAAGGCGCGGATGTCGCCTTTGTCGGGCAGGACGCGACCGGTCACGAAGTCCATGATTTGCGAGGCGTGCGAAAAGCTGAAGGGCGACGACTGGAGGGGGGGGGAGGGTTTTTCGTCGAAGAGCTGTACGGCAATCAGGCCGTCTTCGGAGTCGGTGATGAGGCGTAAATAGGGGTAGGTGGGCTGGCCGGGGCCGATGGCGCCGAGGCGTCCGGCCACGCAGGTCTGCTGGAAGAAACCGCCATAGGGGAAGGGAGCGCCCTCGATGGGGATGCGGGCTTCCGGAGTGACGCGCAGGATTTTGCAGGCGTCGGCCAGGCTCATGAAGGTGCGCAGCGGGCCATGCAGATACTGGCCGACCTGGAGGCGGGTGTCGGCGGAAGGCTTGGCGATGGCCGAGAGGAGCATGATGAATTCGCCGGTTTCGGGCCGGTCGGTGGGCGAGGGGAGGGTGTCCCAGGCGTAGCCGTATTGGGCGTGGCGCTGGGCGAAGGGGTCGGCGGGATCGTAGTCGGGCGTGGGATAGGGCGCGAGGTCGGGATGCCGCTGCTTGGGCGCGAGGGTGTAATATTTTTTCTTGTTTTCGGGGGTCATGCGGGCGAGGCGCAGATCGTTGCCCAGGCGGTAGCATTGGTTGGCGTAGAGGGTGACGGGGACATCGGGGGGGGCATCAATGCGCAGGATTTCGAAGAGAACGGCCGCGTATTGGGCGTCGGCGATCAGGCCGGGGAGCGCGGAGTCGGCCGGATCGGGCGACTGCACGTGTTGCTGATAGGCGGTGAGGGTGTCGTTGAAGAGGGTGGCGGCCTGAATAAAGCCGGGATGATTCCACGCGCCGGGAGTGATGGTGCCGGTGCGCGCGCTGGCCGGCTCGGGCTCGGCGGGCGGTTCGGCTTCGGTGGTCCCGGGTTCGGCGGGGGGCGCCTCGGCCTCGACAGGTTGGGCTTTTTGCGCCGGGGTGACGGCCGGCGTGACGGGGGCGCCGCGGAAAATCGCTTTGAGCTGTTCGACGCGTTCAGGATGTTCGCGGAAGGCGAAGTACCAGATCCCGGCGCCGACCGCGCCGAGGAACAGCAGGAAGAGGAAGAAGCGGAGGCAGCCGCCGCGGCTGGAGGAGGCGGCCGAAGCGGAGACGCGTTTGGGCTTGCTGACCAGCGGGCTTTGCGCGGCGGAGACGGTGATGACCTTTTTGCCGGCGATGGAGAGGTTGAGGGTGCTGGCGCGGGCGGAGGGGCGGTGGCGCGGATTGAGCAGGATGGTGCTTTCGTCGTCACCGGGATAGGGGGGGAGGGGGGAGCGGCCGGCTTTGATCTGGTGGATGTCCTTGAGCACTTCCGTCCAGCTTTGCTGGCGTTTGGCGGGATCCTTGGCGGTCATTTTGGCGAGGAGCCAGCCGTAGGAGACGGGCAGGCGGGGAACCAGCTCGCAGGGGTCGGGCAGATAGTCGGACTGCTGGGCGTCGAGGATGTCCTCGAGGGAGCGGCCCTCGAAGGGCGGGTTGCCGGTCAGCACGTGGTAGAGGGTCAGACCCAGCGAATAGATGTCGCAACGGCAGTCGGGTTCGCGGCCCTCGATTTGCTCGGGCGCGATGTAGGAGGGGGTGCCCTCGATGTTTTCGGAGATGCTGTGGGGGGAGGTCGGCCCCACGACCCGGGCGAGGCCGAGGTCGGTGATTTTGATGGCGCCATCCTTGCCGATGAGAATGTTGCCGGGCTTGATGTCGCAGTGGATAAGCGAGGCCTCGCGCCAGATGATGTCCAAGGCGGTGGCGATGATTTCGGCCAGCTTGAGGACTTGTCCGTGGGCCATGCGCTGATTCTGGTGAATCCAGTCGGACAGATTGGTTCCCTCGACATATTCCATGACGTAGAAGAGCCAGCCGTCGTGCTCGCCGAAGTCCAGGACGCTGACGATCGAGGAGTTGGAGATTTTGGCGGCGGCGCGGGCCTCTTCCTTGAACTGGTCGCGGGCGGAGCGGTCGGCCAGGAGCCGGGGCGAGAGGATTTTGATGGCGACCACGCGGTCGAGGGAGATTTGCCGGGCCAGCCAGACCGTGGAAGTGCCGCCCGTGCCCAGGCGTTGGAGGATGTCATAGCCGGGCAGCTCGGGTGGCGCGGATAGGCGGGCGTCGGGTTCCATGACTGTGCATGTTGGAACAATCGGGCGGGAAAGAAAATGCTAAATTGGAGAGGTTGCGTCCAGCGGGGGGATTTGTGAAGATGCGGCCATGAGAAAAATCTGGGAGCAGACGGAGACGGTTTCGGTCGAGGAAACGCGGGCGCTGGCGGGCCGCCTGGCGGCGGTTTTGCCGGATGGCGCGGTGGTGTGTCTATACGGCGATTTGGGCGCGGGCAAGACGTGTTTTGTGCAGGGGCTGGCCAGGGCGCTGGGCGTGCGACGCCCGGTGGGGAGTCCGACGTTTACGCTGATTAATGAGTACCGGGGGGAGCGGGGGTTGGCGCATATTGATTTGTACCGGTTGCGGGGGGCGGCGGACGCGTTTGGGTTGGGGGTGGAGGAGTATCTGGAGCATTTTGACGGGGTGGTGGCGATTGAGTGGGCGGAGAGGTTGGGGGAGTTGGCGCCGGAGGGGTGTTGGCGGGTGTGGTTGGAGGGGGGGGGGGAGGATGCGGCGGATGGGGTGAGGGTGATTCGGGTGGAGGGGCCGGCGGCGGTGTGAGGGGGGGGCTGGTGGTGGAGTGGGTGGTGGGGGGGGGAGTGGGAGGTGGTGAGTGGGGGGAGGAGAGGCGGCAAAGGATGTGGAAAAACGAGGCGGCAAAACCAAGGTGCGCCTTTTCCGTGCTGACGCGTCGAGGACGACCCTCGCGTACTAAAGTACTGCGAGGGATCGCCCGCGACGCGCCATCATCGAAAAATTCGCGCCTTATTTTGCCGGGAAATCCCCTCGTTTTTCCAAATCCTTTGCCGCATGGCCACGGGGCGCTACCGCGCCATTGCAGGGGCGAAGCATTGTTTTTTAGGGGGGGTGCTGACGCACCTTGACGATGGCGGAAGGGGAAGGGACGCTGGCGCGCCAAGGGTGCCAGCGGGCCGGTGCTGGTGGGGTGGGAACAGCCACACGGACTAGAGCATTTTCATCAATTCTGCAGCCGTTTTATCTACTGCATTGGGCTGGGCTGTCGTCAGGCTGCATCGCAATAGCGATGCTATTCCTGCTTCGCCTTCCTTGTCCCAGCCCAATTCGCTACGACCTCCCGGCTACATTATTTCTTCAAATGCTCTAACACGGACGAGCATCCCGCATGGGCGGGACAGGCGGACCTGACACGGACATTTGGGACGCCGCTTTCGCGGCGGAAAAAAGGGCGGGAAAGGGTGTTTTTGGGGGCGCTGACGCGCCTCGGCAGCGGCAGATCCGGTTGCGCTGAAGAGGGGGCTGTCAGGGGGCGGGCAGACGCAACTGGCGCAACTCTTCGCCCAGTCGTTCTTCGAGGAATACCTTGAGCAGGGACTGGTAGGGAACATCACGCTTGTTGGCGAGCATCTTCAGATTGGCCAGCATGGATTCCGGCAGACGCAGCGAAATGGATTTGGTTGTGGGTTTCAGATTCGGAAAGACGGCCTTCTGCGCTTTGGACCAGTCGATGACTTCAGTTGAATCCTGGGCGGCCCAGAATGCCCGCTCGCGGTCTTCGTTTTTAAACTTTGGAATTCTTTTTGTTTTCATGATTTGTACACCTTCCGTTCTTTGCGGCTCATATCGCGTGCCGATATGACGCGTACTTTTTGTTTCCGCACAGTAAATACAATGAACAGCCGTCTGCCCTGATCGGTTTGTCCCAAGACGTAGAATCGTTTTTCGGTCATGGAGTGAGCAGGATCGTCACTGCACAACAGGGGCCTGTTAAAGAACACTTGTTCCGCTTCTTCCGGGGAGACTCCCTGACGCTCCCAATTTTTCTCGGCATTGCCTCGCGACCAGTCGAAGCCGGTGAACTCTGGCATGGCCATGACTTGGTCCATGGCCTAAATGTATATGGTGATCATATACATGTCAACTGGGACAGATACATTTATTGCGTGGTGGGAGGATGCCGAAGGGCGTTTAGCCTGGATAATTCATCAACATGGATGAAAACATTTTTACTTATGGCTGCACTGGATGATGCGGATATTTGAGTTGGAAAAGTTATTTTTCATCCCTGTTGCCCTTCGGCGCGCCGATTCCAACCCGTCTGCGGCGTTATTCGGGGCTCGCAGTGTGTCCATACAGCTTCGCCCCGCCTGCCTTGCATCCGGGCCGGACTTGTCGCGTGAATTATTCAGGTTAGGGGTGCCAGGGGTTGGGGCGGGCGGCGAGGCGGGCGGCCCAGTCGAGGGCGGCGCGGGAGCTGGCGGGGTTGGCGCGGCCGGTGCCGGCGAGGTCGAAGGCGGTGCCGTGGTCGGGGGAGGTGCGGACGTAGGGGAGGCCGAGGGTCAGATTGACGCCGGAATCGAAGGAGAGCATTTTCATGGGGCCGAGGCCTTGGTCGTGATACATGGCGACGACCGCGTCGTAGCGTCCGTGCAGATGCTGGTGAAAGATGACATCGGCGGGGACGGGGCCGTGGACGTTCCAGCCGCGCCGGCGGCAACGGGCGATGGCCGGCGCGATGATGTCGCGTTCTTCGGCGCCCAAGGCGCCGCCGTCGCCGGCGTGGGGGTTGAGTCCGCAGACACCGATGCGGGCGTCGGGAAAACCCATCCAGGGCAGGGCCTTGGCGAGCATGCCGACAGCCTGAATGATGGCGGCGGCGGTGATGGCGTCGGCGACCGCGCGCAGGGGCAGATGGCGGGTGACGAGGACCACGCGAATTTTGTCGCCGAAGAGCATCATGGCGACGGGCAGGTTGCCGGCGAGTCGGGCGAGGAGTTCGGTGTGGCCGGCTTCGGGGAAGTCGGCGCGCTGGAAGGCTTCTTTGCTGATGGGCGCGGTGACGACGGCATCGAGTTCGCCCTTTTGGGCGGCGGCGGCCGCGGCGGTGATATAGGCGTGGGCCGCGCGAGCGGCGTCGGCGCGGATTTTGCCGGGGCAATGGCGCGGGGCGGGGGTGGCGACGGGGTTCCAGGTGGCGCGTCGCGGGAGGGGCTGATCGAGTGAGTCAATTTCGGGCGGCGGGGGGTGGCCGATGATTTCGGCGGCCCGTTCCCAGACGGGGCGGTGGCCGATGAGGATGATGCGGCGGTGGCGCGGCTGGGGTTGGAGCGCGGCGCGCAGGGTGACTTCGGGGCCAATGCCGTTGGGGTCGCCCGCCGTGCAGCCAATGACAATGGGTTTCATGGCGGACGGGCTATTCGGATGACTCGGGGGTGAAGTAGAGGACGAAATATTTCGCGCGGAGCGAATCTATCCAGAGATGGTTGAGGCGTTCGAATTCGGCCTTGCGGAGGGCGTTCTCGATGTCCGGGGCGACTTCTTCGAGGGAGAGGGTGTGGGCGGCTTGGCGCTCGATGAGCTGGAGGAGATAGCTGTTGACGCCGAGTTGGACGGGGCCGACATGGGTGCCGGGGGCCTGATCCTGGATGGCGGCGCGGATGTCGGGGTGCAGGCTGGGAACATCGAACCATTCGGGGTCGGCCAGGGTTCCGGGGGCGTCGGCGATGGCGAGTTGGCCGCTGTTGAGCTGGTCGCGCAGTTGTTCGGCCTGGGTGGCGGGGTCGGGGGCGGAGTCTGGGTCGGAGTCGCTGGTATCGGGGGGGGGCAGGATGAGGGATTGCAGGCGCACTTGTTCGGGGCGGGCATAGTCGGCGAGATTGCGTTCGTAGGCCTGTTGGAGGTCGTAGGGGGTGATGAGGATTTTGGCGCCGACTTCCTGGCGGCGCATATATTGGACGATGAGCTGGTCTTTCATTTGCTTGCGCCATTCGGAGAAGGTGAGGCGTTCGACGGCGAGGGCGCGCAGGAAGGCGGCGCGGTCGTTGTTGAAGCGTTCGAAGATGACGGAGTTGATGTGGTCTTCGATGGCGCGGTCGGGGAGGGTGCCGCCCTGCATTTCGAAGGCGGCGAGGATGAGTTCGGCTTCGACGAGGTAGTCGCGGGCGGTTTGGAAGTCGGCGGACTGGAGAAGGGCGGAGGGGGAGGCGGAGCGTTCGACGGCGGAGGGCATGGCGGAGAGGACGTCGCCGACGGTGATGACTTTGCCGTTGACGATGGCGGCGTAGCTGTCGAGGAGGATGCCGGGGCGGGTGGCGGCGGTGGCGGTTACGCCGGCGAGGAGGAGGGCGGCGAGGATGGGTTTGGTGTTCATGGGGGGGATGATACGTAATGGCAGAGTTGCCTGCAAGGGTCTGGTTGCGGGGGGTGGTGTGGCGGTGTGGTGGTGGTGCGGTGGGTGGTGGGGTGGTTAGTGGTGGAAGGGGGTGGTGTGGTGGGAGAGGCGGTTTCTTTGGAGATTTGGCGACGCGGAAACCAACCGCGGTTCTTTCTGTTCTGCCGCTTCGAGGGCGACCACTCGCGGATATTTATCCAGCGAGGGTCGCCCGCAAAGCGGCATCTCCAGATACTCCCGCGGTTATTTCCGCGTAACAGCCCCGCCAAATCTCCAAAGAAACCGCCTGCTGCCACGTCCTTCGGACAGCGAGCCATGGACGACTCTCAGTAACGCGATGAGGAATAACACTGGAGGAGGGGCGAACAGAGAAGGGGGAGGGCAAATATTTTGCCGGGAAAGCCCCTCGTTTTTCAAAATCCTTTGCCGCGCTGCCACGTCCTTCAGACGAAAGGGGGCACAGGGGGGAAGGGAGGTGGATTTTCCACGGCGTGGATCCCGCAGGCGGGGGGGCAGGTGTGGAAAGGTGGCGGGGGGATCAGGTGAGGAGGCCGGCGCGGAGGAGGAGGTGGAGGAGGGCGAGGTTGACGGCGTTGAAGATCATGTGCATGAGGATGGGGACCCGCAGGGAGCGGGTGCGGATGCAGGCCAGGGAGAGGGCGATGGCCATGATGAAGAGGGCGGGGAGGGTGCCAAGGTCGTTGTGGAGGACGGCGAAGGCCAGCGAGCTGATGATCAAGCCGGTCCAAGGACCGAAACGGCGGGCCAGCAGGGGCAGGAGGATGCCGCGGAAGAGGCATTCTTCGGCGATGGGCGCGATGATGACGGCTATGATGAGGAGGATGATCCGATTCCAGGTGTCGGTGTGAATGAAGAACTGGATGGATTGCTGGAGTTCGGGGGCCCAGCCGAGCGCGTTGAGAAGGACATGCCAGACGAAGGCGGTGAACCACAGGATGGGCAGTACCGCCAGCCAGCGCAGAAGAGACTGGCCAAGAGCGGATGGCCAGGACAGCCGCCGGCCGAAGGGGGCGGTTTTGCCGCGCGCGCGCCAGAGGAGGCCGAGGATCAAGACGCCGTGGAGGCTGAGAAAACTCCAGAGGGCGGAAGGAGGCAGGAAGAAATAGCTCAGGAGTTGGGCGGCGGTCACGCACAATAGAATCCAAGCGAGATCAATGAGGGTCCAGGGAGAGTGCTGCGCGAGGTGCGTGAGGCTTTTGCGCCAGGGGGGGGCGGGGCGGCTCTGCGAGAGAAAATGGATGATGGCGGCCACACCCCCCACCAGCAACAGGCCTAGTAGTAAGCCCAAGGGAATCAGGGCGTTCGGGGAGGCCGGAAGATGCATCAGGCCAGAGGTGAATCGTAGGTTTCGCGCACGGCATAGATGGGCTTGTTCTGCGATTCGTGGTAGGTGCGGGTTTGGAGTTCGGCCAGCAGGCCCATCGAGAGGAATTGCATGCAGAACGCCAGGAGCATGAAGGGGGTGATGATCCAGAAGGGTCGTTTGATGAGGTAGCCGCCGCCGACGATGCCGCCGAAGAGGCGGTCGAGCAGGACGCCGGCGAGCATGAGGGCGCCGGTGCCGCCAAAGACGAACGCGATTTTGCCGAAGAGCTGCATGGGGCCGCCGGTGAAGCGCAGGAGGAATTTGACGGTGAAGAGATCGAGGATGACGCGGAAAGTGCGGCCGATGCCGTATTTGGATTCGCCGGCGACGCGGGGATAGTGGGAGACGACGACTTCGGAGATGTCGCCGCCGACCCACGAGCACAGAGCGGGGATGAAGCGGTGCATTTCGCCGTAGAGGCGCACGCTTTTGAGGACGTCGCGCCGGTAGGCTTTGAGGGTGCAGCCGTAGTCGTGGAGTTTGACGCCAGTGATTTTGGAAATCAGGGCGTTGGCGATCATGGAGGGCAGGCGGCGATTGATGAAGGGGTCTTTGCGGTTCTTGCGCCAGCCGGAGACGACGGCGCTGCCGTTTTCATCCATTTCGCGCAGCAGCAGGGGGATGTCGGCCGGATCGTTTTGGAGGTCGGCATCGAGGGTGATGATGACGTCGTGCCGGGCGGCGTCTATGCCGGCGGCGATGGCGGCGGTTTGGCCGAAGTTGCGGCGGAAGCGGATGAGGCGGAAGTGGGGATAGGTTTGGGCGGCGGCGACGAGGCGCTCCCAGGTGTGGTCGCGGGAGCCGTCGTCGATGAGGAGGACTTCGTAGGCGCGGTTGGTGGCGGTGAGGGCGGTGTGGAGTTTTTGGGCGAGGGGGGGGATGTTGTCTTGTTCGTTATAGACGGGGATGATGACGGAGAGAGTGGGGTGTGGTGTTGTCATGGGGGTAGTATTGCGGATGGGGGGGGGCTTGGCAAGTGTTGGCGGCGGTTGGCGGGCGGGTGGTGTGCTGGCGGTGCTGGCGGTGGTGGTGGTGGTGGTGGGGGGAGGGGCGGGGGGGAGTGAGGCGGCAAAGGATTTGGAAAAACGAGGCGGCAAAACCAAGGCGCGCCTTTTCCGCGCTGACGCGTCGAGCGCGACCCTCGCGTACTAAAGTACTGCGAGGGATCGCCCGCGACGCGCTATCATCGTAAAATTCGCGCCTTATTTTGCCGGGGGAGTCCCTCGTTTTTCTAAATCCTTTGCCGCACGGCCACGGGGCGCTGCCGCGCCATGGGTGAAAGCGAAACGGGCTGGCAGTTATTTCCGTGTGGGGACCCCGCCAATCTCCTCAAGAAACCGCCTGCAACCGTCCCGCCGGCGCGGGACGCACAGCGAGCCGTGTGGTCTTGTGAACCCCTCGGCAAGCTCCCAAATGAACTGCTGGCGGTCATCCCGCGGCCGCGGGGCGGACGGCAGATCCGGTTGCGCTGAAAAGGGGGTGGTGGTGGAGGGGGTGGTGGGGGAGGGGCGGGGGGGAGTGAGGCGGCAAAGG
>JAAZFE010000023.1 GCA_012511885.1 Lentisphaerota bacterium | reverse complement strand
GGTTGGAATCGTCGCGCCGAAGGGCAACAGGGATGAAAAATAAATTTTTATCCAAATATCCACATCATGCAGTGCAACAATAAGTAAAGATGTTTTCATCCATGTTGATGAATTATTCAGGCTAAACGGGCGGTTCGCCCTATTTGACCACCGCGCCGCTCGACAAGTCGCCGTCCACCGTCACCAGGCGCAGACGCTCGCCCTTGCTGGCCGCCAGCAGCATCCCCTGGCTCTCCACCCCGCGCAGCTTGATGGGCACCAGGTTCGACACCACCACCACCGTCTTGCCAATCAGCTCCTCCGGCTTGTAATACAGCGCGATCCCGGCCACCAGTTGCCGGCGCTCATCACCCATCAGCACGTTCAGCTTGAGCAGCTTCACCGTCCCCTCGACCGCCTCCGCGCTCATCACCTTCGCCGTGCGCAGCTGGACCTTCTCGAAATCCTCATAGGTAATCACGCCCTCCGGGTGCCCGATGGTTCCCGGCTTGGGCGCCTCCGGCTTCGCCGCCGGCGCGGCGGCAGGAGGCGTCGGCGTCGCCTCCGCGCCCGGCACCGGCGCCTCGATCCGCGGGAACAGCGCCCCGGGCTGGCCCACTTCGGCCCCCGGCTTCAACACATTCATCTTCAGCAAGTCTTCAGGTTTCACAGTCATTGGATTCTCCATGCCAAGCGCCAAGCGCAATTCCGTCATTTTAGCGGGCATCAGGGGCATCAGCAAGCCGGCGCAAACGCGCAGGGCCTCCGCCGCCGCGTACAGGGTGCTGTGCAGCGGGGCCGGATCCGCCGCGCGGGCCTGGCTCCAGGGCTGCTGCAGTTCGATAAACCGGTTCGTCGCCCGCACCGCCTCCATCACCCGCGCCACCCCCGCGTGCAACGTAAACGTGTCCAGCGACTCCTTGAACACCTCCACCGCCTCGAGCAGACGCGCCTTCAGCTCCGCGGGCGCCCCCTCCTCCCAGGCGTCCGGCGCGGGCGCGGGCAGCCGCCCGCCGCAATATTTGCCCACCATGCTCAGCACCCGATTGAGCAAATTGCCCAGATCATTCGCCAAATCCGCGTTATAGCGCCGGATAAACGCGTTCTCCGTAAACGTGGCGTCCTGTCCCATCACCATTTCCGCCATCAGGAAATAGCGGAACGCGTCCACCCCGTAACGCTCCATCATGTCCATCGGGTTCACCACGTTGCCGAGGCTCTTGCTCATCTTCGTCGTCCCCGACAGCCACCAGCCGTGCGCGAACACCGTCTTCGGCATCGGCACCCCCAGCGCCTTGAGCATGCAGGGCCAATACACCGTATGCGTCGTCAAAATATCCTTGCCGATCAAATGGATGGCTGGCCACCGCTTGGCAAACGCCGCCTCGTCGCGCCGGTACCCGACCGCGCTGATATAATTCACCAGCGCGTCAAACCACACATAAATCACATAGTCCGCATCAAACGGCAGCTCAATCCCCCACGTCAGACGCGATTTCGGCCGCGAAATACACAAATCCTGCAGCGGCTTGCGCAAAAACCCCAGCGTCTCGTTCCGCCGGAAATCCGGCTGGATAAACTCCGGATGCTCCCGGATATACTCCACCAGCCAGTCCTGATACCGGCTCATCTTGAAAAAATAGTTCGCCTCGCGCACCCGCTGCACCTCGCGCGAGCACAACGGACAGCGCCCCTCCTCGAGGTCCTTGTCCGTAAAGAACCGCTCATCCGCCACGCAGTACCAGCCGTCATACTCGTCGCGATAAATCTCCCCGCGGTCATACAGGTCCTGCAGAATCTCCTGCACAATCACCTTGTGCCGCGGCTCCGTCGTGCGGATAAAATCATCGTACTGGATCTCCAGCCGCTCCCAGGCCTCCAGAAACCGCTGCACGGTCTCGTCCACGTGCGCCTGCGGCTCCACCCCCAGCTTTTGCGCGGCCTCCTGCACCTTCTGCCCGTGCTCGTCCGTCCCCGTCAAAAACCAGGTATCCCGACCGAACAGCCGCGCCCCGCGCGCCAGCACGTCCGCCAGCACCGTCGTATAGGCGTGGCCGATGTGCGGCTTGTCGTTCACATAATAAATCGGTGTCGTCAGATATACGGATTCAGCGCTCATGCCCTTCTTCCTGGTTGGCACAAGGTTCTACCCCACTCCGCCCCCCCACGCAAACCAAAACCATTTTTCCACCCAAATTCGCCCATTTGCGCCCGTTTTTCCCAAAAATCGCCCATTTTCCGGCTCTTCGTAGAATTTTATGGAGGGAGGAATTGATTCCTCATAAGTTCGGGACACTTGCGCGGCAGTACTTGATGCGCCTAAAAATCCAGCACGTATTCATAACACCCTGGCACAGCACGGTCAT
>JAAZFE010000022.1 GCA_012511885.1 Lentisphaerota bacterium | reverse complement strand
GGGGGGGGGGGGGGGGGGGGGGGGGGGGGACGGTGGACGGTGGAAGGGGGAGAAGACGGGAGGGGACAATGGTGACGTTGGGGACGGAGGGCGAGGCGATCCGGCGGATGACTGCACTGCCCGCGGAGCAGTTTCGGTTGCGGGATCGTGGCTGGCGGGGGGGCGGATGCCGGACGATTTGAGGGATGGTCGGCGGATTTGGGCGGTGGTGAGGGCGTGGGAGGCGGGTGGTGAGTGGGGGGAGGAGAGGCGGCAAAGGATTTTGAAAAACGAGGCGGCAAAACGAAGGCCCGTCTTTTCCGCGCTGGCGCGTCGAGGACGACCCTCGCGTACTAAAGTACTGCGAGGGATCGCCCGCGACGCGCCATCATCAAAAAATCCGGGCGCTTATTTTGCCGGGAAAGCCCCTCGTTTGTTCAAAATCCTTTGCCGCATGGCCACGGGGCGCTGACGCGCCATAGGTGGATGCAGGGCGTGATTGGCGCGAAAAGGGCGGGAGGGGGAGGGGATGACGCCGTGAGACCGTGACGCCGTTTTTTGGGGGCAGAGCTTTTGCAAAATCCTTTGCCGCACTGCCATCCCGCATGGGCGGGACGGACGGCGAGCCAAGGACGATTCTCGGTGACGCGATGGGGAACAGCGATGGCGGGGGGGCGCGTATTTTGCCGGGAAAGCCCCTCGTTTGTTCAAAATCCTTTGCCGCATGGCCACGGGGCGCTGACGCGCCATAGGCGGATGTGGGGCGTGGTTGGCGCGAAAAGGGTGGGAGGGGACCAGGAGGTGACGCCGTGGCGCCGTTTTTTGGGGGGCGGGCGGGGGGGATGAAAAACGCGGCGTGCCGGGGGGCACGCCGCGGGTGGGGCCATGGACGGGGGTTAGTCCACCAAGGTTTCGGCCATGGCGTAGAGGTAGCGCTTGATCTTGCCGGTGGAGGTCTTGTTGAACTCTTCCCAACGGATGCGGATGCGGCGCGGGTGCTTGTAGGTGGAGAGGGTGGACACCTGCTTTTTGACCTCGGCCTTGAGGCGGGCGACGAGTTCTTTTTCGGTGAACTTGCGCTTTTCCTGGGCCTCGAGGGCGGCGATCTGCTCCATGTCGGGGACGACGATGACGCCGACATGCTCGCCGACGGCTTCGTCGGGATTGCGGTAGCCGAGGACGACGGACTCGAGGATGAGGGGGGACTGGTCTATCTGGAGTTCGACTTCCTCGGGATAGATGTTTTTGCCTTCGCGGTTGACGATGAGGGCTTTTTTGCGGCCGGTGATATAGACGTAGTTTTCGTCGTCAATGTAGCCGAGGTCGCCGGTGAGGAACCAGCCGTCGCGGAAGACTTCCTCGGTGGCGCCGGGGTTGTTGTAGTAGCCCTTCATGACGTTGGGGCCTTTGGCGGCGAGTTCGCCGACGCCCTCTTCGTCGGGGTCGAAGACGGTCATTTCGACGTTGGGCAGGACTTTGCCGCAGGAGCCGGGGCGGATGGGGTCTTCGAAGGGGGAGAGGGTGAGGACGGGGGCGGTTTCGGTCAGGCCGTAGCCTTCGCGGGCCTTGAGGCCGAGTTCCTCGATGCCAGCGAGCAACTCGGGGTCGGCGGGGGCGCCGCCGGAGACCATCAGGCGGAGACGCCCGCCGAGCTTTTCGAGGATGCCCTTGCGCACGGGGTTGCGGATGCCGAGCTTCCAGAGGGTGTTGGCCATCTTGTTGGCCCGGATGCCGGAGCGCAGGCGTCCGTAAACTTTTTCGAGCAGCAGGGGCACGGCCAGCACGATGGTGGGGGAGGCCTCGCGGATGTTGTCGCCGACGGTGCGGAGGCTCTCGACGAAGCTCATCTGGGTGCCGGAGCTGACGGGGGTGACGAGGCAGGTGGTGAAGGCGAAGGAGTGGTGCAGGGGGAGGATGACCATGAAGTTGTCGTCGGGGAGGATTTCGATGGCGGCATCCAGCGAGGCGAAGTTGCCCATGAAGTTGCCATGGGTGAGCATGGCGCCTTTCTGGCGGCCGGTGGTGCCGGAGGTGTAGATGAAGGAGGCGACGTCGTCGTCCTGGGGGTGATAGCGGTCGTAGGCGGCGCTGTGTCCCCGGCTGTAGGGCTGGTTGGTCACGATCATTTCGTCGAGATCGTGGGTGTGGAGGCGCCTGATTTTGCCGTTGTCGTAGGCGGGGGCCTGGGTGCCGTAGAAGATCAGGTGGCGCATGGCCGGGGCGCGCTCGATGCTCTCGATGATGTTGGTTTCGGTGCTGGAGTCCACCAGGAGGGTGGCCGCGCCGGAGTCGGTGAGGATGTGGGCGACTTCCTGCTCGAGGAGCTTGGCATCGATGGGCACCGCGATGGCGGCGATGCTGGTGATGGCGTAGTGGATGGCGCACCACTCGGGGGAGTTGGGGCCCAGCAGGGCCACGCGGTCGCCGGGGCGCACGCCGCACTCGCGCACGAGGGCTTCGGAGATGGCGCGGACGCGGTCGAGGAACTGGCGATAGGTCTGGGTGCGCCACTGGCCGAGGCGCTTGTACTTCATCAGGACTTTGTCGCCGTGTTTTTGAGCGGATTGCTCGAGGGCTTCTTTGAGTGTCATGTCAGGTCTCCATCAAGGGCGTTGCCGCCCAGGTTCGATAAGTTTATTTCCGGGCACGGTGGAGCCGGGCCCGGGTTGGGGCATCCACGGAGGGGTGCATGGGTAGAGTTGCAGGATTGGAGGGGGGGGGCAAGTGTTTTTGGC
>JAAZFE010000021.1 GCA_012511885.1 Lentisphaerota bacterium | reverse complement strand
CCGAAAATGACGGGAAACGCTGCGAAACGACAAGAAGTGGCTGAAAATGGAGAATTTTGGGCGATATTGGCCAATAATCGGCAGGTTTCGGGCTGTTTTTGGTGATTTCGGGGCGTTTCGGGCGGTATTTGGTCTGAAAAAGGCGGGCTAGAAGTAGTCGCGTTGTCGGGGCGGGCGGGGCAGGGCGCGCATGGCGTTGATGATGCCGTGATCGGCTTTGGAAAAGGGATAGGCGTCGAATTGGTCGGGGGTGACCCAGGCATGATCGGCGCAATCGAGGTGGAGGGGGCGTCCTTTGAGGATGCGCGCAAAGTGAGCGTGCAGCTCGATGGTGAAATGGCTGTAGGCGTGGTGCACGATGACGAGGCGGGGGCCGACTTCGAGGGTGAGGCCCATTTCTTCGCGGAGTTCGCGCGCGATGCACCCGGCCATGGTTTCGGTGTCGCGGCGCTTGCCGCCGGGGAATTCCCAGAGCCCGTTCAGCATGCCTTTGTCGGGGTGGCGCTGGGCAATCAGGATTTGATTGCTGCGATTGAGAATGACCGCCGCGCCCACGACTTTGTGGGGCAATTTTTTCTTTTTGGGCTTTTGGGGGAAGGCTTCGGGGCGGCCGGCGGCACGGGCTTTGCAGAGGCGCGCGAGGGGACAGGCGGAGCAGCGCGGGTTGCGGGGGGTGCACACGAGCGCGCCGAGTTCCATCCAGGCCTCGTTGGTGGCCCCGGGATGTTTGGGCGCGAGGAGGGTGTCGGCCAGATGCTGCAGCTTGCGGCGGGTGGCGGAGCGGGTGATGTCGCCGGGGAGGGCGGTGAGGCGGGCAAGAACGCGCATGATGTTGCCATCGAGCGCGGCGCGGGGGTGACCGAAGGCCAGGGAGGCGATGGCGGCGGTGGCGTAGGGGCCCAGTCCGGGCAGCTTGGCCAGCAAGGCGGGATCGTCGGGGAGGCGGCCTTGGTAATCGCGAACGAGAACCTGCGCGGCTTGGTGCAGCCGGTGGGCGCGGGCGTAGTAGCCGAGGCCTTCCCAGTGCTTGAGGACGTCGCGCATGGGGGCGGCCGCCAGATGCGCAGGCGTGGGGAACCGCTTCATGAAGCGTTGAAAGTAGGGGATGACGGTGTCCACGCGGGTCTGCTGCAGCATGATTTCTGAAATCCAGACGGCGTAGGGGTCGCGCGGTTCCTGACGCCAGGGCAGATCACGCGCGTGGCGGGCGAACCAGGGCAGCAGACGGCGGCGTACGGCTAAGCGCAAGGCGGCCAGATGGTCCGGTTGGGTGGGGCTCATGGAGGGGTCCAGGCGCGCAGCCAGGCTTCCATTTCGGCCAGGCCTTCTGGCGTGCCCATGTCGAGCAGGGGAGGCGGGCAGGGCAACGCGAGGAGTCGTCGTTGCGCGGCCAGGGCGGGGAAGGTCTCCATTTCGAGCGATACGGCGCGGTCGGAGGGAATGGCCGCGATGATCTCGCGCGGGAGGATGTAGGCGCCGGTGTTGACGTAGCCATGGTCGCGTTCAGCTTTTTCGCGAAAGGCGGTCACAAAACCGTCCGTGTTGAATTCGACCGTGCCGTAGCGTCCGGTTTTCCGGATGGGGGTCACCATCAGGACAGCGGGGGGAGTTTTGCCGTCGAGGCCGGGCAGAGAGTCGAGGTTGGCAAAGAAATCGCCGGCCAGCGTGAGGCGGGGTGTCAGTGAGTCGCCGTTGAGCACCAGCACGCGTTCGGTGGCGAGCCGGGGCTCGATATATTTGAGCGCGCCGGCGGTTCCGCGCGGTTCGGGCTCGCGGGTCAGAGTCAATTCGAGAGTGTCGGGGGGGCGTGCCGCCCGCCAGGTTTCGAGCACGTCGGCCATGTGGCCGGCGGCCAGGAGAACTTGGCGGATGCCGTTGGCTTTGAGCCAGTCCAACTGCCACTCGAGGAAGGGGCGGCTGCGGACGGGAACCAGGCATTTGGGGCGATCGGGAAAACTGGAAGCTATGCGCGTGCCTTTGCCGCCGAGAAGGATGACTGCTTGGGGAATCACAGGGGCAGAATGCCAAAGGTCGTGAGGGGTTGTCAAACGACCCCGAGGAGCCGGGGGAGCGAACGGCGACGGTTGAGAATTGCGGAATATGCAGCAAATTTGCTACATATTTGGCGGAGGACAGCCATGCCAATTTTTGAATATCAGTGCGAGAAGTGCAAGCGGGTGTTTAGTTTTCTGGTGCGGAATGTGGCGGACCACCAGACGCCAAAGTGCCCCAAGTGCGGTCATGAGAAGATGACGCGTGTGCTGTCGCGGTTTGCCGCGCCAAAGAGTCGCGCGTCCGCCGCGGGCGGAGATGATTTCGGGGGTATGCCCGGTGACGACGACATGCCGCCGGGCATGGAGAGTCTGCTGGCGGAGGCGGAAGGCATGGATGAGGATGATCCCCGCGCGATGGGCCGACTGATGCGGCGCATGGCCGAGGAAACCGGAGAACCCATGCCTCCCGAAATGCAGGAGATGGTGCGGCGGCTCGAAGCGGGCGAGGATCCCGAAGCGATTGAAGAGGACATGGGCGATGTGTTCGGGGAAGATGGTGGCGGTGGCCTCGGGGGCGGGGACGATACTCTATACGATGGATAGGCCCCACGATCGCGGGGCCAGCATGGGAGCGGGGGGCGCTGGCGCGTCAAGGTGACGGCGGGACGGGTCGGACGCTGGGGTCGCCGAGCCTCAGCCCGGCATTGCCCGGCGTCAGTGCGGGCGAAAAATGGCCAAAATGGGTGTTTTGGGACGTTGTTGCCGCGCTGACGCGCGGGTGACCTTGTTGACCTGATTGACCTTGTTGACAGGGGAGGCGCCGGTGTGCAATGTGCTGCTGACGCGTAGGAACAGCCACACGGACGAACACGGACTGGCACTGTCAAACACGGACGCTGGGGACGCGGCTGTGCCGCGGAGTGCGCTTCGTGCTTTGGGGGGTGGCGCGTGGCGTGTTGCTCTGGCTTGCGTTGGGGGTGGTGGAGGACTAAGGTGACCGTATCGGTTGGGTCGAGAGGCGCGCGAGCAGGGTCGGCATCCGGCCGGAGAAAGATACGGACGAGTTTGATGAGTCAATGGATGATATTGCTGTTTGCGGCCCTGCAGGGGGTTGTCGAAGGTTTTACGGAATATCTGCCGGTTTCTTCGACGGGCCACCTGGTTTTGGTGTGTCACTGGCTTGAGGGATGCTTTGGTGAGAGTTTTCACGAGAGCTTCGAGATGGTGATCCAAATGGGGGCGGTGCTGGCGGTGCTGGTGGAGTATCGCCGTCGTTTTGCGCGCCTGCTGTCCTGCAGGGTGGAGACAGGGTTTGCCGGTCTGAACGGTTGGCTGTGGCTGGGGCTGACGACCCTGCCGGCGACGGTGGTGGGGTTGCTTTTCTATTCGACGATTAAGGAGCGGTTGTTTGCGCCGGGGCCGATTGCCCTGGCGCTGGTGGGTGGCGGCGTGGTGATGATTGTGCTCGAGCGGCTGCTGCCGGCCGTGGAGGAGCAGAGCGTGGATGAGGTGGGCTGGCGGCGAGCGCTGGGGATTGGTCTGTTCCAGTGCTTCTCGATTGTGCCGGGGACCTCGCGCTCGATGGCGACGATTCTGGGCGGGCGGCTGCTGGGGTTGGGGCGGAGGACGGCGGCGGAGTATTCGTTTTTTGCGGCGGTGCCGGTGCTGCTGCTGGCGGGGGCGTATGACTTGGCGAAGGGGTGGGGTAGTTTGCAGCGGGCGGATGTGGGGACGTATGTGGTGGGGCTGGTGGTGTCGTTTGTGGTGGCGCGGGTGGGGATCAGGTTTTTGATGAGGGTGGTGTCGCGGTATACGCTGGCGGGGTTTGGGTGGTATCGCATTGGGTTGGGGGTGCTGGTGTTGTGGGTGTTGCGCTGATGGGTGGTGTGGGGGGGGGCGGTGGTGGTGGGGGGGGTGCTGATGGGTGATGTGGGGGGAAGAGAGGCGGCAAAGGATTTGGAAAAACGAGGCGGCAAAACCAAGGTGCGCCTTTTCCGCGCTGACGCGTCGCCGCGCCCGCGCGGCGAGCATGGCGCAGGGGAGCAAGGAGGGGGCGCTGCCGCGCCTTGGCGACGGCGGGGCGGGATGGGCAACGGCGGGAACAGCCACACGGACCTACACGGATCCACACGGACTGACACGGACGCTTGGGACGCCGCTGGCGCGGCGGGAAAAAGGGGCGGAAGAGAGACGTTTTTTGGGTCCTCTCGCGCCTTGCCCCGGGTTTTGTCGGCAGCTGCCGGTATTCGCCGCGCGCTATGGAGCTCGCGTTCGCCATGCGTCCGCGTGGCGGATTTTGGCTCGGCACTCGCCTTTTCCACAGTGTGGAAAGAAAGTTTCCATGGCGTGGAAAAGGGGGATTTAGAAGGGGTGGGCGAGGGCCTGGCGGAGGCCGCAGAGGAGGTCGGCGCCGGAGCTGTGGCCGAAGGCGCAGACGGCTTTGAGGCGGGCGGGGGTGGGGTGTTCGAGGAGGCGCTGGAGGGCGATGTTGACGCGTCCGCGGGCGGCGAGTTTGAGGAACGCGTTGGCGACGAGGTTGCCGCCGAGGGCCTGGGGCAGCAGGGCGCGGGCCCGGGCGGGATGCCGCTGCAGACGCAGAGCCAGCATGAGGCCGCAGATGAAGTCGTCGCCGGAAGGAGTCAGGCCTTCGCCGCAACCGCGGATGAGGGCGATGCCGGCTTCGAGGCGTCCGCATGAGATGAGGTCGAGAGCTTCGTGGAAACGCTGATCCCGGGCGGCCTGTCGCGGCGGAAGGCGGCGGGGGGGCTCGAAGAGGGTGATGAGGCTTTCGGGCGGAGCATGGCGGGGCAGGGCGGTGTCGAGGAGTTGTTCGAGGCGGGCGAGGGCGGATTTGCCGGGGAGGGGCATGGCGGAATTGAAACGGGGGGCGGCGGGCCAGGGGGGGAGTTGGAGGGCATCGCCGGACAGGGGGCGGGCGGGGTTGTCCACGACGATGTTGAGCGGGCCGGGGCCGATGTCGCAGGCAACCATGAACAGGATGCACCCTTTCGCGCCGGCGAGCAGGGTGCTGCGCGTGTGGCGGGCAGCCACGCGGTAGCGGCCGGAACGGATGCAATCGCCCATGGAAACAACCTGCATGGCCACACCGTAGCGAGAAATGAACGGGAGGGAAACTGGAAATGGATTGCGCTGGCGGGACAAACCTTTTACAACCGCTCGGTGTATGGAAAGCGTGTTGCCCAAACAGATGGCGGAATGGTGCGGCGGGAGTTGGCATCCGTTGCTGCCGGACAGGCCGTTGACGAATCTTTGCGTGGACAGCCGGCAGGCCGGGCCCGGCAGCCTTTTTTTTGCTTTGAAGGGCGAGCGGGCGGACGGGCATCAGTTTTTGGCGGAGGTGGCGGGTGCGGGCGCTTGCGCGGTGGTGCTGGCGTCGCGGCCGATGGCCGATTTGCCCGCGGGAGGGTTTTATCTGCGGACGGAGGATCCGCTCGCGGCGCTGGGAAGGATTGCGGCGGGCTATCGGGCAACGATGCCAGCCCGGATCATCGGGGTGTCGGGCAGCGTGGGCAAGACGACGGTCAAGGAACTGATTGCGGACATGCTGGCGCAGGCCGGCAAGACCGCGCGCACGCGGGGCAACTTCAACAATGAGATCGGACTGCCACTCAGTTTGGCGGACCTGGATCGGGAGTGCCGGTTCGGGGTGTTCGAGGCCGGCATCAGTCATCCGGGTGAAATGGCGGTCCTGCGGGATATTCTGCGGCCGGATCTTGCGGTGATGACCGGCATTGTTGAGGCGCACATCGAGTTTTTTGAGTCAGTGCGGGCGATTGCCGAGGAGAAGGCGGAGCTGCTGGAGCAGTTGCCGCCGGACGGCCGCGCGATGCTGAATTTGGATGACGAGTTTTCTCCGTTGTTGCGGGCGCGAAGCTCCGCGCCGGTGGTGACGTGGTCGTTGAGGCAGCGCGAGGCGGACTATGCCGGGGACGCGATGAGTCCGGAGCGGCTCTGGGTGTATGAACGGGCAACGGGCGAGTCCGCGGAGTTGCCGCTGCCGCCGCCGGGCGGTTTTATGGCGGCGAACGTTATGCCGGCGGTGGCGGTGGCGCGCGTGTGCGGGGTGTCCTGGGAGGCGATCGCCGAGGCGCTGGAAAGTTTCCAGCCGGTGGGCATGCGCTGGGCGGTGGAAGCTGTGGGGGGCTGGACGGCGATCAATGATGCTTATAACGCGAATCCGGCCAGCATTGGCGCGGCTTTGCGGGCTTTTGCCGACTGGCCGGTGGAGGGGCGTCGTTTTCTGGCGCTGGGTCCGATGCTTGAGATGGGACGGCGCGAACAGGCGGCGCATGAAGCCCTGGGGCGGCAGGTGGCTGGCGGTTCCTGGGGGGGGGTGGTGGTGCTGGCGCGTACGGATGACACCCGGCCGGCCGCAGACGCGATTTTGGATGGTCTGAAGGCGACGGGCTGGCCAATGGAGCGCGCCCGGCTTGCAGCAGAGCCGTCCGACGCCGCGGCATGGCTGCGCGAGCGCTTGGAGCCGGGCGACGCGGTCCTGTTCAAGGCGTCGCGCGGGATCCGGCTGGAAGATGTATTGGAGCGATTGAAAGAGGAGCGCTGACTCATGCTGTATTATCTGTCGGCAAAAACAGATCATTTTACGTGGCTGAACATTTTCCGCTATGTGACCTTCCGGGCGTTCATGGGGGCGGGCACGGCCTTTGGTCTTTCGTTGCTGCTGGGGCGCTGGATGATCGCGCGGTTGCGCGATTTCAACATCGGGCAGGTGGTGCGGCAGGAGGAGGAAGTGGACTCGATGCTGCAGCACCACAAGCGCAAGGCGGGTACGCCAACCATGGGGGGGCTGCTGATTTTGTTCGCGACATTCGTGGCCACGGCGCTCTGGTGCCGCACGTCGAACCCCCAGGTGTGGATTGCGATGGGGACGATGCTGTTCATGGGGGGCGTGGGGTTCGCGGATGACTGGCTCAAGCTGCGCAAGCGGCATTCCGGCGGGCTGAAGGAATGGCAAAAGCTGGCGCTGCAATGCGGCTGGGTTATTCTGATGTTTTTGGCGATCGAGGCCGTGCCCGGCACGCGGGTGTACGCGCGGCAGCTGATGGTGCCGTTTCTCAAGGCGCCGCTGGCCGCTCATCTGCCGGTATGGGTGGCGGTGGCCATCATGTTTGGCGTGCTGGTGGGCACGACCAACGCGGTGAATTTGACGGACGGTCTGGACGGTTTGGCGGCGGGGTGCATGGGGTCGGTGTCGGCGGCTTATCTGGCTCTGGCGTATGTGGCGGGCCACCTGACGATGGCCACCTATTTGCAGGTGCCGTCGGTGAGTGGCGCGCATGAGCTGGCGGTGTTTTGCGGATGCCTGCTGGGCGCCGTGCTGGGATTTTTGTGGTGGAACGCCTATCCGGCCAAGGTATTCATGGGCGACACCGGCAGTCTGGCGCTGGGCGGGGCGATCGCCATGGTGGCGATTCTTATCAAGCATGAGCTGACGCTGGTGATCGTGGGGCTGGTGTTTGTGGTGGAGGCGGGCAGCGTGCTGATCCAGCGGGGCGCCTGCAAGCTGCACCGGTGGCGCACGGGCGAGCTGCTGGCGCAGGAGCGCCGACCTTTCCGCATGACGCCGATTCATCACCACTTTGAATTGATCTCGAAGGATCGCGCGCGGGCGGAGGGGCGTTCGCCGGAGGCGGCAGAAAACACGGTGGTGATCCGCTTCTGGATTGTATCCATCGTGTGCGCGCTACTCGGGCTGGCCACGCTGAAGGTTCGTTGACGCGGCGCGTATGGCCAAGCCCACTCGAGCGTTGATTTGCGGCCTTGGGGCCAGCGGTCTCGCGGCGGCGCGGCTGCTGCGGGCGGAGGGAGCGCGGGTGCTGGTTGTGGATGAGCGCGACACGCCCGCGCTGCGCGAACGGGCCGAGCTGGTGCGGGCGCTCGGGGGGGAGGTAGTTTTGGGAGCATCCCAAGCGCCGTCGGGAGAGTTTGATCTGGCGGTGGCGAGTCCCGGTCTGGACATTGATGACGCCATGCTGCGGGGCATTCACGCGCGGGGCATACCGCTGGTGTCGGAGCTGGAGCTGGGGTGGAGCCGCTTTCGCGGCCGCACGCTGGCGGTGACCGGCAGCAACGGCAAGAGCACGGTGGTGAAGGCGCTGGCGGAAATTCTGACCCTGGGCGGCGCCGCGGCGGTTCCCTGCGGGAACTATGGCCTGCCGGTCGCTCAAGCCGTGCTGGAGCATCCGCAGGCGGCGTGGCTGGTGATCGAGGTCAGTTCGTTTCAACTGGAGACCTGCGCGGCCTTTCGCCCGGACATCGCGCTCATGGTGAATCTGCAGCCGAACCATTTGGATCGTCATGGTTCGATGGCGGTGTACGCGCGTCTCAAGGCGCGGCTGTTTCAACACCAGCGGGCGGGCGATGTTGCCCTGGTGCCCGGGGATTGGCTGGCGCGTTTTCAGGAATGGTCGGGCGGGGCGGGAACATGGCGAACCTTCGGGACGGCGGATGACGATGATTATGCGTGCCGCGCCGGCGGGGTGGGCGGAGAGGGGATCGAGGTTTCGCTGGCCGGCACCTGGCTGGACAACGCCGTCCTGGGGCCGAACATGGCCGGGCTGGTTGGCGCGGCCGCGGCCGCCGGGGTTCCTGCCGACATCATCGAGCGGGGCTTGCGGTCGTTGACTCCGCTGCCGCATCGGGCGCAGGTGGTGGCTGAGCGGGGGGGGGTGCGCTGGGTCAACGACTCGAAGGCCACCAATCTGGCCGCGATGATGGCCTCGATCCGCATGCAGAATCGGCCGATCTGGCTGATTGCGGGCGGGCGGGCCAAGGAGACGGATTTTGCCGCCGCCGCGGAGACGTTGCGCGAGTGGGCGCGCGGGGTTCTTTTGATTGGCGAGGCGACCGAAGCCATGCGGGCGGCATGGGGGCAGGTGGTTCCCTGCTGGAATTGCGACACGCTGGAAACAGCCGTGAGGGAGGCCCGCGCCATGGCCCGGCCGGGTGATTGCATCCTGCTGGCCCCGGCCTGCACCAGCTATGACCAGTTTGCCTCCTATGTGGAACGGGGCGATGCCTTCGCCCGCCTGGCCGCGGACGGGAAAACGGCGCAGGAATAAAGATTGAATTCTTCCCGTCAGAGGGGGCATAATGGATGGCCAGTGGGAAAATAATTTAAACAGACAGACCAAGGAGCAGAAAATGAGGGTATCGGTTATAGCCAGTTTGATTGTTGCCGTGCACATCGCGGTGATCGGGTCGGTGGTGATGACGCAGGGTTGCACGACGGCGGGGCGCGACACGCGTCGCACGGAACCTTATCCCACGGAGCCGCCCACGGCTCCGCCGCTGCCTCCTTCGGCCACCGTGGTGACGCCCGGAGCGGTGCCGCCGGTCACGTTCCCGGACATCAAGCCGCCATCCAAGCCTGCGCCGGTCAAAACGGATGTGGCCGCGGGCAACATTTATGTGGTGCGTTCCGGTGATTCGCTTTCGAAGATTGCGGTGCAGCATGGCGTGAACGCCCGCGAGCTGGCGGAGCTGAACCAGATTGCCGACGCCAACAAGATTCGCATCGGGCAGAAACTGATTCTGCCGGACCATGCCAAGCCGTCGCAGTCGCAGCCCGAAGCCAAGGCCGCGCCCAAGGCGAAGGCCGCCGAGAAGTCTGGTCCCGGCGGCACCTATGAGGTGAAGGCGGGCGACTCGCTCTCGAAGATTGCCGCGGCCCACAAGGTCAGCACCAAGGATCTGGCGGCGGCCAACCAGATTGCGGATCCGAACAAAATCCGGGTTGGCCAGAAGCTGACGATCCCCGGCGGCGAAGGCGCCGGGAAGGCCAAGACGGACGAGGCCAAGAGCGAAACTCCCGCCAAGAAGAAGCCGGCCAAGGATGCCGCTCCCGTTGTGGAGGAAGCCGCCCCCGCCGCCGCGGAGGATGCGCCGGCTGCCGCCCCCGAGGACGTGGGGGAGCACTTCGAACCAGACCTGCAATACACCGTGCAACCGGATGATACGGTTTCGACTGTGGCCAAGCTGTTCTCCGTGCGGGAAGCCGATCTGCGCAAAGCCAACAAACTCAAGGCGGATCAGGAACTGGTTCCCAATTCACGGATTGTGATTCCCGAATCGAAGTAATGGATCAAACAGCCTTGCCCATGGGGGCAGGTGAAACGCGCGCCCGGCCCGATTGGGCCGGGCGTGTTGCTTGAAAGCGGACAAAGGAACTTGTTGTGCAGACTCGATCGGTCCTGATTTTGGTGGTGGGCATGCTCTGCCTGTTCGGCCTGGTCATGCTCTACAGCACCAGCGGGCCTCAGGGTGAAAAGCTGTATCAGAATCCGGACCACTTTACGCAGCGCCAGTTGCTTTGGATGCTGCTGGGGCTGGCGGCCGCGTGGGTGGGCGCGCGCGTGCCGTATCAGCACTGGTTCAAGTTGATCTGGCCGCTGCTGGGGGTGACCCTGGTTCTGCTGACGCTCGTGTATGTGCCCGGCATCGGCCGGACGCTCAACGGCAGCAGCCGCTGGATCGGCTTGCCGCGGGCGCTGGGCGGTTTGACCTTTCAGCCTTCCGAGCTGGCCAAGTTCGTGGCCATAGCCATGCTGGCCCGCTGGTATGGGGACCGCAAGCGTCCGCGCGAGGGTTACCTCGAGGGGCTGATCTATCCCGGTTTGCTGCTGGGTTCCATGCTGGTGCTGATCCTGTTTGAAACGGACTTTGGCAGCACCCTGCTGATCGGCATGACCGGGCTGGCCATCATGTTTGTGGCCGGCGCGCCGGTGGGCGCGGTGGTGGCCTCGGGAGCGGTCGGACTGGGCGGTCTGGGCTGGATGATTTCACAGAACCCCCAGCGGATGGGCCGGATTTTCGCGTTTTTGGATCCGGAAAAATATGCCGACAAGGAAGGGTTCCAACTCCTGAACGCGCTGTATGCGTTTGTGGCGGGGGGCGCCCGGGGGGTGGGCCTGGGGAAGAGCCTGCAGAAGCAGCATTATCTGCCGGAGGCGCACACCGATTTTATTTTCGCGATCATCGGGGAAGAGCTGGGGATTGTCTTCTCGGTGGGGGTGGTGCTGCTCTTTGTGGCGCTGCTGCTTTGCGGACTGCGCATTAGCGGTCGTGCGCCGGATCCGGCCGGTCGGCTCATGGCGTTTGGCATCACCCTGCTGGTGAGCATGCAGGCCATCATCAACATTGGGGTGGTGACGGGGCGGCTGCCGACCAAGGGTTTCCCGTTGCCGTTCATCAGTTTTGGTGGAACCAGTCTGCTGGTGCTGCTGTTCATGATGGGGGTGCTTTACAACATTGCGGGGCAGGGGCGGCGGCCGCGGCGGCGGCGCGCCAAAACCCGAGCCTGACCAGAATGATTCATCAACTCACATCCGGGCCGGACTTGTCGCGTGAATGGTTCAGACCGGCAAAGCGGCTTGGCCGGGCCGGGCCCATCGGCTAGATTGGAAGCCATGATGAACGCATCCTATTACGAACTGCGCAGCGCGGTGCTCGAGGTTTTCTATGAGATTCTGCTCGAAGAGAACTACACGATCGGCCAGGCCGCCTCACGCGGGCTGGTCGAGTTTCGCCGCGAAGTGGTGGAAGGCGGTCGGACCGGTCTGATCGTGCTGAGCGTGCTGCTGGCGCGCGTGGCCCGTCACGAGCCGGCCCGGCTGGCCGATTTCGCGCGCGAGACATCGGTCCTTGCCGAGCTGGCCAAGCCGGAGGAGCATTGGGCCGGATTGAGCGCGGACGAAACCGAGCGGCTCAGCGAGGACGTCCGGTTTGTCGCTGAAAAGTCGCGCGCGTCATGAGGCGGCGATGCGGCCCGGAGCGCGGGTGGGATCAACCATTGGCCGGGCCGGGCGGCACAAGGCCGTCCACGCTGTGAGTACGCCGCAGAAAACCGGCCGGGGGAAATGGTGGACCCTGGGGGTGGTTGGCTCGGGCACCTTCATGTCCGCGCTGGATGCCAGCGTGGTCAATATTGCCCTGCCGGTGATTGGCCGGGATACCGGCGCGGGGGTGTCCACGCTGGAATGGGTGATCCTGGCCTATCTGATTACGGTGACGGCCTCGGTGCTGGTTTTCGGGCGCTTGGCGGACATCCACGGCCGGCGGCGGATTTATATGGCCGGGCAGTTGGTGTTCACGCTGGCCTCGCTGGGCTGCGGTCTGGCGGGGAGCATTGGGTGGCTGATCGTGGCGCGCGTGATTCAGGCTATTGGGGCGGCGATGATTTTTGCGCTGAGTCCGGCGATTCTGGTGGCGGCGTTTCCCCGTTCGGAGCGGGGGCGGGCGCTCGGGTTGCAGGCCACCTTGACCTATCTGGGCATGGCGCTGGGGCCGGGGCTGGGCGGGCTGCTCACCCAGCATTTCGGGTGGCCCTTCATTTTTTATATCAACGTGCCGGTTGGCATCGTGATGTGGGCGGTGGCCTATTGGTCGCTAAGCGCGGATCAGGCCGAGGACGAGCAGCCTTTCGACCCGGCCGGGGCGGCGGGCATGGCGATCAGTTTGTCGGCGCTGCTGTTTGCGCTCAGCAAGGGTGGGGAGATGGGCTGGCGGCATCCGGTGATTGTCGCTTCCATGGTGGTTGGCATCCTCGCGTTGGCGGGGTTGTTGATCATTGAAAGCCGCCTGCAACATCCCGCGCTGGATTTGCGCCTGTTTGCCAACCGCCGTTTCAGCGCGTCCATCGTGGCGGCGTGGCTGTGCTACATCTGCTCGGCGTCGGTGTCGTTTTTGATTCCGTTCCTGCTGATTTCCAGCATGGGGCTCGAGGCGTCCAAGGCCGGGCTCATGATGATGGCCGTGCCGATGGGGATGTTGTCGGTGACGGCTTTGAGCGGGCATCTTTCCGACAAGATCGGGGTCACGCTGCCGGCGACCACGGGTATGCTGCTGATGTCTGCGGGCATCAGCCTGCTGGCCTGTTGCGGCGTGGAGCAGAGGCGCTGGCTGCTGGCGGGATTGGCGGTGGTGGGGTGGGGGGCGGGGCTGTTCACCGCGCCCAACAACAGCGCCATCATGGGCGCGGCGCCGAGGAACCGACAGGGGGTGGCCGGCGCCATGCTGGCGGCGGCGCGCACGCTGGGTTTTTCATCGGGCGTGGCCCTGGCCGGGCTGATTTATACGCATCATCTTGGCGCGGGCGGCGCCGGGGAGATCATGCACGCGGTGCGGGCGGCGCTGCGGGTGACGGCGGTGGCGGCGCTGCTGGGCGCGGGTTGCAGCCTGTTGCGCAAGCACGGCCAGCCGGGGGAGTGACCGCCTGGCCGCTTCGGGTCGGGCGTGGCGCGCGACGCGCAAAAAAGCGGGACAAAAAATCCGCTTGCGCTATGGCCCGTCTGCTGGTAGGTTGCGCCTTCATTGATCGTTAGGGAACTACGCCTGGGGCGGTAGCTCAGTTGGTAGAGCATTACGTTCGCAACGTAGGGGTCGAGGGTTCGAATCCCTTCCGCTCCACCATGATGCGATAGCCTGGATCAATGCCCCGGTGGGGTAGCGAAGTGGCCAAACGCAGCAGACTGTAAATCTGCCCTCTACGAGTTCGATGGTTCGAATCCATCCCCCACCACCAT
>JAAZFE010000020.1 GCA_012511885.1 Lentisphaerota bacterium | reverse complement strand
GGCCCGGATGCAAGGCAGGCGGGGCGAAGCTGTATGGACATACTGCGAGCCCCGAATAACGCCGCAGACGGGTTGGAATCGTCGCGCCGAAGGGCAACAGGGATGAAAAATAATTTTTTATCCAAATGTCCGCATCATGCAGGGCAACAATAAGTAAAGATGTTTTCATCCATGTTGATGAATTATTCAGGCTAGCTCTGTTCCAACACCAGCCCGCACCACTCCCCATCCCCCGCCCGGCGAACCAGCTTCGCCCCCAGCTCCCCAAACGCCGCCTCCACCTCCGCCCCCTCATCCTCGCGAATTCCCGTCACAATCAGCCTGCACCCCGTCGCCCGCCACAATTCCTCGCGCGCCGCCACCAAAACCCTCGTCAAAATATTCGCGCAGACCACATCCGCCGTCCCCCGCCGCCAGCCTTCCTGCAGCACATCCGCCTCATACCACTCAATCCGCCCCTTCGGCAGCTTGTTCAGCCGCGCGTTGCGCGCCGCCCCCGCCACGCAAACCGGGTCAAAATCAAACCCCTCCACCTTCGGCACCCCCAGCCGCGCCGCCGCAATCGCCAAAATCCCGCTCCCCGTCCCCGCATCCAAAAACGATGCCATCTCCAGCTCGACCCACGCCCGCTCCAGCTCCTCCAGACAAAACCTCGTCGTAAAATGATCCCCCGTCCCAAAACTCAGCCCCGGATCCATCCATAAATTGATCCGCTTCCGGTCCGGCGCCTTCTCCCAAACCGGCACAATCCGCAGCCGCTCGCCAAGATCCTGAATCTTGAAATGATGCCGCCAAAAGGTCGTCCAATCCTCCTCCGGAACCGCCTCCGCCCGCGCCGCCAAAAACCGTCCTCCCCACGCCTCCTGCAACTCCGTCAGCCGCCCCCCGGCCGCCGCCACATCCTCAAAATACACCTCGATCACCGCGCGCTCCGCCCCCGGCCGCTCAAACCACACCGGCTCCACCTCCCACGCCCCCCGCGCCCAGTCGCAAAACTCCTCCGCCGCCCCCGACGCCAACTCCACCACCAGCTTCCCAAAGGTTTGCATGACCGAATCCTACCCCCCTTGCCCCCCGCCCCGCAAGCTCCGCCCAAAACAGCCGGCATGGGCTAAAACATAGACACCCCACATCGGATCCGCTATACTCCGCGCCTGTCAATTTATGAGCAAACCCCAACAACCTTCTCTCTTCGACGACGACCCCAAGCCGCCGCGCCGCCGCCGCAAAACGGCCCGCGCCGCCAAAGCCCCCCCCGCTCCCGCCCCCGACACCCCGGCAACGCTCGTCCCCGCCTCCCCCCGCGACAAAGCCGCCTTCCCCGACGGCCCCCTCCATCGCCTCATGGATGACAACTTCCTCCAATACGCCTCCTACGTCATCCGCGACCGCGCCATCCCCGAAATCGAAGACGGCCTCAAGCCCGTCCAGCGCCGCATCCTCTACTCCCTGCATCTCAACGACGACGGCCGCTTCATCAAAGTCGCCAACATCGTCGGCTACACCATGCAGTTCCACCCCCACGGCGACGCCTCCATCGGCGACGCCCTCGTCACCATCGTCAACCGCGGCTATCTCATCGAAGGCCAGGGCAACTTCGGCAACCTCAACACCGGCGACCCCGCCGCCGCCCCCCGCTACATCGAGTGCCGCCTCACCGACCTCGCCGCCACCCAGCTCTTCAACAACGACCTCACCGAATTCATCCCCTCCTACGACGGGCGCAAAAAAGAGCCCGTCGTCCTCCCCGCCAAACTGCCCCTCCTCCTCATGCTCGGCGCAGAGGGCATCGCCGTCGGCCTCTCCACCCGCATCCTCCCCCACAACTTCGGCGAACTCCTCCAGGCCCAAATCGCCATCCTCCAGAAGAAGCCCTTCTCCCTCCTGCCCGACTTCCCCCAGGGCGGCCTCATGGATGTCCGCGAATACGACGAAGGCCGCGGCAAAGTCCGCCTGCGCGCCGTCATCGCCCAAAAAGACAAATCCACCCTCGTCATCCGCGAGCTGCCCTACGGCATCACCACCGAAAGCCTCCTCGCCTCCATCGAAGACGCCGCCAAAAAAGGCAAAATCAAAACCAAGACCATCCACGACTACACCGCCGAAAACGTCGAAATCGAAATCGCCCTTCCCGCTGGCGCCGACGCCGGGCAAACCATCCAGGCTCTCTACGCCTTCACCCACTGCGAAATCAGCGTCTCCCTGCGCCCCATCGTCATTCGCGAGCAGCGCCCCGTCGAACTCTCCGTCCACGACATCCTCCGCCACAACACCCGGCGTCTTGTCGAACTCCTCCGCAAAGAACTCGAAATCGAACGCCACAAAATCAACGAGGCCCTCCACGCCGCCTCCCTCGTCCGCCTCTTCATCGTCCACCGCATCTACAAGCGCATCGAAGAATGCCCCACCGCCGCCGCCGTCCGCGAGGCCATCCTCGAAGGCCTCAAACCCCACCGCGAACTCCTCCGGCGCGACATCACCCCCGGCGACCTCGACATGCTCCTCGCCATCCCCATCCGCCGCATCTCCCTCTACGACATCAACAAATCACGCAAAGAAGAAGACAACCTCCTCGCCGACCTCGCCGACGTCGAAAAAAATCTCTCCCGCGTCACCGCCTACACCATCAAATACCTCAAAACCCTCCTGCGCGACTACGCCGACCTCTTCCCCCGCAAAACCCGGGCCGAAACCTTCGACGCCATCGAAATGCGCGAACTCACCGCCCGCGAACTCAAACTCCACTGGGACCAGCAGCGCGGATACTTCGGCTACGACGACGTGGACGGCGACCCCGCCTTCCACTGCTCATCCTACGACAAAATCATCCTCGTCTGGGACGACTGCAGCTACCGCATCATCCCCCCCCCCGAAAAACTCTTCGTGGACAAAAATCTCATCTACGCCGCCGTCCACGACCGCGACCGCGTCATGACCCTCGTCTATGTCGGCGACGGCATCACCCACCTCAAACGCTTCACCTTCGGCGGCGCCATCCTCAACAAGGACTACTTCTGCGCCCCCGACAACCAGAAGCCCAAAGCCCTCTTCTTCTCCGACGAACAACCCGAGACCCTCTACGTCAAATACGCCCCCCGCAAAGGACAGCAAATCCATCAGCAGGAGTTCGACCCCGCCAAAGTCATCGTCCGCACCCCCAAAACCCGCGGCATCCAAATGACCTCCAAGCGCGTCACCTCCATCACCGCTCAGAAGCCGCGCAACTGGGACGCCCAAAGCGGACCCAAAGGCGCTCTCCTCCAGTAATCTCCCGACGCCCCCCCCCGCCCGCCCCTTGCCCCCGCCGTGAAAGCCGCCCTCGCCATCAGCTTCCTGCGCATCGGCGCCACCGCCTTCGGCGGCGGCATGGCCGCCCTCCCCATCTTCGAGGCCGAACTCTCCCGGCGCCGCGGCTGGCTCACCCCCGCCCAGGTCGCCGAAGAATACGCCATCGCCCAATCCGTCCCCGGCGTCATCATCGTCAACCTCGCCGTCCTCACCGCCCTGCGCCTCGACGGCAAACGCGCGGCCGTCCTCGCCGCCATCGTCGTCGCCCTGCCCTCCTTCCTCGTCATCCTCGCCCTCGCCATGCTCCTCGGCAACCGCTGGGACAGCCCCCTCATCGCCGGCGCCCTCGCCGGGCTGCGCCCCGCCGTCATCGCCCTCATCGCCGCCGCCGCCCTGCGCCTCGGCCGCCTGCATCTGCGCGCCCCCCTCCTCATCCTCGCCGCCCTCGCCGCCGCCCTCCTCCTCCTCGGCCGCCACATCCACCCCATCCCCCTCATTTTCATCGGACTCGCCGCCGGCCTCGTTACCCATCTCCTCCGCCGCCCCGCCGCCCCCGCCCCGGGAGGCCCCCCGTGAGCCTCCACCTCCTCCTCTTCTGGACCTTCTTCAAAATCAGCCTCTTCAGCATCGGCGGCGGCTACAACATGGTTCCCCTCATCCAGCACGAAGTCGAAACCCGCCACTGGCTCCCCCCCGGCCGCTTCATAGACATGCTCGCCGTCTCCGAGGCCACCCCCGGCCCCATCGCCGTCAACGTCGCCACCTTCGCCGGCTACCAGGTCGCCGGCGTCAGCGGCGCCACCGTCGCCACCGTCGGCGTCTGCCTCCCCGGCGCCATCCTGCTCATGGCCCTCGGCCTCCTCATCGGCCCCCTGCGCCAAAAACCCGCCTTCCGCGCCACCATGCGCGGACTCATGCCCGTCCTCGTCGGCCTCCTCGCCGCCACCGCCCTCCGCCTCGGCCACGGACTCCTCCCCGACGCCCCCACCTGGGCCGCCCTCCTCCCCCCCGCCCTCATCTTCGCCGCCAGCCTCGCCCTCATCCAGTGGCGACAACTCCCCCCCCTGCCCCTCCTCGCCGGCGCAGCCGCCACCGGCATCCTCCTCCAGCTCATCGGCATCTAACCCCCCTGCCGCCGGAAATTCCGCCCGATTTTCCACTTGCGCCCACCCCCAGGGGGGGATACCTTACAAATGCGTTCGACGATGCCGGAGTGGCGGAATGGCAGACGCACCAGACTCAAAATCTGGCGCCCTTACGGGTGTATGGGTTCAAATCCCATCTCCGGTACCATCCCAACCGAACGACCCACCGGCGGAGAGGTGCCAGAGCGGCTGATTGGGCACGCCTGGAGAGCGTGTGTGCTCCGAAAGAGCACCGGGGGTTCGAATCCCTCCCTCTCCGCCATTTTCCTATTTCCACATTTTGCGCGACATCCCCCCACGGCGGCGGGTATTGGATATGCAACACGGGATCGGATTTCGACCCCTGCGAGCGAAAGATTTTTGCGGCGGGGGCTACGGCGCTC
>JAAZFE010000004.1 GCA_012511885.1 Lentisphaerota bacterium | reverse complement strand
TTTGTCTACTGCATTGGGCTTGGCCGTCGTCAGGCTGCATCGAAATAGCGATGCTATTCCTGCTTCGCCTTCCTTGGCCCAGCCCAATTCGCTACGACCTCCCGGCCACATTATTTCTTCAAATGCTAGGCGGAATTTTCAGCAAGCGGGATTGGGGGGAGGGGAGGGGGAAGCAATTTTCAATATTCAACATCCAACATCCAATATTCAACATTCAATATTCAAGGAGCGGCGCGATGCGCCGCGGGGGATCAGTGGGGGGCGTCGAGGATTTCGCGCAGTTTGCGGGCGAGCTGGCTGCGGCTGAAGGGCTTGGCCAGGAAGCGGCGCTGGGCGCTGGCGGGGTCCGAGCCGAGGAATTGGTTGGCGGCGTAGCCGGAGATGTAGAGGAAGGGGAGGTGGGGGCGCAGGGCGAGGAGGCGCTGGACGAGCTCGGTGCCGAGCAGGTCGGGCATGAGGATGTCGGTGAGCAGGCAGTCGAAGGCGGCGGGATTGTTTTTGGCGAATTGGAGGGCTTCGAGGGGGGTGGCGTAGGCGTGGACGGTGTAGCCGAGGGATTCGAGCATCATGTGGACGGCCCGGCGCAGGTTGTCGGCGTCTTCGACGAGGAGGATGGTTTCGGTGCCGGGCGGAGTGGTGGCGGCGGCGGGGTCGCCGGGGGGGGCGGCGGGGTCGAGGGTGTCGGGCGGGGGCTGGGCGGGGAAGTAGATTTCGAAGGTGGTGCCTTGGCCGGGGCGGCTGATGATGTGGGGGGTGGCCCGGTTTTGCTGGAGGATGCCGTGGACGGTGGCCAGGCCAAGGCCGAGGCCCTGGCCGATCTTTTTGCTGGTGTAGAACGGCTCGAAGACGCGCGCGATGTGGTCGGGGGTCATGCCGCTGCCGGTATCGGTGATGGCGAGGCGGATGTAGATGCCGGGGGGGATGTCGCCGTGCAGGTTGCTGAGGAGGTTGTCGAGTTTGACGCGGGCGGTTTCGATGTAGATGCGGCCGGGGTGGGGGGCGATGGCGTCGCGGGCGTTGACGCAGAGGTTGATGAGGACCTGGTCGAGATGGCCGGGGTCGAATTGGATGTAGAGGTCGCCGGTGCCGGGCTGCCAGTCGAGGGGGATGTGGGCGCCGAGGAGGAAGGCGAGCATGCCGAGGGAGTCTTCGACGACGGCGTTGAGTTCGAGGACGCGGGGCTGGATGGGCTGTTTGCGGGCGAAGGCCTGGAGCTGCTGGATGAGGTTGGCCGAGCGGCGGGCGACTTGCTGGATTTCGCGCAGGTCGTGGTGGGCGTTGTGGGCGGGTTCGAGGGTGTCGAGGGCCAATTCGGAGTAGCCGAGGATGGCCTGGAGCATGTTGTTGAAGTCGTGGGCGATGCCGCCGGCGAGGCGGCCGATGGATTCCATTTTTTCGGCGTGGCGGAGGCGCTCCTGGAGGCGTTCGTGTTCCTGTTGGCGGAGGTGGTCGCGGGTGATGTCGGTGGTGCTGCCCTGGTAGCCGGTGAGCTGTCCGCGGGCGTCGAGGAGGGGGATGCCGCTGGTGGTCATCCAGAGATCCCGGCCGTCTTTGGTCCGGGCCGGGTGTTCGAGGTTGAGGATGGGGCGAAGATTGGCCATGGCGTCGCGGAGGGTTTGCGCGAAGACATCGTCCGGGGCGTCGTGCCGCGCCGAGGTGAGGGGGTTGCTGCCGGCGAGTTCTTCGGCGGTGTGGCCCAGGATTTCGTGGCAGGTTTGGGAGACCCGGGTGAGGCATCCGTCGGGGTCAACGCTCCAGGTGATGGTGCGGGTGTGGCGTGAGAGCTGGTTGTAGCGGTCGAGCAGCACGGTGAGGTCGTGGGTGCGCCCGGCCACGAGGCGGGTCATGTGGGCGTTGCGGTTGACGATGGTGGCGGTGAGCCAGGCGCTGATGGCGGTGATGATGAGGCCGGAGAGCAGGACGAGCCAGGTGAGGAAGGTTTTGTAGATGCCGCCAAAGAGGGGGGTGGGCTGGACGGTGACGGCATAGACGCGGCCGAAGGCCAGTATGGGCAGGGTGAAGGGTTGGATGAAATTGGCCAGCAGGTTGGCGCGGGGGGGGGCGGCCGGGGCGGGGGCGGCGGAGGCCAGGAGCAGGGGGGGGGCGTCCGCGAAACACTCGGAGATTTCCAAATTCAGGAGGGGGTTGACGGCGGGGTGGGCGCTGACCACGGTCTGGAAGAAGCGCTGGAAGTGCAGGATGGCCACGACGAATCCGGGCTGGCCGGGGTGGGGATCGGCGAAGAGGACCGGGCGGAAGATCGAAACGTGGGGGCGCTCGGAGGAGGCGTCGCATAGTTCGCAAAGGTCGGAGGAGAAGGCGAGGGGGTCGTGATGGGTGAGCAGGTGCTCGAGGGCGGGGTCGGAGGCGAGGTCGAAGCCGGGGGTGGTGGGAAAGTGGGGGTCTTCGGGGCCCATGACCCGGAGGTACACGATGGGATAGTGGATGGGGCGGGGGGCGGCCTCGACGGCCTGCCGGTCGGTGTTGAACTCCCAGATTCGGGCGTCGGGGCCGAGCTGCTCGCGGAAGGCGCGCTGCCAGGCGTCGCGCTGGCCGGCGGGGACTTGTTCGATCCAGCCCCAGGCGTTGATGGCGGGGGGGAGGTCCAGTTCGACACAATAGTTGTCGAATTCTTCGCGGCTGACGTGGTCGCTGTTTTCGAAGAACCGGCCAAAGCTCTCGACGCCGGTGTCACGCAGATGGCGGAAGGCGTTCAGGAAGTTGCTGGCCTTGGCGTGGGCCATGACCTGGAAGATTTCGTGGAGGTGGCGGGTTTCGAGTTCGTGGGCGCGCCACCCTCCGGCCACGGTCAGGGTGAGACCCGTCAGGATGACGGTGACGATTTCGAGGTGGCTGCGGCGGGGGTGGGAGATGGAGTTGGCGGCGCGGGTGCGCCAGCGGATGTGGCTGGCGGCCAGGATGAGCAGCAGCACGAGCGTGCACTGGAGGGGGGGGCGGCCGGCGCGGCGGCTTTGGGCGTACCAGTCGCTGGAGTCCACGGTGAGCACCACGACGATGGCGGGGCGGTTGCTGTAGGTTGAGCCGAGGGGGACATAGGCGCGGCTGATCAGGGTTTCGCGGCGTGAGCCGAGCGGCCCCTCCGCGTGGGATTCCACGTTGTCGAAGGCCTGCCGCGCGAGGGGGAAGTCGTTCCGGTCGGGGGGGGGGGGGCGCGAGGGGTCGTTATGAGAGCCGCCCCGGCTGGTGAGCAGGATGTTGATGTCGTCGGAGTCGGAAAGGGTGAGCAGCTTGATTTGCCGCCACCGGGGATTGAGCTGGAGGGCGATATCGAGCTGGTGCTGCAGGCGCTGATAGGCCGGGTGCTGCGTGTCGGGATTCTCGAGGAGGAGTTTGACGCGCTCCAACGGGATGGATTGGGAGATGGAGTAGGCCTGATGGAGGAGGGTGCGCTCGAGGACGTTGAGCTGCCGGCGCATGGCGCCGACGATGGTCAGGACGCCCACCGCGAGGACGGCGAGGAACGCGGCCGCCCAGTAGAGGGAGGCCCGCGGGGACTTGGATCGTTGAAGAGGTTCTGTGCTCATGTCCGGATGATGGCGGGGCTTTGGGCCCTGACTTGGAGTATGCACAAAGCGGGGCGGGACGGCAACAGCGGGTTCTTCGAAATTGACATTCCGGTGTGGATTCGATCCAATGACCGGGAACCTAACATCGAGGAGGCACCCGTGGCGAAGAACCAAGGTAATTTGATGAACATTGTGGCATGGGGCGTGGCAGGGGCGATGGCTCTCGCGGCGATAGGGGCGGGACTTTGGGGTGCGGGTCAGTCCGGGCAGGCGGCCAAGCTGCGCGAGGTGGTGGTCGAGTTGGCGGCCGTGGCCGGTGTGCAAAGCGTGGCGACGGCGCCGGCCGAGGCGGCCGCGGAAGGCGAAGAGGCCGCCGCCGAGCCCCAGGAGCTAACGATGGATCTGCTCAAGAACGAGTCGGTGTTGTCGGCAGTGCTCGAGAAGGCGGCCGGCGCCATTCAGGCGAATCAACGGGATTTGGAGACCGCGCGCGGGGATTTGGATTCCGCTCAGGGGCAACTGATGTCCGCGCAGGGCGAGACGGCGGCGCTGAACCAGAAGCTTGGCGAACAGGCCGCGCAGGTGGAGACGCTGACGGCCGAAGCGGCGGCGGCAGGTGAAGCGGCTTCGGCGGCGCAGGCGGAACTGACCGCCGCGACGGAAGCGGCCTCGGCCGCCGCGGAAGCCGCGGCCAAGGAGAAGAAGCGCCTGCAAGCGGCAGTGGAAAAAGCCAAAAACCAGCAGGCCAAGGAGGTGGCCCGGCTGGCAACCGAGCTGGCGCTCTTGAAGGGCGAGATCGAGCCGGTTGAAGCGGCGGAAGACGAGGAATATTATGACGCCGCGCAGGCGGAAGCCGCGCCCGCGGAGGCCGCAGCGGCGGAGGAGGCCTTCGAGCTGCCGGTGGGTCAGGGGCGGGTGATCGGCACCTCGGAGATGTTCACCACCATTCAGCGCGGCGAGGACGAGTCGCTGTCGCTGCGCTTTTTGGATGGGCAGACCGTGACCTATGAGAGTGTGCCGGACCGCGTGGTGGATCAGTTGGCGATGGCCGACAAGAAGCTGGACAAGGTTTATCTCTTCCATGTGCAGGGGCAGTTCAAGAGCGTGCCGCCGGACAGCATTGTGGTGCGCAAGTTTTGGAAGTGGCAGCGCAGGCACAAGGCGCGCGGCGATGTTTATCTGATCGAGCCGGAGAAGCCGGCGGAGAGCGCGGCCGAGCCGGAGGAAACCGGCGAAACGGCCGCGGACGAATAGCAGCGGCCGGGTGAGCGTCAGGGCGCGGGGTGCTGTCCGCAGGCAGGGGGGCGGGAGGCATCCGCCGGGTTTCGTGAAACTGCGCAAGATCATTTCGGGCGGGCAGACCGGGGCGGATCAGGGCGCTCTGGCGGCGTGTCGGCAAATGGGATTCCCTTGCGGCGGCTGGGTGCCCAAGGGACGGCGCACGGAAAAGGGGCGGGTGCCGGCGCGGTATCGGATGCGCCAGCACTGGAGCCGGGAGTATCCGCCGCGCACGGAGCGCAACGTGCTGGATGCCGATGGAACGGTGGTGTTCAGCTTCGGGCCGCCGGAGGGCGGGTCGCAACTGACGATCGAGCTGGCCAAACAGCACAAGAAGCCCTGGCTGGCGCTGGATTTGACGCAGCCCCATGAGGTGGTGGCGGACAGATTGATCCGGTGGATGCGCCGGCGCTTGCCGGACGGGGCCATTCTGAACGTGGCCGGATCGCGGCGCAGCAAAGCGCCGGGCATCCACATGGCGGTCAAGCGGGTGGTGCGCCGGGTTCTGGCCGAATTGCGGGGCGAATCCGGATAAGCGCGCTTGAACGGGGCGGGGGGATGCAGTACAACTTGCGGACATTCAACATGAAGGCAAGGAGTTGACCATGAGCGCGCAAACATCCGAAACGGCACTCTTCCACGGTCTGGTGGTTTCTCTGGCCGCCACGGTCATGCAGTATCTGGGCAAGACGATCAATCCCATGACCAACAAGGCGGAGGTCAATCTTGACGCGGCGCAGACCATGATTGATACGCTGGACATGCTGACGGTCAAAACCAAGGGCAACCTGAGCGATGCCGAGGCCAAGCTGCTGGGCGGGATTCTGGCGGAGCTGAAGTTGAATTATGTGGAGACCATGAACTCGGGCAAGGAGGAGCCCGCCAAAGAGCCGGCGGCCGAAGAGAATGCTGCGGCGGACTCGGCCCAGTCTGAACCGGACGCCGAGCCGAACGGCTGACCCATGCGCCCGCGCCTCCCGCGTCCCAAACGCCTGCTGACTCTGACCCTGCTGGCCGCGGCCATCGGAGCGGGAATTTGGTGGCTGGGCTTCATGCCGTATGACCCCATGGCGGTCTATCGCCCGGTGCCGGCTTCGGCGGTGCTGGTGGGGCGGCATTTGGCGTTGCCGGACCGCTGGGGGGAGCTGCTGCAAAATCCGCTGGCCTTGTCGCTCTTGCGCACGGCGGGGGTGGACCCCGACGAGGCTTGGGCGCTGGTGGCGGACGAGGAGTCGCGCGAGTGGTTCGGGAAGCTGGCGGGCCGCGAGGGGGTGGTGGCCTATCTGCCCAGCCGTTTCGGCGGGCCGGGGGCCTGGATGGCGGTCAGTTTTCTGGGCGGGCAAAGCCAAAAGCTTCGCTGGCAGTTGTCGCTCTTTCGCGTGCCAGGCTACGAGCGGATGCATCAATTCCCCAACCGGGCGGTATGGCGCGTCAGCGGGATGGATCTGCCGCCGGGACAGCATCTGGTGATCGCGTTTGGCGAAGGGGTGCTGATGGCGTGCCTCTCGGAAAATCCTTATGCGATTGCCGAAGTGTTGGGCGCTTATGACGGTACGGTCAATCGGTTGGTTGCCGTGGAGAACTCGTTTCAGGATTTTGCCCAAAACGACGAACGGTCGGTGGCGGATCGGTTTTGGCTGAAGAATGAGTTTGGCGACACCCACCATGCGGGGGGCGGAATAAGCGTGGAATTGCCGGTGGCGCGCGCGGACGCGCTGTCGCTGCAGGCGCGGTCATCGGATTTCGAGCGGGTGCCGGAGTTGCCGGGGGGGGGGGCGGATCTGGCCGGCCTGTCGGCGCGGCTGGGGAGCGCGCCCTGCGCGGTCTTCCAGTGCCACCGGGATGCCCTGACGCAGGCGCTGACCCTGCCGGGACTTCTGCCGGATGCCTCGTTTGCCTTGCAGCGTTTGCTGGAGGTTTCCGGGGAATCGGTGCTGGCCGTCTTTTTGGATGGCCGGCTGAGCGGACGGCTGTCGTGGGGGGTGCAGCGCACGTTGCGTTTGGCCGGGTTGCGGGTGCCGACGCTGCTGCTGGCCACGCCCGTGGCAGATGCCGACGAAGCCGCCGCGGCGATTCAGCGGATTTTGGATTTGAGCAACGCCCGCTACCGGGGCGCATTTATCACGCGGCCGGTCAACAGCGGCGGACAGGTGGTGCGGGTGCTGGAAAGCGCCACGGGCAACGAGTGGGTGGACGGGCTGGCGCCGGGCGAGCGGCCGGCCTACGCGATTGTGGACGGCTGGCTGCTGGCCTGCAGCAACCGCGACGCCCTGCAAAAGTTGCTGGACATGGAGCCGGAGGATGATCCGCCGGTTTGGGCGGCCCGGGGGGAGCATCCGGCCGCTCTGACGGGGTGGGTGGATCTTGAGCGCGGCGGCAAGGTGGTGCGCGACGCGATGGGCACATGGTCCATGATGCAACTGTTTTTCGGCGGGGGGGGGGCGGCCCAGGTCCGCGAGCAGATCAACGAGGTCAAGGCCTGGGTGGACGCGCTGGCGCCTTTGGGCGAGGGGTGGGTGTCGCTGCGCCGGGCCAACAACGAAACCATGCTGGAAGTTGATTTGGGATTGTCCGTGCGCGAGCGCCCGGCTAGGATTCCCGAACCATGAGCGACACGCTGGTCATTATCCCGACCTACAACGAACGGGAGAACGTCGAGGCCATCGCTTCGGCGGTGCTGGAGGCCTGTTCGTTCGCGGATCTGCTGTTTGTGGACGACAGTTCGCCGGACGGCACGGGGCAGCTGGTTGAGCGGATGGCGGCCGGCAATCCGCGGGTGCGCCTGTTGACGCGCGTCAACAAGCAGGGGCTGGGGCGGGCCTATATCGCCGGTTTTCGTTGGGCGCTCGAACGGGCCAACTATCAGTTTGTTGTTGAGATGGACGCCGATTTTTCACATGACCCCAAGGCGATTCCGCAGTTGCGCGATGCCGCGCAAACCGCGGACCTGGTGCTGGGGTCGCGCTATATCGGGGGAATCCGGGTGGTCAACTGGCCGCTGAACCGCCTGATTTTGAGCACGGGGGCGGCGCTCTATGTGCGGGCGGTGACGGGCATGCCCTTCCGCGATCCGACGGGCGGGTTCAAGTGTTTCCGCCGCGAAGTGTTGGAAACCATTGATCTCGATACGATCCACTCCAACGGGTATTCATTTCAGATTGAAATGACGCATACGGCCTGGCACCTGGGCTTCCGGATCGTGGAAAGTCCGATTGTCTTCGAGGAGCGCCGGGAGGGACAGTCGAAGATGAGCGGCGGGATTGTGAACGAGGCGCTCTGGATGGTCTGGCAGTTGCTGGCGCGCTGTGGATGGCGGCGGCGACCGCGGGTGGTTCATCCCAAGAGTGTTATGGCTGTTCAGGGCGGGGTGGGCGCATGAAGACGGTTTGGACTTGGTTGCGCGTGTTGCGGGTCAAGCAATGGAGCAAAAATGCCGTCGTGTTTGCGGCCTTTATGTTCGCGCTGGGCGACCAGCACCAGCAATTGTCGGCCTGGGAACTGTGGAAGGTCTGTCTGGCGGCGCTGGCGTTTTCGCTGGTGAGCAGCGCGGTGTACATCATGAACGACCTGCGCGACGCGCCGCAGGATCGGCTGCACCCGGTCAAAAAGAACCGTCCGATTGCTTCGGGGGCGGTGAGCGCTGGGCCGGCCGTCGGGGTGGGGGTGATCGCGCTGGCACTGGGGCTGGGGGGCGGGTGGCGGTTGAGCACGGGTTTGGCGGCGGTGCTGGGCGCCTACTTTGCCCTGCAGGTGGCCTACACCTTCGTGCTCAAGCGGATCGCGCTGGTGGATGTGATTGTGATCGCGGTCGGCTTTGTGCTGCGGGCGGTGGCCGGCGCGGTGGTGATTGCGGTGCCGATCAGTCCCTGGCTGCTGGTGTGCGCCATGCTGCTGGCGCTGTTCCTGGGGCTGTGCAAGCGCCGCCACGAAAAGGTGAATATGGCGGGGGAAGACACCCGCCGCGCGCTGGGCGCTTATGACGAGCGGTTGCTGGACCAACTGATCTCGGTCACGGCGGCGGCCTCGCTGGTGTGCTATTCCATTTATACGCTCTGGCCGGAAACGGTGGAGAAGTTCGGCACGCCCTGGCTGGGCGCGACCATCCCCTTTGTGGTGTTTGGCCTCTTCCGCTACATGGATCTGGTCTATCGCCACAAGAAGGGCGACCGCCCTGAGGAAATCCTGCTGTTCGATTTGCCGCTGCTGTGCACCGTGGTTCTCTACGGAATTACCGCGTTGGGGATTCTCCTGTTCGTCTGACCGAAAAGCCCGGTACATTTGTCGATAATCTTGCTCTGCGCCAGGCGCAAGCCGCGCGGCTGTCTGGTAGTGAAACTCAGCTGTTTTTACGCGTTTTTTTACAGGTTGGCACGGCATAAGATTGTCATTGACCCGCTTTGGACTTCCGTGCATACTCCTTCAAGTTTCATTAACCCTTTTGGATTTCACCCACTCAAGAAGGAGAAAAATAGCGCGCATGAAAATCATTTCGTCGGTCAACCAGGAAGTCCTAGCCCGGAGCGTTCAGCGAGCCAGGGAACGTAACATTATTTTGCCCACCTTTGCCCAGCAGAAGGATCCCCGCAAGATTCCCGCCAAGATTGTCGAGAAGCTTAAAGGCTTGGATTTGCTGGCGATTGATCCGCTGAACCTGTTCCGGATCACGTGGAAGAATGATCCTGAAACCGGCGGTTTTGGTGAAGGCAACTGGGTGGAGTTTCCCAAGGAGATCACCGGGGTGGATGCCCGGATCGTGGGTCTGGTGGGGCGCTATTTCCCGACCGGCGCGCACAAGGTCGGCGCGGCCTACGGCTGCCTGGTTCCGCAACTGGTCAGCGGCAATTTTGACCCGACCACGCAAAAGGCCGTCTGGCCCTCGACCGGCAACTATTGCCGCGGCGGCGCGTTTGACTGCGCTCTGCTGGCCTGCCCGGCCGTGGCCATCCTGCCCGAGGGCATGAGCCGCGAGCGCTTCGAGTGGCTCAAGGAAATCAACACCGATGAGATCATCCAGACGCCCGGCACCGAGTCGAACGTGAAGGAAATCTTCGACAAGTGCTGGGAACTGCGCGGGGAGCGCGGCGACAGTATTGTTATTTTCAACCAGTTTGAGGAGTTCGGCAACTCGATCTGGCACTATCAGATGACCGGCGGGATCATCGAAGAGATTTACGAGAACCACTTCAAGACCGACCGCAGCCGCCTGGCGGCGTTCTGCAGCGCGACGGGCTCGGCGGGGACCATCGCGGCGGGCGACTATCTGCGCACGCTGCACCCCGGCATCCGCGTGGTGGCGGGCGAAGCCGTGCAGTGCCCGACCCTCTACCAGTTCGGGTTCGGCGCGCACCGGATCGAAGGCATTGGCGACAAGCATCTGCCGTGGGTCCACAACATTCGCAACACCGATGCCATCGCGGCGGTGGACGACGAGCAGGTCATGCAGTTGATGCGCCTGTTCAACGAGCCTGCCGGTCAGGAGTATCTGCGCAAACAGGGCGTTTCGGACGCAACCATCGAGCAGCTGCCGATGGCGGGCATCTCGAGCATTGGCAATCTGGTCAACGCGATCTGGACCGCTCACTATTATGAGATGGACAGTCGCGACGTGATCTTCCTGCCGCTGACGGACTCGATGGATTTGTATACCTCGCGGCAAGCGGAAATGCTGGAACAGCATGGCGAGTACACCACCGACATGGCCGCCCGGCACTACGGGCGCTATCTGGAAGGTTGCCTGCCCACCACGTTCCGCGAGCTCAACTACTTTGAGCGCAAGGCGCTGCACAACTTCAAGTATTTCACCTGGGTTGAGCAGCAGGCGCGTGACAGCGAAGAATTGCGAGCGATGTGGGATGAAGATTTCTGGGCCGAGCTGTTCAGCCAGGAACAGGTGGATGAGTGGGACCAGCTCATCGACGAGTTCAACGAGGCGACCGGCCTGCTCAAGAGCCTGTAACCAAAGCGAGCGAAACAAGGCCCCGGTTTTCCGGGATGCGCGGCGACCGTCGTGGACGAGTCCAAGCGGCCTTCCCGCGCGCCACCCCGCGGGGCCAAGTGGTACAAACAACAACTGAAGAACAAAAAAGGAGATGAGATATGAGTAGTATGCTATACCAGGAAGCCAAGAAGCGCGAAGACGCGATGGCCAACTTCCTGAAGGACATTGTCAGCATCCCCTCGCTGAGCAGTCAGGAGGGCGATGTGGTCAAGTTCCTGGAAAACGCCATGAAGGAAATGGGCTATGAAGAGGTCGTGATTGACGGCATGGGCAACTTGCTCGGCCGCATCGGCAACGGCCCGCGCGTGATCGCGTTTGACGGCCACTGCGACACCGTGGACATTGGCGACATCGGCCTGTGGGACAAGGTTCAGCCCTATCCCGGCAAGATCGCCGATGGCAAAGTGTATGGGCGCGGCGCGGCCGACCAGAAGGGCGGGGTGACCAGCTCGATCTTTGCCGTGGCCATGCTCAAGGAACTTAACCTGATTCCCGAAGACCTGACCATCTGGGTGGTGGCCAGTGTCCAGGAAGAGGACTGCGACGGCCTGTGCTGGCAGTACATCATCCAGGAAGGCAATTTGCGTCCTGAGGTGGTTGTTTGCACGGAACCCACCAGCCTGCAGATCTATCGCGGGCATCGCGGCCGCATGGAAATCGAAATCGAGACCAAGGGCGTTTCCTGCCATGGTTCGGCGCCCGAGCGCGGCGACAACGCCGTGTACAAGATGGCCGACATCATCAAGGACATCGAGCAGCTCAACGAGCGCCTCGAGGTGAAGGAGCCCCTGGGCAAGGGCACGGTGACCATCAGCCATATCCGTTCGACGTCGCCCAGCCTGTGCGCCGTGGCGGACAGCTGCACCATTCACCTCGACCGGCGCCTGACCCTGGGCGAGAACGAGGAGACCAGCGTGGCCGAGCTCAACGCGCTGCCGGGCGTGCAGAAGGCCAAGGCCGAGATCCGCGTGCTCGAGTACGCGGTGCCGAGTTGGACGGGGCTGACCTATCCGACCAAGAAGTACTTCCCGACCTGGTTCATTCCGGAAGAGACCCCCTACGTGCAGAGCGCGGTCAAGGGCTTCAAGGATGCCCTGGGCGAGGATCCCGTGGTGGCGCACTGGGTGTTCAGCACCAATGGCGTGTCCATCGCCGGCATGTTTGGGATTCCCGTGATCGGCTTCGGCCCGGGTCATGAGCGCTTCGCGCACTTCCCGAACGAGGAAATTGACATCGAGCATCTGACTCGCGCCGCGGCGTTCTACGCCAGCTTCGTGCTCGAGTATGCCAAGACGGACGTGCCCGCCAAATAAATCCGGCTGAACGTTTCGCGACCAACGCAAGGGACCGGTTCTCTTGCGTTGGTTTTTTTGTGCCTGCATAAAAACGCGGCCCGGCAGGAACCGGACCGCGCGCAGGTACAGGTGTTTGGGGAAGATTTACAGTTTGAAATCTTCGCCGTAGCCGTAGAGCTCGATGACGAAATCCATGTCCTTGTCACCGCGTCCGGAAAGGTTGACGAGGATGCCGCGCGAGTTCATGGGTTCGGTGCGGCTCAGGCGGATGGCATGGGCCAGGGCATGGCAGCTTTCGAGGGCGGGGATGATGCCTTCCACGCGCGAGAGCATGAAGAAGGCTTCCACGGCCTCGCGGTCGGTGGCGGTGAAGTATTGCACGCGCCCGCTATCCTTGAGGAAGGCGTGTTCGGGGCCGACCGAGGGATAATCCAAGCCCGATGCGATGGAATAGACCGGAGCCGGCTCGCCCTTTTCGTCCTGCAACATGTAGGAGTTGAAGCCGTGCATGACGCCTTCCTTGCCGTAGGTGATCGTGGCGGCGTGCTCGCCGACCTTGGTGCCCTTGCCCAGCGGCTCGACGCCGTGGATTTCGCAGGGGTCGGCCAGGAAGCCGCTGAAGATGCCCATGGCATTGGAACCGCCGCCCACGCAGGCGGTGACCACATCAGGAATGTTGCCGGTCATGTCATAGAACTGCTCGCGAGCCTCGATGCCGACCACGCGCTGGAAATCGCGCACCATGACCGGGAAGGGGTGGGGGCCCACGGTGGAACCGATGCAGTAGAGCTGGGTGATCGGATCCTTCATATAGGCCATGAAGCAGGAATCCACGGCCTCCTTGAGGGTCTTGAGGCCGAAGCTGACGGGAATGACATTGGCGCCGAGCAGCTTCATGCGGGCGACATTGGGAGCCTGCTTGTGGATGTCCACTTCGCCCATGTGGATGTCGCATTCGAGGCCGAAGTAGGCGGCGGCCGTAGCCAGGGCCACGCCGTGCTGGCCGGCGCCGGTTTCGGCAATGAGTTTCTTCTTGCCGAGGTAGCGGGCCAGAAGGCCTTCGCCCATGCAGTGGTTGAGCTTGTGCGCGCCGGTATGGTTGAGGTCCTCGCGCTTCAGATAGATCTGCGCGGAGCCCAGCTTCTTCGAGAGGCGGTCGGCGTGATAGAGCGGGGTGGGGCGGCCCTGGTAGTGCTTGCGGATCAGGCGCAGTTCCGAAATGAAGCGATGCGACCGCGAGATGGTGTTATAGGCATCGCGGATTTCGGCCATGATCTTGACCAGCTCGGGCGGCAGATAGGTCCCGCCGTAGCCGCCGTAGCGTCCCTCCTTGTCCGGATAGGTGTTAAAGTAATTGGAATAGTCGAGGGTTTGCATGATGTCTCCTTCAGGCTGGGGTTGTTTCTGTATATAGATACATAGTTTCTTCACGTAGATACATGACGCCGCCGCAACTGTCAAGCCCCCGAATGCGTTTTTTGTTTTTTTGCGCTCACAAATATTTGTCTGGATGAGGCCGGCAAGAATTCCATGCCGATTGCGCGGCACGGGCCCCGGGCCGGCGACGGGGAGGGGTGGTAACTTTTCGCGTACGCGGTCCGACTAATATGGGCGAAAGGTGAACAGCAGATCAGCCAAGAAAGAAGGAACGCCATGAATCGCATCGCACGCATATCAAGTTTGGGGTTGGCCGGGTTGCTCGTGGTGGGCGCTCTGTCCGAAGTGTCGGCCCGCCCGCCGAAGAGGCCGCCTCCGCCGCGCCCGCCGACGCATGGTGTCTGCCGACCGGGCTATCGCCCGCCGCCGCCTCCTCCCAGGCGGCGCCCGCCCCCGCCGCCGCCGCCGCGGTACTATCCCGCGCCAGTGCGCTATTATCCGACGCCGTGTGTCTGTCCACCCCCTCCGCCCCCGCCCATGTATTTCTATCCGGCGGTGCCGGTGCCGGGATACAGCATCAGGATCTGTTTCTAGCCGGCAGGTGCGGCGTGGCAGGAATCGCGCGAGGCACGCTTGAATTGCCCGGTGTTCTGTGAAAAGGTAGCCCGCGAATGGTCGCCGGCAAGGCGGCTTGGTCAGCCTGTCCATGAGCAAGTTGAAGAATCGCGATGCTGAAGAGGCCCGGGTGCGGGATGCCATCCGGCAGGTGCTCGATGGCGACATCGAGGCGTTCGCGGTTGTGGTGAACACCTTTGAAAAGCTCGTAGCGGCCGACCTGGCCCGGCGTCTGCCTGCGCAGGATGTGCAGGAAGTGGCCCAGGACACGTTTGTGCGCGCCTGGCGAGCCTTGCCATCCTATCGGGGCGATGCCCCGGTGCGGGTGTGGCTGCTGCGGATCGCGCGCTATGCGGCCATGGACTTCTGGCGGCAAACCTACCGGCGGCGGGGACGCTTCTGGGAGGGCCTGGACGACGACGCCATGACCCGCATGGAAATGAGCCATCAGGAACAGGTCGCCGCGGAGAAGACCGACCGCGAGGCGCGCGAACTGGCCCGGGAGCGGCTCGAGGGCGCCATGCGCCAGCTTTCACCGGACGACCGGGCCGTGGTGACCTTGGTGGAGCTGGAAGGCGCCACAATGCGTGAAGCGGCCGAACAACTGGATTGCAGCGTGTCCGCGGTGAAAGTACGCGCCTTTCGCGCGCGGAAACGACTGAAAAACATTTTGCTGGAGATGGAAGCAGAGAAGGGAAAAGAATCATGAAAACTCAAGCAACTGACATGTGGGAGGAGCTGCGGATGGCGTATCGCCCGACCGTGCCGGAGTTGGACGCCGCCGCCATCATGGCGGCCGTGCGCCGCGAGGCCGCGGCCCGGCCGTGGCGTCGGAAAGTGGCCAATACCGTGGCGGCCATTCCGTTTTGGGCCTGCGCGGCGGCGGCTTCGCTGGCGCTGCTGGCTTCGGGAGGCATTTTGGTGCGTTCGCTGGAGGTTGCCGACCAGCAGATCGGCAGCGCCTGGATGCGGAGTGTTCAGCCCGAGCAATTTGCCGACGCGTTTCTAAAGCTGGGGGATCACGCGCTGTGAGGCGCGGTCGGAGGAACGACCCATGAAAACGACCAAACTGACACTCCTGCTTCTCGCCGCGATGCTGGTCGGCGTCTGCATCGGGTTTTATGCCAACTCGGCGATCATCCGCGCGCGGATCAACCGGTTTTCGCAGTTGCCGGCCAACATGCCGGAGCATCTGACCAATCGGTTGACCCAACGACTGGACCTGAACGCCGATCAGCAGCGGGAGATCCGCAAGATTTTCCAGGCGCATGGCGTGCGCATGCGCGAAGCGCGCGAGCAGAACCGGGCGTTGATTGATGCCCTGATCGAGGAGGCGCGGCAGGATATCGCGCAACACCTGACTCCGGAGCAGCAGGAAGAACACAAAAAGATGCTGATCGAGTTGCGTGAGCGGATTCGCAACGATCAGGCCACCCGCCGCGCGCTCTCGGCGTCGCCGGTCAATCATTCGCCGGCCGGACACCCAAAATAGTTTCGCGGCCCCGCGCCGGGAATGTTGTTCGGATGGCGGGGCTCTGACCGCGGGCAAGGCCCGGCCTAGCCTGGATTATTCATTAACATGGATGAAAGTATGGTTATTTGCTGCAGGGCAGCATGATGCGGAAATAATCATGAAAAATTCATTTTTCATCCATGTTGACCCAAGGCGCGACGATTCCAACCCGTCTGCTTTGTTCTGCGGGGTTCGCAGTATGTCCATACAGCTTCACCCCGCGCGCCTCACATCCGGATCGGACTTGTCGCATGCATA
>JAAZFE010000019.1 GCA_012511885.1 Lentisphaerota bacterium | reverse complement strand
GATCAAAATCACATCTTCGATAGATTGTTGAAACATTATGAACAAAATCGTAAAAAGAATGACACCCCAACCAGCTGACGCCCACGATGTGGCGGACAAATGCCCTGATTTATAATAAGTGAGAATATGAGAATATATAACATATTTGTGACCAATATATTGCAGACATTAAATCTGAACATTTCATTCTCACATATTATAATATGTGAGAATAAATGGGTTGAAAGATGCAATCTGAATTATTCATGTGCGACCTCCCGGCCACATTATTTCTTCGAATGCTCTATTCGGGCTGGAGCTGGACGAGCCGGAATTGGCGGGGGGGGATTTCGAGCGGCCCGGGGGGGTGGTCGTAACCGGCCCAGAGGTCGCGCGCGCGGCGGGGCAGCTGGATGTGGGTGGGGGTGTCGCCTTTGTGGATGACGCACCACAGGGTGTCGCGGCCGATGTGGCGCTCGAAGGCCAGGGTGGCGTTGGTGGGGGCGGGCAGCCAGCGGAAGGCGCCGCGCCGCAGGGCGGGGTGGGCCTTGCGCAGGGCGATGGCGCGCTGATAGAAGGCGAAGAGGTCGCGGTCGGGCCGGCGGGGGCGCGGCTGGGGCAGGGGGCCGTGGTAACCGAGGGTTTCGTCGTCGTGGGCGATGTCGTTCCAGAGCATGGGTTGGCGGTCGCAAGGATCGTTGGCGCCCCACATGCCGACTTCGGTGCCGTAGTAGATCATGGGTGCGCCGGGGCCGGCTATTTGCCAGATGACCGCCAGTTGCAGGGCGGTTTTGGCCTGGGCTCCGGGGCAGGAGGTGATCAGCTCCGGGGTGTTGGCCACGCGGGACCAGTTGAAATAGTGTTCCCAGTCGGGGAAGGGAGGACAGCGGCTTTCGAACAGGGTCAGGATGCGGCCGGTGTCGTGGGAGTCGAGCAGATTTTGCAGGATGTGGATGGTGCCCGGCGGATGGCGGTCATGCAGGATGTTGATGCGGCGCTGGAATTCGGCGGCATCGATGGCGTCGGGGTGGGGGGTGAAGAAGGCGATGGTGGGATAGGTCCACTCGTAGTTCATGACGGCGGAAAACTGGTCGGGCTGAAGCCATGGTTGGGCGGGGCCGACAATTTCGGCAGTGGTGTAGGCCTCGGGATTGATGTCGCGGACGAAGGCGTGCCACTCGCGCCAGAAGGGGTGGGGCAGGCAGTAGGCCACATCGAGCCGCCAGCCGTCAACGCCTTCGCTGGGGCGGCCCTGGCCGGAGGGGTCCATCCAGCGGCGGGTGATGTCGAAGAGGTATTGCTTGATGCCGGGGTTGAGGGTGTTCTGGTCGCGGCCGAAGCTGGGCAGGACCCCGCCGCCATCCCAACTGGCGTAGTCGAAGCAGCCGTCGGGATGCCATTGGGTCACTTGATACCAGTCGCGGTAGGCGGAGTGTTTCCCGTTGCGCACAATGTCCTGGAAGGCGAAGCAGCGGACGCCGGAATGGTTGAGGACGCCATCCAGAATGATCCGCATGCCGCGGGCGTGGATGTCGGCGACGAGGTCCAGAAAGTAGCGGTCGGCGGCGGTCCAGATCCACGTGGCGGGATCTTCGGTTTCGCGGGCGGCGGCGATGGCGCGCAGATCGCCTTCGCGGTCGGGCCCGAGGGCGGGGTCGATGTGATGAAAGAGGGTGGCGTCGTATTTGTGGAGAGAGGCGGCCTGAAAGATGGGGTTGAGGTAGAGCGCGTTGACGCCGAGTTGCTGGAGATAGGGGAGTTGCTGGCGCAGGCCGATCAGGTCGCCGCCGTAGCGTCGATGAAACACAGTGGCCCAGAAGCGGGGGGAGTGGGCGGTTTCCCATTTGTCGCGGGCGTACCACTCCATGCTCCAGGGCGTGATACGCCAATCGGTGAGGTGTTCGCCGCCGAAGTCCTCGGGGCGCGGGTTGGACTCGGGGCAGCCGTTGCGGAAGCGCTCGGGAAACGCCTGATACCAGATGGCGTCCTTGGCCCAGTCGGGGACCACGGGCGGGTCCGGCTGGGTCAGGTTGCTGGCGGGTGACGGCGGGGGAGGCGGCTTCATGTTATGGCGGTGAACAGCGATTTGAGGCGGACGAGGTACTCGGGTGCACGCGGGTCGCCCTCGGGCGGAGCGAAGGGGGCTTTTTCGGCGGGCGTCAGGGGGAGATAGGGGCCGGCTTTGGCTTCGAAGAAGATGGTGTCGTCCTCGAGGGCGACCCAGGTGTGCCAGGTGTTGGCGGGCACATCCACGACGGCGCCCGGTTTGACGGCGGCGGAGAAAATCACTTCGCCCTGGTCGTCGAACTCGATCACGCCCATTCGTCCGCGCAGCAGCACGATGGATTCGGCTTTGGCGGGGTCGGCATGGCGGTGCGGCTGGACATAGGTGTCGGCGTAGAGCGCGTTGAAGAAGCGGTGGCAGACCGCGTTATCGCCCTCGTGCAGGTTAAAGTTTTTACGTCGGCGGGCGGTGGCGGCGGCCTCGGCCGAAAGTCGGTCCAGGAAGGTTTGGTTAAGAATACGAATTTGTTGGGTCATGGTTCACCTGATCTGGCTGGGATGCTTGCCGAATGTGGGCGTGTCTTTCAAATCCAAAATCGCGGAGCGTGAATTATTCAGGATGGTCGGGGGCGGGGGGGGTGTGATAGGCTTGAGGTTAAATCATTGACGGACGAGGTGGCTGATGCTGACGCAGATACTAACCAATATTTTGTGGGGGGTGGCGGTGGCGGGACTGCTGCTGCTGTGGTTCCGTGCGCGGAAGGGCGGCGGGGCGGGCAAGGGCATGCAGATCAGCGCGACGGCGGCCATCGAGGAACTGCGGGCAATTGGGGTGTTGTCGGTGTTCAAGGCGCTGACGAAGGAGATTGTGACGGCGCGGGATCACTCGTGGGGGGATGTGGGTCGGCGTTATCTGGAATGGCTGATTACTTCGCGCAAGATGGCCATGATTTTCGAGTTCGACATTGATTTCCAATATGACCTGCGCGATTCGTCGTTCCGGGTGACCGAGGAGCAGCCGGGGCGGTTCCGTTTGCAGATGCCGCCGTGCGTCTATGAAGTCAATGTGCGCAATGTGACCTTTTATGATGAGCAGGGGGGCAAGCTGCTGCCGATTATTCTGCCGGATGTGGTTAATCGCATTCTGAGCGGCGGGTTCAACGAGGCGGACCGCAACAAGCTGATGGAAGAGGCCAAAATGCAGGCGGAGAATCTGGCGCAAAACCTGGCCCGGCGGCTGCGCTCGGAGGTGCAGACCTCGGCGCGGCAGACGATGGAGATGCTGGCCAAGAGCTTTGGGGCGGAGAGTGTGAGCATTGGCTTCGTTGAGAGCGATCCGCAACAGACCCTGCCGGCGCGCTCGAGCGAGCGCAAAGAGGAAGCCGTCCGTGGGTAAAGGCCGGGGGGGGCGGGGCGGGGTGGGGTGAAAAGGGGCAAAATGGGTGTTTTTTTTGGCAACCACAAAGAACACAAAAAATTTGAACCGCGAATAGACGCGAATGGACATGAAACCGAGCAATTTTGAGGGTTTTGGACGAATTTGGGTGGATTTTGGCCGAAAACGGGCCAAAATGGCGGAAGCGTTTGTGCGGCGGAGTACCGAGGGGGACGCCATGACGCCGTGAGTCCGTGACGCCATTTTTGGGGGCAGTATTACGATTGTGCACAATCGTAATACTGGGTGGAGAGTCCGAGGTCAGCGACCTCGGCCACAGGGGGGG
>JAAZFE010000018.1 GCA_012511885.1 Lentisphaerota bacterium | reverse complement strand
GCGACAGCCAGCGGGGGAAAACAACTCACAGAATCCGCCATGTCCCTTTCGATGTCGCGCCCCCCAATAGTGCCAAAGCAATTTCCGCAAAATCCACCAAAACCCCATCGAGGTCAGGAAGTCTGAAATTTCGTCCGTTTTGAGCCGTTTCCACCCCGTTTCGTCCGTTTTTGGCCAATTTCAGCCCAAATTTAATCCGTTTTGGGCCGTTTTTGGCCGTTTTCGCCGTTAACCGGCAGCTGCCGTCAAAACCCGGGTCAAGGCGCGGAAGCGCCCAAAAAACACCTCATCTTTGCCCCGGTTTCCGCCGCGTAGCGGCGTCCGCAACGTCCGTATTTGTCCGTGCAAGGTCCGCCTGTCCCGCCCATGCGGGATGTTCGTCCGTGTGGCTGTTCCGCTGCGCAGCGGCGCAACGCACGGCAGCGCCCCCCTGCCAAGTCGGCAATCGCCCGTTGTCCCCATTTTCGCCGAATTTTGCTCATTTTTGGTCAATTTCGAGCATTTTCGGCCCATTTTCGGCAATATTCGGGTGCATTCGCAGTTCGAAACCGATTTTTCTTCCCTCTGCAGTCGGATGTCCCGATTTGCTGATCCGTCTGACCTTCCTGCCACAGTGGTTTCAACTCGGCCAAGAATGGGGTATGTTGTCCGAATCATGGAAAAACGAATTTATTCATCTCGGTCCGGCAAACCCGGTTCGCGCCGGGCAAAAATCACCATTCTGACCCTGATCATCCTGTTCAGCTTGGCGCTCGGTGCGGCGGCATCCCCCTTTGATGTCACCGCGCAAGCCGCTGACCTCGAAGGTCGCCCGGTTCTGCGCCTGGACTTCGTCATCCCGCCGGATCACAACCTCTACTCGAGCTTTTCTGTAGCCACACCCGCCGGTGCCGACCTCGAAGCCGTCCAAGTTCCCGAACCGGACACCTTCAAACCCGACGACTTCGAGCCAAGCTATTCCACTTCTTTCTCAGCCTATTATGATCTCCCGGCCGGACACTCCGTAGTGGTCGCTTATCAGGGCTGCAAAGGCGAACTGTGCTATCTGCCCGAAGAAATCACCCTCGAAATTGGTGCGGCGCTCCCTCACGCCGCCCAAGAAACGCCGCCCCCCCCACCCTCGACCGCGGATTCCGCATTAGCCGACTGGCCGGAACAGCTCGCGGCCCGCGGCGAACCCGCCCGCCTCGTGGGCTATGCCGATGCCGACTCGTTTCTGGCCTTTCTTGACCCGTCCATTGCGCCCGATCACGCTGCGCAGACGCCTTCCGCCTGGCGGCTGTTTATCGAGGACCCCGCCCAGTTTTATCTGCGCCGGGGGCTCCTGCCGGTTCTGCTGTTGATTCTGGTGGGCGGTCTGCTGCTCAACCTGACCCCCTGCGTCTTGCCGATGATCCCGATCAATCTCGCCATCATTGGCGCGAGTGGCGCAGATACCCCCCGCGCCACCCGCTTTGCCCTCGGCCTGGTCTATGGCCTCGGTATGGCCCTGGTCTATGGCATCCTGGGTCTGGTGGTGGTTCTGACCGGTTCCGTCTTTGGCGCGATCAACTCCTCGCCCGCCTTCACCTTGTCCATTGCCGTGCTCTTCTTTGTGCTGGCTCTGGCCATGTTCGACATCTGGCAGCTCGACTTCAGTCGCTTCCGCAAAACCTCCGCCCTCGGCAGTCGCGGGCGTCTCCCGGCGGTGCTGATCCTCGGGGGCATATCCGCCCTGCTGGCCGGTGCTTGCGTGGCGCCCGTGCTGATTGCGGTGCTGGCGCTCTCTGGCTCGCTCTATGCCCAAGGCGTTGCCGCCGCCCTAGCCCTGCCCTTTCTGCTGGGCGTGGGCATGGCCCTGCCCTGGCCCCTGGCTGCCGCCGGTCTCGCGGTCCTGCCCAAACCCGGCGCATGGATGGAGCACGTTAAAAAAGCCTTTGGTGTCCTGATCCTCCTGCTGGCACTCTACTATGCCTGGACAACCTGGCGTCTGTTGCGCGCCGCTCCCTCCGGCGACATCCCCCCCGTTGCCGCTGAAACTGGCAGCCCCTTCCAGACCGTGGATCTGGCCCGGACCACCGCCGAAGATTTCGGCCGCCTGGTCGGTGACGCGCTCGCGACGGGCCGCCCCGTCCTGTTCGATTTTGGCGCCAACTGGTGCAAGTCCTGCAAGCTGATGCAAGCCACCACGCTGCAGGAAGCCCGAGTTCTCGAAAAACTGGGCGGCTTGGAGGCCATCCATGTCATCGCCGACGCCCCCAACAAATCCCCGGCCCGGGACCTGCTCGCCCCCTTTGCCATCCAAGGCTATCCGACCTATCTGCTCTATCCTGGATAATTCACGCGACAAGTCCGGCTCGGATGCAAGGCAGGCGGGGCGAAGCTGTATGGACATACTGCGAGCCCCGAATAACGCTGCAGACGGGTTGGAATCGTCGCGCCGAAGGGCAACAGGGATGAAAAATAAATTTTTATCCAAATATCCACATCATGCAGTGCAACAATAAGTAAAGATGTTTTCAGCCATGTTGATGAATTATTCAGGCTATTCCGAGCCGTAGGCTTTCAGGATCTTCTCGATCAGACGGGTCGTCGAAAGCCCCTCCACCATCGGGGCCAGAACCACCTTGCCGCCGCGGGCTTCGACCACATCGCGCCCGCTGACAAAATGCGCCCAGTCCTCGGCCTTCACCAGCACATCCGGCTGCAGTTCCGCGATCAAGTCGCGTGGTTCATCTTCGTCAAACCAGGTTACATAATCCACGCATTCGAGCGCGGCCATCATCCGGGCGCGGTGGCGCTCATCCACAATCGGCCGTTGCGGCCCCTTGGCGCGCTGAACGCTGGCATCGGTGTTCAGCGCCACAACCAGCACATCCCCTTGTTTGCGGGCAAACTCGAGATAGGCCGCGTGCCCCGCGTGCAGCAGGTCAAAGCAGCCGTTTGTGAACACCACCTTCCGCCCCAAACCCCGCAAACGCTCGCATTCCGCGGCCAGCGCGGCCCGTTCCCGGATTTTGTTCTCGGCATCTCTCATGGCTCGTCCTACCTTCTACAGCAGTAAATCAGAACCCGCCCTCCAACGGAATCTCAAAGCTGAAACATCCCTGTCCATGTCCTCGTCCCGCCAATTAACCCGCCCCTCGCAAGTCCGCGCGCTGCTCGCCGAGATGGACTTCCATCCTTCGCGCGTCCTCGGACAAAACTTTCTGATCGACCGCAACATTCTGAACATTCTGCTGGAGGCCGCGGATCTGGCTGTTGCCGATCGCGTGCTGGAGGTGGGGCCCGGCCTGGGCGTGCTGACCGGGGCGCTCCTGGAACGAGTCGCGGCGGTCATCGCCATCGAAAAAGATCATCGCCTGGCCGCCTGGTTGCGCCAGCGGTTCGACGCCCACCCCAAACTGACCCTGATTGAAGCCGACGCGCTCGATTGCGATCTGCCCGCCCTGCTCGACGCCCCCGATGTCAAACTGGTGGCCAACCTGCCCTATGCCATCGCCGCCCGTTTGATGGTCCGTCTGACCGAACTGCCCCAGCCCCCCGCGCGCATGGTGGTCACCATCCAGCGCGAAGTGGCCGACCGCCTGGTGGCCGCCCCCTCCACCCGGGATTACGGCCTGCTCACCATCCTGATGCAGCGCCATTACGCCATTCAGACCGTCAAAATTGTCTCGCGCACCTGCTTCTGGCCCCCGCCCGCCGTCCAATCCGCCATCGTGAGCCTCGAACGGCGCCCCGGCCCCCTCGGCGGCGAAGCCGATGAAGCCGCCCTGCGCGACCTTCTTCGCCATGTCTTTTCCCAACGGCGAAAAACTCTTGCCCGCATCCTGCGCGATCTAACTGATAACCCGTCCGCGGCGCTTGCCGCTGCCGGCCTGCCCCCTGCCACCCGTCCCGAGGAAGTGCCGCCCGAAACCTGGCCCGCGCTCAGCGCGGAACTGAACTGATTTGTCGGCCAAGGGTATTATCGCGCCAACCCCGGCAGATCCGGCAACTGGCCCTGCCAGGGCTGCGGTCCGCGCTGGACCGGCCTGCCCGTTTGACGCGGGAAGAGCCTCCTGAATTCAACATTCCCCGCCAGGGGCTGGAAGCGCTGATCGCTGAGAATGGCTTCTCGCGCGTCATTGCCGCCCAACTCGATGGCTCGCCGCGCGGCCTGCACCGCCTCTTCCTGTTGGCCTAAAACAGCCCGGAAGGCGGCCAGTTCAAGCCACACCCAATACTGGTTGGGGTCGCGCTGAACCAATTGCTCGAGACAGTACACCACCTCGCCGACATAACCGTCCTGCGCGAACATCTGGACCAGAGACATCAGATACTGCGTCGGCAGCTCCGGATCGCCGGCCAGCCGCATGGCCAAATTCCGGTAGCTGTTCTGCATGTTGGACAGGCGAAAGATCTGAGCAAGCTCCATGGCTTCCTCGGAGGACAGCGTGCCGGTTTCCTGCTGCTTGCGCTCGATGTCCTTGCGCCGCGACAACAGACGCCGGTTGTTTTCGATCTGTTCTAAAAACTTCCGCGCGCTTTCGTTTTTGGGGTCCTGCTTGTGAAACGCGCCGATCAACTCGGCCGCATCATCAAAACGCTGCAGATTCACATACATTTGAGCCAGGCGGAAAATGGCCTCGGGCGACAGCGGATACAACGCGATGGATTGCTTGTAGGCATATTCGGCCTCATCATACATCCGCCGGTACTCATAAATTCCTGCGATCGCGCTGCGCAGTTTCGAAAACGATTTGCGCGCGCAGATGTCGCGGCGGAATTTGGATTGGTCCAGCAGCCACGCGGTGTACCAGCCCCAGAAATTGTGGTCGTTTTGGACCAGCCCCGGATCCAGCGAGGCCAACGGCTCACGATTGAGTTTCAGGATGATCCCGTTGGGCGTCAGATAGGGATACATCCACTGGATCACATAGCTCTCTTCGACGTAGAAATCGTGGCGGTCCTTGTTCTCCTTGAAAATCAACTCCGCCAGGATGCCGTTGATGGTCATGACCCCGCCCACGCCCTGCACGCTGACCTTGCCGCCTTCCACCTTGATGTCCGCGCCGGCCTGGATGCGCCCGGCATTCACGTCGTCCACATAGCGCCGGAAGGCTTCGTTGCTGTCCTCCATTGACGGAATATAAATGGTGTCGCCATACAAATCCCGCGTGATGTTCATGAAGGTGTTGTCGGCCAGCGCGTTCTGCGTGATCAGATAGACGTCGGGCCGCACCTCGGCAGAATAAATCATATAGGTCGGCACGAAACGCCCAGGGTCCGTGCCGCCGTAGAAGATGGCGTTGGGCGTCATGGGCGGGGGATAGTCCGGCTCGGACATGCCCAGCGCGTTGGTCAACGCCCCCCACTCGCGCTCGAAATCCTTCTCGCGCGGGAACCAATAGCCGAAGTCCTCGCGGATGCCCTGGATGCCCTCGAGACTCCAGTTGCCGAACTGCCAGCCGTAATGATGCCCATTCTGCTCCGCGCCGCCCACAATCTTGATTTGCCGCTCGTCAAACGCGTTCTGCCAAAGCAGGATGCCCGGCAGCAGCAGCGCCACCACCATCATGGGGGTCCGCGTCCTGGCCCCGAACATCTCTTCAAGCCAGGCCATCGCCAGCAAGACGCCGTAGCCCAGCCAAAGGGCGTAAAACGCGTGGCTCTGAATGAACTGCACCCGCCCGATGAACAGGTTTTGAATGTCGAGCGTCGGATTCTGGAAAATCAGAAACACCACGCTTACCGAGAAAAACCCGACAAGCGAAGTGATCAGCCAGCGCTGCTGCGAAATGCCCAGATCATAGTCCAGGTTCAGGCTGACCGTGTTCAGCACCCAGGCCAGGGCAATGCCCGCCGGCGGGCCGAACACCAGCCCGAAATAGAACAGCCTGCCCGCCGTGGACAGATAGCCATCCGCGCTTGCGTCAGCAACGCCAAACGAATTGAACAGCGCGCGCAAACTCATCACATCCACAAGCAGGAAAGCGGCCAGCACGCCCAGCAGGGTCAGCCCCATCAGGATCTTGGTGCCCAGGTCATACTCGAAGAAATCCTTGATCTGTTTCTTCAGATAAAGCGCCACGAGGGTCAGCACCCCCCACCCGGCCAGCAGCAGGATCGGCGCGATCCACAACCGGTATATCCGCTCCACCCACAGCCAGCCCGTCAGGGTCTCGAACACCACCAGCAGCGTGGATCCCAGCACCAGCCCCAGAGCCAGTTTGAACGCCGACAGCCGCCGCCCCCCCAGCCGGATGCTCCAGGCGCAAAACGGCAGAAAGCCCAGCACCACCACCGGCAACGAGAACTGCTCGCGCAAGTCCGTCAGATAGGCCCCCAGTTGCTGGATGAACTTTTCGCTGAAAATATCCGTGGGCTCAATCGCTTCATACTGCCCGCGCGTTACCGCGTGCATGAAGCCCTCCCACGTCCGCGCGTAGCCCCAGTTCATCGGCGGGTTCTGCTCCGAGGCGATCGGCAAATACATGTAGAACGCCACCCCCAGCTCCGCGAGCAGGATCGAGGCGCTGACCGTCCGCGCGTGCGGCAGCGCCAACAGCGCCAGCGGCAACGGAATCACCAGCAGCAACCGCAAAAGAAGAACCCCGTGATTGCCCGGACCGGACGCCGACCACAGCCAGCGCGAAAACTCCGACGCGCTCCGCTCCGCCGCCGACGGCACCACCGCGTTCCACAGCCAGGGCGTGAATCCCTGGGCCGCTTTGGCACCCTCGGACGCGAAATGCTGGAACCCGGCCACCATCAGCACATAGATGGCGCCCACCCCCAGAAACCCCCAGACCACGCGTTGCCAGAACGACCGGCCCTTGGTCGCGCCGCCAATCGCCAGCGCCACCGGAGCCGCCAGAAAAACGTAGTTGTAAATCCAGAATGCCGGGCTGTCCGGGCCTTTGGACCACTTCCAAAGCGAGGCGTCCACTCCGCCAAAACCCATGAACAGCTCCCACGGCGCGAACAACTGAATCCCCTTGGCCGCCAGCGCGAACGCCACCCCGATCGGCATGGCCGCCAGCGCGAAATCGCGGAACAACACCACCTCGCGCAGCATGACGGCCAGCGCCAGCGCCAAGCCCAGAAACAGCAGCGTCTGGTGATTGGTCAACCCCAGCCCGAACAAAAACGACGCGATGAAGAGCAAAAGATCGTTCTTGGGCCGGCACATCCACATATAGATCAGCAGCAGCACCGCCATCTGGAAAAAGGCGTTGAGGCTGTACACTTCCACAATCACGCTCTGCGACCACAACACCGGGCTGAACGCCAGCAGCAGCCCGCCCGATATGCCCGCCACCAGGCAGCCCAGGTTCTCCGCGCGGAAACTGATCCGATCCTTCAGCATCGGCACGCTGCGCAACAGATCCGCCCCCGAACGGCTGATCAGCAACGCCAGCAGACCGCACGCCCCCGCCCCCGCCACGGCCGACGCCAGCCCCACCGACCACGCCGGATTGGGGTGCCCGTTGTATTTCACCCAGTGGAACACCAACTGGAAGAACCAGGTGATCAGCGTCCAAATCGGATACCCCGGCGGATGCGGAACCCCGATATAGTCCGACGCCACCGCCAGTTCCCCCGAGTCCTCCAAGGTCACCGTGGGCGCCAGCGTGAAAAAGTACACCCCCAGCGTAACCAGAAACACCACCCAGAACGAAATCCAGTCGCTACGCCGAAAAAACGCGCCCGCCAGATTGTCCAGATCATTCCCCAGCGCCTGGTCGGCCAGTTTTTCGATCTGCTGTTCAGAATCTTTCGTCAAGGTCATCAGTTCACGTCCTCGTCATCGTCCGGTCCGCCCCCGCCCCCTCCGCGTCTATTCAACGGGTGGCGCGTGGTGTTCCAGATTCGCCACCCGCGATTCCAATTCCTTTATCTTTTCCTTCACCTTGGGCAGGCTGGCCACATGGGCCAGCGACTTGCCAAACTCGAGGCGGGGCACCGCCGGCGCGCCCAGATACATTTGACCGCCCGGCAAACTCTTCGGCACGCCCGCCTGCGCGCCGATCACCGCGTCATCGCCAATGGTCAGGTGTCCCGCCAGACCCACCTGCCCGGCGCAGACCACCCTCTTGCCCAGCGTGGTGGTGCCGGCCATGCCCATCTGGGCGCACAGCACCGAATCCTCGCCAATCACGCAGTTGTGCGCGATTTGCACCAGGTTGTCCACCTTGGTGCCCCGGCCCAGGCGCGTTTCGCCAAAGCGCGCGCGGTCCACCGTGGCATTGGCGCCGATCTCCACATCATCCTCGAGCACCACAATGCCGGTCTGCGGAATCTTGGTGCGCACCCCCTTGGCATCCACCGTATAGCCGAACCCGTCGCTGCCGATCACCGCGCCGTTGTGCAGAATCACCCGGTCGCCCAGCACGCAGCGCTCGCGCACGCTGGCCAGCGGATAGAGCAGGCAGTCGCGGCCGATTTTCGTTTCATGCCCCACATAGGTTTGCGGATACAGCGTAGTGCCCGCGCCAATCACCGCCCCCGCCTCCACCACCGCGAACGCCCCCACCGCCACATCCTCGCCCAGGGTGGCCTCCGGCGACACCCAGGCCAGCGGATGCACCCCCCGCGGCGTCACAACCGGCTCCGGCGCAAACAGCGCGCAGACCTCCGCGAAAGCCGCGTCCGGATCCGCCACCAGCAGCAGCGCCGCCTTAGCCGATTCGATCTTGGCGTCCCGCGGCACAATCACCGCCGTCGCCGCGCAATCGGCCACCGCCGCCATATATTTTTTGCTCCCCGCGAAGGTGATGTGCCCTTCGCGCGCCGCGCTCAAATTGGCCACACCCCGGACCACGAGCGCGCCGTCCCCCTCCAGCTCGGCGCTCAGCTTCGCGGCCAGCTCGCCCGTTGTCCAAGTTGCCATGATGTCGTCTCCTTGAGCCTGGATGAATGATCCGGGTTAGGGCTTCAAGCGTTCAATCAGCTCGTCGGTCACGTCCAGCTCTTCCGCCGAATAAACCGCCAGCGGCACCATGTTCATGGTCATGCCCGAGCGGTCCAGCAGCAGGTCATAGCCCGCTTCCTTGGCGAACGCCGCCGCTTCCTTCATCAGCTCATCCACAATATCCTGCCGTTTGGCCAGCAGTTGCTCGCGCAGCCTCTTGAGCTTGGTTTCCTGCGTGCGCCGCGCGCGCAACTGGGCCTCCTGCAGCTCAGTCAGCTTGTCGTCGGCCTCGGCGCGCTTGAGAATCCGCGCCTCTTCGGTCAGCATCGGATTGCGCGCCGCCTCGCGCAACTTGGCCACCTCGGCGTCCAGCGCTTGCAAGTCGGCCATCACCTTCTCCAACTCCGCCTCCACGGCATCCTCCGCCTGCTTCAGTTCGGCCTCGGCCGCCTTGGTCTTGGGGTGCGCGTTGAACACCCGGTCCAGATCCACCGTGGCAAGGTTCATGGCCGCCAGCGCGCTGCCCGCCACCCAAAGCCCGGCCAGAACCAGCATCATCAATTTTCTTGTTTGCATGTGTTGCCTCTTTTCTCTCGTCAAAAATTCAGAATGTACCTGAAAACAACCGGGTCAGTTTCCGCTACCCCCGCCCAATTGAAAAGTCTTTTCAGCCAATTTCTTCTTTCACGGCCGCGGCAATGGCGTCGCACAAACGCTGCGTCATTTCCTCGGTGGGACCCTCCACCATCACCCGGCACATGTTTTGCGTGCCGGAATAGCGCACCAGCACCCGCCCGTTCCCGCCCAGCTCGGCTTCTGCCGCCGCGATCGCCGCCGCAACCCCGGCCAGCTCTTCAAGCGGCGGGCGTCGGCTCACATCCACATTCACCAGCCGCTGCGGCAAAAGCGTCAGCACCGACGCCAGCTCCGAGATCTCCCGGTTCGCCCGCCGCATCACCGCCAGCAGTTGCAACGCCGACACAATCCCATCGCCCGTCGTATGGATGTCCGAGAAAATCATGTGCCCGGAAGGCTCCGACCCGATCACCCCGCCCCGTTCCTTCATCAGTTCGAGCACATAGCGGTCCCCCACCGTGCTCACCGCCAAATCAATATCCAGCTCGCGCATGGTCTTGTGCAGGCCGAAATTGCTCATCACCGTGCTCACCGCCAAATTGTTCTTCAGCTCGCCGCGCGACTTCATGTCCTTGGCGCAAATGGCCAGCACATGGTCGCCCGTCAGCTCGACCCCGTTCTCGTCCACCACGATCAACCGGTCCCCGTCGCCGTCAAACGCCAGCCCCACATCCGCGCGCTCCGCCAGCACCTGCTCGCGCAGCGCTTCCGTGTGCTGCGATCCGCAACGCGCGTTGATGTTCAGCCCGTTGGGCGTATCGTGCAGCGTGGTCACATGCGCCCCCAACTGCTTGAACACCGTCGGCGCCGCTCGATAGGTCGCCCCGTGGCTGCAATCCAGCACCAGCCGCATCCCCTTCAAATCCAAATCCTGCGGAAACGACTTCACGCAAAACGCGATATAACGCTCGAGAGCGTCCTCCACCCGGAACGATTTGCCAATGCCCCCCGCCGTCGGCAGCAGCTCCGTCAAGTTGCCGTTGACCATTAGCTCGTTGATCTTCGTCTCTTCCACGTCCGGCAGCTTGAATCCGTCATTCGAAAACAGCTTGATCCCGTTGTCCGTATAAGGATTGTGCGACGCCGAAATCACAAAGCCCGCGTCCGCCTTCTGGTCAATCGTCAGCACCGCAATCCCCGGCGTCGGCAGCGTGCCCACCAGCAGCGCGTCGCCCCCCATCGAGCACAGCCCCGCCACCAGCGCGTTCTCGAGCATATAGCCGCTCAGTCTGGGATCCTTCCCGATCACCGCGCGCGGACGCTTCCCCCCCTTGCGCTCCTTCAGCATATAGGCCACCGCCCGCCCCAAGGCCACCGCCACTTCCACCATCATCGGGTCCCGGTTCGCGACCCCGCGAATGCCGTCCGTGCCAAACAACTCCAGTTCGCTCATCTTGCCTGCTCCTCGCGCTTGCTACACCGGCAAACCGGCGTCATTCACAATCTTCTGCAACCAGGCCGTGCCGGCCGCCTTCGCCTCCGGCGTCAGCCCCCTGATCCGCTCCAGATACCCCTCCTCCTTGGCCCCGTTCCAGGCCGCAAGAAAGACATCCTTCTCGGCGCAGGCCGCATCGCCCGCCGCCACCAGACGCTCCCGCGTGGCCGGCCAGCTCTTGGCCAGCGCATCGCGCTCCGCCTGCAGCGCCTCCGGCACCCCCACCTGCCCCTCGGCCAGCACCTGATCCACCACCCGCTGCATCTGCTTCAGCCGCTCCGCCCGCACAACCGCCAGTTGCGTCCTGGCCCCCTCCCAGCACGCCGCCCCATGCGCCGTCCGCGTCATGATCGGCCCGCGCGCCAGCTCATACCACACCTGCAACGCCGCAATATTCCCCAAATACACCGCGCAATTGCGCAGAATTCGCGAAACCGACCGATACCCCGCCCCATACGTCCGAATATCCGGATGCGGCGAACGTGGCACCACCAGTTTGCCCTCCGCCACCACATCCTTGCGCAAAATCAGTCCCGCCGGCTGCACCGTGCCATATTCCACCCGAACCGGCCCCACAATCCCCCCCTGACCGCCCAGAAAAATCGGTGCTTGATCCAGCATCACCCCCCGCGGCACATCCCCGATCAGCGACGCCGTCGCCTTGTCCCCCTGCGGCGTGAAATTAAAATGCACAAACGACGACCCGATCTCGCTGTGCTCCCGCCGGCTACGCCCCCCCGCCATCAGCGCGTCGCAAAAATTGATCAGACTTCCCCCCACCACAAACGGGAAAAAGATCGTCTGCTTCAGCCCCACCGAGTGCGCCACCTCCGCCCCCTCCTCCAGAATGGTGCCCGGCCGGATATGTCCCCCGCTGCCCACCCCCGCCCCGTCCAAAAACACCGCGCCCGAAAAATAACCGCCCTTCAGCGCCACCCCCTCGCCCAACTGGCAGTCCTCCACCGTCGCCGGCGCCTCGCGCCCCAGCACGCACCCCGGCCCGATACTCGACGATGCCCCGAAAATCCGGCATCCCGCGTGAATCACCGCCCCCGGTGCGATCCGCTCGGCCACCACCTCCTCGCCGATCTCCACCGATCCCGGCGCGGGAATCCGCACCCCGCGCGCCAACAATTCTTCCAAACGGCTCATCTGCGCAACAAAGCTCCTGCCACCACCCCGATCCCCGCCGCCCCCAGCAGCACATACGATGTCTTCCAAGTCATCTTCCACGCGAACAACTGAATCGTCACCGATCCCGACGTCATGATCAACACCACCACAAACGCCGCCAAAATCAGCAAACCTGCCACCATGCTTCTGCTCATGTCTTCCTCACCAACAAAAATTTGCAATCCCACCCACTATAGCCTGAATTATGCACGCGACAAGTCCCGTTCAGATGCCAGGCGGGCGGGGTGAAGCTGGTTGGACATACTGCGAACCCCGCAGAACAAAGCAGTATGGACTGGAATCGTCGCGCCCTGGGTCAACATGGATGAAAACTGAATTTCTCATGATGACTTCCGCATCACGCTGCCCTACAGCAAATGACAATACTTTCATCCATGTTGATGAATAATCCAGAATAGATAATTCCGCCCCAGAATCCAACCTCCACTTTCAACCCCGCTTTCAACCCAATCAACCAACGCGTCTTCACCCTCAAAATCACCCAAAACCGCCCAAAAATCACCAAAATTCCCCAAAACTGCCAAAAAATCCGCCCTTGTTAGCCAGTAGCTATTGCAACACCAGGGTTTTGTTCTAGCGTTTCCTCGCCTTGGGTTGCTACTCGGGGTCAAAGTGGCAGGATTTGGGCTGTCTGGCAAGCCTAAGCGGTGGTTTT
>JAAZFE010000017.1 GCA_012511885.1 Lentisphaerota bacterium | reverse complement strand
TTCCAACACCACCAGAACGCCGACTCACCGATGCTTGTGATACTGTCAGGGATCACCACACTGGTCAGATCGGAGCACTCCTCGAACGCCTCTTGTCCGATGCTCGTGACCGGCAGGCCCTCAATAGTATCCGGTATCGTCACCTCGCCGCCCGCACCTTGATAATCCATAATAGTAATACTCGTGCCATCTGATGAGTATTCGAAGTCGCCAAATGTAGCCGCGCTGGCCCCAACCCCCACCGTCAAAATCAGCGCCGCCAAAATAAAGGACTTCATGCCCGCCCCCTTCCAAACTGCCATCGCTCGTTCACCGTCTCGGAGACTTATCAAAATCTCAAAAAATCCGCAAGCAAATCCAACGGTAAATCCGACAGCAAAACCGACAGTTCCCCCCTAGCTTGGATTATTCACGCGACAAGTCCGGCCGGGATGCAAGGCAGGCGGGGTGAAGCTGTATGGACATATGGGTGAATTATTCAGGCTGGAGCTTCTCGAGCTTCGGCCGGATCACCATCCGGCAGTAGGGCGCGTCCGGATTGCGGCGGTAGTAGAACTGATGCTCCCTCTCCGCCACATAAAACTTCGTGGCCGGCGCCACCTCCGTCACCACCGGGCCCGGCAACGTCCCCGAAGCGTCCAGCGCCGCAATCGCCGCCTTGGCCGCCTCCATTTGCTCGCCGCTGTGCGTAAAAATCGCCGACCGATACTGCGTGCCGACGTCCGCCCCTTGCCGGTTCAACTGCGTGGGGTCGTGCGCCGCGAAAAACACCTCCAGCAACTTCTCATACGACACCACATAAGGGTCGTATCGCACCTCCACCGCTTCGGCGTGGCCGGTTTTCCCCCGGCAGACCTGCCGGTACGTGGGATTCTCCACCGTACCACCGATGTAGCCCGACTCCACCATCACCACCCCCGGCACCTGGCGGAACACCTCCTCAATGCACCAAAAACACCCGCCCGCAAATGTTGCCGTCAACGTCATATCCGCCTCCGCCCTCACCCCCGCCATCATCCCCAGCCCGATCAAAACCATCCGCTTCCAGTTCATACCCCCATTATCCCCCCTCCCCTGCCAAAACACAACCCCACCCAGTTCGGCAGTCGCCGGTTGGGCGCCCCGTCTGCACCCCCCCTGGGAACGCTGAGCCCCAGCTCGGCAAAAAAATAGGACTCGGCGTGTGTCCCGTCCCGCATGTGCGGGACGGACAGGCTCCTGCCTTCGTAAATTGGCAAACACTCTCCTAAATTGGCCCCAAAACGCCTGTTTTCGGTCGGTTTTGCCCGTTTTAGGCCTATTTCAACGTGTTTTTGCGCGTTTTTGGCTTATTTTGGGCAACATTCGTGCCCATTCGCGTTCATTCTCGCGGTTCAAAACTTCTGCCCAAAAATCCCGCAATTCCCCTTTTTCCCTGCTCTTCGGCAAACCTTGACTCACACCTCTCATCCGTGTTGACTGGGCTTTTCACCAAATACCCGCCTGCCACGCACCATGAAAGATTTCCCCCTTTCTCTATTCCGCGACACAGCCAAAAGCACAGTTGGCGGCATCCTTGCATTTTATCTGGGTTTGGCCGGCGGAGGAGTCATCGTCTTCTCTGGACTCTTCTACAACGACCTGGCCTCCTGGCCATTGTACCTCAACGTCTGGCTTGCGCTCATTCCTTATACGATCGCCAATCTGTGGGGGGTCCTGTTGGCGCCCATCCTGGGCACCCTTCTGTTCGGCGTCATCTGGCGCGAGTGGAACCGATTCATCACCGCCGCCAGCGTGGCCATTCTTCTGTCCACCACAACCCTGTTGTGCTCGAAACACAACCCCTTGCACAACCCCGCAGAAGCCAAACCCTTCATGATCACCATGGGCCTGGCCCTGACCTTGCTAATCCTGGGCGTGGCTTGGGAAATCATGAAACGGACCCTCACCCGCAGCCCCCAAAGCCCCCCACCCCTGAATAGCCCGGATATCACCCGCGACAAGTCCTGTCCGAATACGCAAAGTCTATAGTCTCACGGCTAATGTCTGTAGTCTGCACGGCGAAACCGCGATCCCGCCCGTTTTGACCCCATTTTCGCCCATTTTTGCGCGTTTTTGGCCTATTTTAACGTATTTTTACGCGTTTTTGACGCGTTTCCGTCAACATTCGTGCGCATTCGCGGTTCTGCCGCGCTGCTGCTTTCGCCTTTACTCCAACATACGCACTCCGTTTAATAGGGTTCTTTCGCGGACAGGTATAATTTGACATGCTGACCAAGACAATAACGCCCCGTTTTGGCGATGTGGACGGCTTGCGCCACATTAATAACACCTGTTTGCCCATGTGGTTTGAGCTGGCCCGCGAGCCCTTCTTCCGCCTGTTCAATCCCGACATGAACCTCGAAACCTGGAACCTGATCATGGCCCGCATCGAGGTGGATTTTGTGGCCCCCATGGCGCTGGGCGCCGACATCGAAATCCGCAGCGTGGTGGACAAAATCGGCGACAGCTCCTTTACCGTTTGTCAGGAGGCCTGGCAAAACAGCCGTCTCGGCGCGCGCGGGCTGGCGGTGGTGGTTCACTATGACTTCAACAACGAAAAAGCCATGCCCATCCCCGACGACATTCGCGCGCGCCTGCAGGAGCTGATGACATGAGCCGCCGCGGAATGACCTTCGTTGAACTCACCATTCTGGTGGCGCTGGTGTTGCTGATTGTGGCCATCGGTGTGCCGGCCTATCTGCAGAATCGTACCCGCGAACACGCCGCCACCTGCGGCATGACCCTGGAAGTCATTCATGCCGCCAGTCGGCAATATGCCGAAGACCAGGGGCATTTTCCGCCCAGCCTTGAGGCCTTGGTGCCGGACTATCTGACCAAAGTGCCGGCCTGTCCCTCCGGCGGCGCCTATGCCCTCGGCACATCGGAGGGCCGCCCGCCGACTTGCAGTGTGCCAACCCATACCCTTGAAACCCGAAAGGATCCGCCATGACCCCCAAATATCGCCGCATTCTGCTCAAACTCAGCGGGGAAGTCCTCCGCGATCCTCAAACCGGCAATTGCCTCTCCGATGACATCCTCGCGCGCATGGCCGCCCAAATTATGGAGGTGCGCGAACTGGGAGTGCAGGTGGCCGTGGTCATTGGCGGCGGCAACATCTTCCGCGGCCTCAAAGGCCAGGAGCGCGGCTTCGGACGCGCTCACGGCGACAACATGGGCATGTTTGCCACCATGATCAACAGCTTGGCCCTGCAAGCCGCGCTGGAAGCCACCGGGCTGCCGGCCGTCACCCTGAGCGCCAGTGCCATGCCCGCCTTCTGCGAGCTTTTCACTTTCCGCCGCGCCATTGATTTCCTCGAAGAGGGCGCCGTGGTGCTCATTGGCGGCGGCACCGGCAGCCCGTTCTTCACTACCGACAGCGCCGCCGCTTTGCGCGCCGCCGAAATCGGCGCTGATGTCCTCCTCAAGGCCACCAAGGTGGACGGCATCTATGACGCCGACCCCGTCACCCATCCCGAGGCCGTCAAGTTCGACCGCCTGACCTATGCCGAGGCCCTCGCCCGCCGCCTGAAGGTCATGGACGCCACCGCCTTTTCGCTTTGCATGGACAATCAAATCCCTATACTCGTGTTCGATTTCTTCAAAGAAGGTGAACTGATGCGGGTGATACGCGGCGAAGCCGCCGGCACGCTGGTCACCGCCTAAACCCGAAAGGACAACCAATGACTCTATCGCTTGATGACGTCCTGCTGGAGAGCGAGGACAAAATGGAAAAGACGCTCGAGCACCTTCAACAGGGTCTCTCGGGCCTGCGCACGGGCAAGGCTTCGACCGCTCTCGTGGATCAGGTCACGGTGGACTATTACGGCTCGCAAACCCGCCTGAACCAGATGGCCCTGCTCAGCACGCCGGAGCCGCGCATGATCGTGGTGAAGCCGTTTGACCCTTCGTTTTTGTCGGCCATCGAAAAAGCCATCCTGGCCGCCAATATCGGGGTCACCCCCCTCAACGACGGCAAAATCATCCGGCTGCCCATCCCCGAACTGAGTGAAGAACGCCGCAAAGAACTCGCCAAAATCGCCAACCGCCTCGGCGAAGAAGCCCGCGTGTCCATCCGCGCCGTGCGCCGCGACGCCAACGATGCCCTCCGCGAACTCGAAAAGAAAAAAGAGATCGGCGAGGACGAACTCCACCGGACCCTCGAAGGCATGCAGAAAACCACCGACGGCTTCATCAAAAAGATTGACGACCTCGTCGCCGCCAAAAGCGCCGACATCATGTCGGTCTAGGCCGGCGCGCCTCGTTGGCTGAGCGACCATGTCGCATCGAATTCGAAAGTCGCCTTGGCGACATCTGGCGTGGATTCTGCCGCTGCTGGTGGTGGATTTCTTTCTCTTCCGCTGGCTGGCTCTGCGCCCAGAACGCGAGACGCCCGCCCCCACCCCCCTGCCGGAAGCTCCGGTTCAGGCGGCCACCAACGGCCCCCCCCCGGTCTGGCAGGCCATGGTGCCGCCCACCCCCCAGACCAACCTGCTCAACCCCGACACCCCCGGCGTCCTCCAGCCCACCGGCTCAGGACGCATTGATTCCGCCAAATTCGGCAGCACGCGAACCGTCCAGCGCGGCAACCAGCTCGCCGCCTCCTTCCACGAAGGCGTGGACATCGCCACCATGGAACGCGACCGCCGGGGAGCCGCGCTCGATCCCGTCTTCGCCGTGGCCCCAGGCCGCGTCGCCTTTGTCAACAACAGCGCGGGCGCATCCAGCTACGGAAAATATGTCGTCATCGAACACCCCGACCCCTCCCTCGGCCGGGTCACCCGGCGCGACGGCACCCACGAGCCCGCCGTGGTCTATACCCTCTACGCCCATCTCGCCAGCATCCGCCTGGGCATCCGCCCCGGACGCGAAGTCGAGGCCGGCGAACCCTTGGGTGTCATCGGCAACACCAGCAACACCCAACCGCCCATTCCCTTGGCGCGCGCCCACCTGCATTGGGAAATCGGCGCTATGTTGCACGCCCACTACGACGCCCGCGCCCGCGAACAAAAAACCCGCAACCCCTTCGGCAACTACAATGGCGGCAATCTGTTCGGACTCGACCCGCTCGACTTCTACGCCGCGCGTGTCCGCGACCCCGGCCTGACCATGGCCACCTACCTCGCCTCCGTCCCCCCCGCCGCCGAAGTTGCCCTCCGCGGACGCACCCCCGACTACTTTCGCCGCTATCCCGCCCTCTGGAAAGGGCCCCCACACGATGGCGGCCCCATGTGGCTGGCGGTGTCCGAGTCGGGCGTGCCCCTCGCCGGACGCAACGCCACCCCCGCCGAAATCCAGCAGCTGGGCAACAATCGCCAAACCGTCCTGCGCGTCAACACCGACGTCCTCGGACGCAACGGACGCGGCTTCTTCACCCGCAACGGCAACCAGTGGGCCTTCTCAACCCGCGGACGCCAGTGGGCCGACCTCCTCCTCTACTAACCCAAAAGTTCCCACGGTTCGCCATTTCCCGCGCGATCCGGCAGTTGCCGGTTGTTCCCCACCGTCGCCATGGCGCGTCAGCGCCCCAAAACGTCTCTTTTTTGCGTTTTTTTGCCCCCTGATACGGGGCATACCAAAAAATGATTTGTCTGATCCGACTGATCTGACTGATCTGTCTGATCCTTTTTTTTCGCCACGGCTACGAAGTGTTGCGGACGCCATGGCGAGGCGTTCGCGCCTTTGGAACCCGGCCTCAACGAGACCGGCTACAGAAAACCGGCTCAACGCGAAATTTCACGCTTTTTTGTCGTTTTTGGCCCGTTTCTGGCCTGTTTTGGGCCGATTTTAACGTTTTTCGGCGATTTTCGGCAACATTCGTGCATTTGCGGTTCAGAACCTCCCCTTTTTCACGCCATTTGAGTATTACGATTGTGCACAATCGTAATACTGCCGCTTGCGAAAATTTCCCGGGCAATTTTTTCTTACCCCTTTGATCTTTTTTCCCGATCAACAAGGCGATGCGGCAACAGCGGTCACGAAGTTGCTTAATTTGTGCGGATCCAACCGTCCATTTGTGCGCACGCCACTACACAAATTTACGCCAAACGGCGCGAACCGCCAGACGGGCCTCCTCCACCGAGGCAATGCAACAAATCTTGACTCGTACAATCATGCCAACTCCAAAATCTCTCGACTCGATTGCTCTCTACTGTAACCCGTTAGAATGACGCAAATCCACGGATTTCATGTCGCTTTGAGCAACTCGAATATGGCGCTCGGTTTGCCACGAAGAGCCTGCGAAATTTCCACACAGCTACTGTAGCCACAATGACGACAAACATCTGGATTGTCCACATCCCGACAACAGGTGAACACCCGATTTCCCGCCAGTAATTCAATCTGCTGCACGGGTCGTTGCCAATCGTTGTTTTTCATGGCGCGGTAGGCGGCTTTGGACAACACGATCGGATACCCCTGCTGCTTCAACGCCCAGACGCGATCCAATAGGCGCGCGCGCTCCTCTCCCAGAAAACCATGTTGCGCAACCACAGCGGGGTTGTGGGTGAGCAAATTGAACGTGATCCCATGGAATAGGCGCAACCCCGCAATCTCCTCCACCGCCGCCTCCAATGTGTCCGCATTCGCCTTCGAAAGCGTGATGGCGGCAAGCACTTTGGCCTGCGCATGGCGAACGTGACTCATAATGAGATCATAGCTGTTCGCCCGAATGGCGTTGTGCGCCGCTCGGGTGCCATCCACGGTGACGATCCAGGTGACGTCCGGAATGTCTAGCGGGTGCGTCCCATTTGTAAAAATCGCGATGTCATGAAACCCCAGCGAATAAGCGTAAGCGACCACATCGTGAATGCGCGTCGGACCATCTTGCCACAGCATGGGCTCGCCACCCGTAATGACCAGGGCCCGGTGGCCCCGGTCAAATGCGGCCGAGAGGGCCGCGCGAACGGCAGGATCCCGCAAATTGTATTGTCCCGTGTTCTTGCTGGCACAATAGAAGCAGTTCAAATTGCACTGATCATTGATGACCAGAATGAACAGATAGGGCCTTTTCCGCCGCAAGATAAAGGTCTCCACCGCAAACCGGGCATAGCCGGTATATCGGATCAAAGGATGACTTCTTCGGGCCATGGCTCCTTTCGACAGGTCCCCCACAGATGGTTGATATAGCTGAGACTGTACTCATTTTGCAGCCGGTGAATCCAGTAGGCTCCCGAGGTGGTCACGCGATAGCCGTCAGGGGTGCGCGCCAACAGACCCATCCAAACCAAGGGGCGTAACACCGACCCGAACTCCGCATCCAATGACGCGGTCGGGCCAAATACCGAACGGAAGTCCGCATGGGACAACTGCAACTCGTACATTCGCCAGTAAAGCCAATAAGCCATGGCCAGACGCGGATAAACCGGCATGGATACCGCAACGGGACGGGCGGCTGGCAGCCGGCTCGCATAAGCGCTCACATCGAACGAATTGACGTAGAAATCGCTGCCGGTCATGGTGGCGGCGCTCGGACCGAAACCAACATAGTGATGCCGGGTGATCGAACTGAACTTCCCCTTGCCCGGCTTGAGCCAGCTCCAAACTGCACAGCGGCTCAGCCCATGGCGCGTGCAGTGGTCGTCGGTGAAGTCCAACATGGCCTTGACCCTTCGATGGGGAGGGCGTTTCACCTGTCGAATGCCATGGGTCTGGCCCAAGTCAGAATACGGGAAGGAAAACATCGGATAGGTGCTCAGTTGGTCAATCCCGAGCCCCACAACCGTGGCGACATCGCGCTCCCATTCCGGCAAACTCTGGCCAGGCAGGGCAAACATCAAGTCAACGTTGACGGAGTCGAACCCCATGCCCATTGCCCGCGTGACGGCCTGGAGCGCGGTGCGACTGTCGTGACTTCTTTGGATCCGTTCCAGCGTCGCATCCGTAGTGGACTCCACCCCGATGGAGAGCATGGTCACGCCCATCTCTTTGAGGGCCGACAGACAATCGTCATCCATGTTGGCCGGATGCAGCTCGACGCAGATATTCCCCATCTTCGGAATGCGACGCTGCAGATGATCCAAAATCGAAACCAGTCCGCGCCAGTTTACCGTCGGAGTGCCTCCCCCGATGTAGAGCGAACCAAAGGTCTGCCCCTCGAGATATGATGCATACAAATCGATTTCTTGTTTAACGGCGCGTTCATAAACGGCAAAGAGTTCCTCATCATACGGAACACGATTGTAGGGGCAATATGGACACAGGTTTTTACAGAAAGGCACGTGGAGATACAGCCCTGGTGCCGTCAGCCGCCCGGGCCACTGGGGCCGTTGCCTGAGCATCCTGAAGCGGCGGGCTTGACCGGCAACCATCTTTTGCACCAATGGTTTCCAAAGCGCTTTGCCAATGATCATTCTCGCTCCTAACCTGGATTATGCACGCGACAAGTCCGGCCCGGATGCGAGGCGTGCGGGGTGAAGCTGTATGGACATACAGCAAACCCCGCAGAACAAAGCAGACGGGCTGGAATCGTCGCGCCTTGGGTCAACATGGATGAAAACTGAATTGTTCATGATTTTTTCCGCATCATGCTGCCTGGCAGCAAATAACCATACTTTCATCCATGTTGATGAATAATCCAGGCTAAACGGTGAGTAAACAGCCAACCATCGGCTCTCGACTCGAAAACAGACGGTCAAAAGAATGAATGATCCCGACCTCGACCTCAATCTCAATCAACTGGGCACATCGCCCACCCCGCGCTATTTTGCCGTCGGACCAACGCCCCGCTCCGTCATCATCATGCGCGGTTTTTCGAATTCCCGCTTGAAATTCCAAAGGGATTGGCCGACGATGCCCGCGTCTGTTTTTCCAAGTGAAAGGATGCTGCCATGGCCACCAATCAACGCCCAAGCGACATGATCCTGAAAGGGCCCGAACGCGCCCCGCACCGCTCGCTGCTCTATGCCCTCGGTCTGACCGCCGAGGAAATGAAGCGCCCCATGATCGGCGTGGTCTCGTCCTTCAATGAAATCATTCCCGGCCATATCCACCTGGACAAAATCGCCGAGGCCGCCAAGGCTGGCGTGCGCATCGCCGGCGGCACCCCGCTGCTGGTGCCCGCCATCGGGGTCTGCGACGGCATCGCCATGGCCCACCCCGGCATGTGCTACTCCCTGCCCTCGCGAGAACTGATTGCCGACTCCATCGAAACCCAGGCCATGGCCCATGGCTTCGATGCTCTGGTGCTCATCCCCAACTGCGATAAAATCGTCCCCGGCATGTTGATGGCCGCCGCCCGCCTCAATATTCCTGCCATCATCATCAGCGGCGGACCCATGCTGGGCGGCGACCACGACGGACGCCACCTCAGCCTTTCCAACGTTTTCGAGGCGGTCGGCGCCTGCAAGGCCGGCACCATCAACGAACGTGAGTTGCGCGACTACGAGGAAACCGCCTGCCCCGGCTGCGGCTCTTGCTCGGGCATGTTCACCGCCAACTCCATGAACTGCCTGTGCGAGGCTATCGGCATGGCCCTGCCCGGCAATGGCACCATCCCGGCCATCGCGGCCGCCCGCACCCGCCTGGCCAAAGAAGCCGGCATGCAAATCATGAAGCTCCTCAAGCGCAACATCCGTCCACTGGACATCCTGACCCCGGCCGCTTTCCGCAACGCCCTGCGCGTGGACATGGCTCTGGGATGCTCCACCAACAGCCTCCTGCACCTCTGCGCCATCGCCCACGAAGCCGGCGTCCCCCTCCCCCTCACCCTCGTCAACGAAATCAGCTCCGCCACCCCCAACCTCTGCCAGCTCAGCCCGGCCGGACCCGACCTGATCGAAGACCTGCACCTCGCCGGTGGCATCCCCGCCGTCATGAAAGAACTGGCCAAAGCCGATCTGCTCGACACCACCCTGCCAACCGTCACCGGACGCAGCGTCGCCAAAAATATCGCCAGCGCTGTCAACCGCAATCCCAAGGTGCTGCGCCCCATCAAGAACCCCTTCAGCCCGACCGGCGGCCTCGCGGTTCTGTTCGGCAACCTCGCCCCGCGAGGCGCGGTGGTCAAACGCTCGGCCGTGGCCCCGGAAATGCTCGTCGCCACCTGCAAGGCCCGCGTCTTCGACAGCGAGGAAGAGGCCATCGCCGCCATCTACGGCAAGAAAATACGCAAAGGCGATGCCGTCATCATTCGCTACGAAGGCCCCCGCGGCGGCCCCGGAATGCGCGAAATGCTCTCGCCCACCTCCGCCCTCGCCGGCATGGGACTCGATCGGCACGTTGCCCTGATCACCGACGGACGTTTCAGCGGCGCCACCCGCGGCGCGGCCATCGGACACGTCTCCCCCGAAGCCGCCGATGGCGGCGCCATCGCTCTCGTGCGCAACGGCGACAAAATTGCCATCAACATCCCGGACTATTCCATCAAGCTGCTCGTCTCCCAAAAGGAACTCAAAGAACGGCGCGCCCGCCTCAAGCCCTTCCAGCCCCGCGTCAAAAAAGGCTGGCTGTCGCGCTATCAGCGTTTGGTGGGCTCCTCCGACATCGGCGCCGTCCTCCTTTAATCTGGATGTTGCCCGCGGCGCCCAATAGGCCATGAATGCCGTCGGCTACATTCTTGGCTGCATCGGGTTAATCGGCGCGATTCTGATCATCCTGTTCCCTGAACGCGTGCGCGCCTTTTTGCTGTGGCGTTCGTTTTGGTGGATCTATTCCAGCCCCTCGTTCGAACATTGGCTCCGGTACAAATGCACCGCCAATAAAATACGTGCCATCGGAATCCTGTATCTGCTCGGTGCGGTGGCGCGTGGAATCCATCTCATCATCCAACCGAAGTAGCCTCCCATCTCAATCCTGCTGCCGTGCTCGCCCTGCCGACGCACGGGGGCAGCAAGCCGACGGATCACCAACCGCACTTGGAAAAGATTGATTCACCGGGGGAAGGCGGCTAGGGTAGCGCGGTGGAATTGCAACCATGCCCGGAACCGACATTCTCCTGGACCTTGACCAAGTAACGCGAAGTTTCGCCCGCTGCGAAGCCCTGCGGGGGGTGTCGTTTCAAATCCGTCGCGGTGAGGTGGTCGCCCTGCTCGGCCCCAACGGCTCCGGCAAGACCACCCTGCTGCGGATTCTGGCCGGAGTGCTGACCGCCACCTCCGGGCGGGTCCGCGTGGGCGGCTGCAACATGGCCACCCGCTCTCTGGAAGCGCGGCGTCAGACCGGCTATCTGCCGGAATCCAACCCGCTCTGCCCCGAGTTGCGCGTCACGGAATATCTGAAGTGGCGCGGCCAGCTCCACGGTCTGCGCGGCAAACAGCTCGCCGCGCGCCTGCGCGAAACCATCGAGCGCGGCGGCCTGGCCGATGTTAGCGGCCAGCTCATCAGCAACCTGTCGCATGGATTTCGTCAGCGGGTCGGCCTGGCCGCCTGCCTGCTTCATGAACCGGCCATCCTGCTGCTGGATGAACCCTTTGCCGGCCTGGACCCCGCCCAGGTGGTCGCCACCCGGCAGTGGCTGGCCAAGGCCGGCGAGACATCCACCATCCTCTACTCAACCCACATGCTGGCCGACTTGGAAACCGACTGCCGGCGGGCCCTGATCCTCAATGCCGGCCGCCTGGTGGCCTTTGATACGCCCCAACGGATTGCCGGCTCCTTCACGCGTTGGCATGCCGAACTGCAGACCGACGAACCGACTCTGGCCGCCGCCCTCGAAACCATGCCCGGCCTCACGGATACGCGGCTGAAGCCCCTGGAGGATGGCTGGACCGCCATCTCCATCCGCGGCGGTTCGCAAGATCTGCCGGCCGCGCTCGAGGAATGTGCCCGTTCCCGCCAGTGGCCTTTGCGCCACATGCGCCAAACCACCCGAAGTTTTGCCGAGGCCTACATGCGCCTGACCACCCTCCCCCCGCTGGTTCGCAACCCCGCCCAAAGGAGCAAGTCATGAAAACCTTGTTCCCCCTCTGGAAACGCGAACTCCAGGCCTTCTACCTGACGGCGCTGGGGCCCTTGATCACGGTCTTTTTTCTCATCGCCACCGGCACCACCTACTGGGTGCTGGCCTCCCGCTATGCGCAACAACCCATGGGCGGCGATTTGACCCATGCTTTTTTCGGGTCGCCGGTCTTCTGGCTGATCCTGGTGACTTTGGCGCCCCTCCTGACCATGCGTTCCCTGGCTGAACAAGATCCGCAGGGAGCCATGGAGACGCTGATGAGCGCGCCGGTCACGGCCACGGAAGTCGTTCTGGCCAAATATGCGGGCGCTTTCACCGTTTACATTCTGCTGTGGGCGCCAACCGCAACCTATCCCTTCTGGCTGTGGCTTTGCGGGGGCCAGGTCACGATGATGGACTGGGGCGCGGTCATCACCGGTTACCTCGGTGTGGCCCTCATCGGCGCGTCGTTTCTGGCTCTCGGCCTGTTCTGTTCGCTTTTGGCGCGCCGCCAGCTTGTGGCGGCCATGGCCGGTCTGGTGCTGCTGAGCCTGTGGGTGTCATTGGACGCCATTCCGCTCTCCGCCCACGCGCAGGGCCTCAAGAGCACGCTGGCCTATCTGTCCCCCCGCCTGCACATGGCCGATTTCCGGGTCGGCGTGATGGATTCCCGGGCCATGGTGGCCCACGTGGGTCTGACCGTCTTCCTGCTCTTCAGCACGGCCCAAACCCTGGAGGCGCGCCGCTGGCGCTAGGCAACATGAAACGCCTCCTGCAACCCACCCGCTTTGCCAGCCGCGTCCGGCGCATCCTGATCCGCGTCAACTTGGCGATTCTGATCGTCCTTGCGGCGGCCATCCTGATGTTGGTCAACCACCTTACCGCGCGCTACGTGTACCGCTGGCATTGCAACCGGGATCCGCAGTCGCAACTCTCCACGCGCACCAAGCAAATTCTCGGCGCGGTCTCGGAGGAACTCCAAATATTTGTGCTCATGCGTCCCGCCCATGAGGCCCACGCGCGCACCATCCGCCTGCTGCGCGAATACGCGGCGATGGGCGCCAACGTGACCGTCCATGAGATTGATCCGGACCGCCAGCTTGCCGAAACCGAAGAGTTGCTCTCGCGCTACCGCCTCGAAGCCGAAGAAGCCATTGTTTTTGACCTGGCCGGCCGCCATCAGGCGGTCCCCGCCGACACCCTGCTCGACATTGGCTATCCGGACGACGCCACCGGTCTTGTGCGACGCGCCTTCCGCGGCGAGGCGCTCTGCAGCGGGGCCATTCTGGCCCTGACCCAGTCCGCCCGCCCGCTGGTGTATTTTGTCCAAGGCCATGGCGAACGCTCCCCCCTGGACTACGACCGGCGTGCCGGTGCGTCGCGCATCGCCACCCGCCTGCGCGAGTGCAACCTTGACGTGGACATCCTGCACCTGAGCGAGGCCAAGAGCATCCCCTCGCATTGCGCCCTGCTGATCGTGGCCGGCCCCACCCGCGAGTTCACACCCTACGAAATCGCCCTTTTGCGCGACTATCTCGACCGCAAAGGCCGGCTCCTGGCTCTGCTGGATGCCCGCATCGGCACCGGCCTCGAAAGTCTGCTCCAGACCTGGGGCGTCCAACTCGGCGAGGACGTGGTCGTGGACCCGGCGCGCACGCTGACCGGCCGCGAGCTGTATGTCACGGTTTATCAGGACCACCCCATCACCGCCCCCCTCCAGGGTCTCACCTCCATTTTCTATCATCCCCGCTCCATCCGGTCGCGCCCCATGTCCGCCGGCGCCGACAAGCCCGCCTTCGCGGTCCTGGCCGCCAGCAGCAGCCAGGGCTGGGCCGAATTCAGCCCCGACGAAACCACCCCCCATTATGATCCGCCCGTGGACATCTTGGGACCCGTCCCGGTCGCCGTGGCCATCGAACGCGGCCCCGTCCCCGGAGTGCATGTGCAAATCCGCCCCACGCGCCTCGTGGTGGTTGGCGACTCCGCCTTCATGTCCAATGGCGGCCTGACCGGCGCCAACGCCGACTTCTTCCTCAACTGCGTCAACTGGCTGCTGGATCGCGAGGACCTCCTCGCCGTCTCGCCCGCGCTCCTGGACGACTATCAAGTGCTGGCCGATTCCCGCCAACTGCGCGGCCTGTTCCTGGCCATCGTGGCCGGCCTGCCAGCCCTGGCGGCGCTGGCGGGCGGAGTCGTGGCCTGGCGGAGGAGGCGTTGACATGAAACTGCGGCTGACCGCCATCTTGGCCTTCATCGCCCTGATCCTGGCGCTGCTGGCCACGTTCTGGGAACGCGACGACCAAACCGCGCACACCCGCTACGACCGGGCCCGCCGCGCATTTCGCTTTGATCCCGCCCGCATCCACCGCCTCATCCTATATATGGACGAGCAAACCATCGAATGCCAGTTGACCCATGATCAATGGCGGCTGACCCGGCCCATCGCGGCGCGCGCCGACGCCATCGCCATCGAGCGAATCCTGGGCGGCCTGCAAGAACTGGCCCGCAGCGAGATTATTCTGCCCCCCTCCCGCTCTCCGGACCCCTACCGCCCCTATGGTCTCGATCCCCCCCGGGCGCGGATCGAGCTGGTTGAAAACGGCTATACCAATCACATCTGGATCGGTCGGCGCACCCCCCTGGGCAACGGCGTGTACGCCCGCCATGCCGAACAGGCCGCCATTGCCCGCTCCCAGGCCGATCTTCTGGCCCTGCTGCCCGCCACCCCCGACGCCCTCCGCGAGCGCACGCTGTTTGCCGGCGCGCCTTCCGCCATCCAGCGTTTTGAAATCCGCACCCCCGCCGGCTATGTCCAGCTCGCCCGCGGCCCGGACGGCCTATGGCGCTTCTTCCAGCCCTTTACCGCCCGGGCCGACTCGGTGGCCCTTGGCGCCATCATCGAAACCGTGCTCGCCGGCCGCATCGTGCAATTCGTACAGGACGGGGTCACCGATCTCGCCTCCTACGGCCTCGACAGCCAAAGCGCCATCACTGTCGTCTTGGACGCCGAAGACGGCAACGGCACGCAAATGCTGGCCTTGGGCGACCCGCTCCCCAACCATCCCGCGCTGGTCTATGCCCGCCTGCAGGGTGAATCCTCAATCTACGCGGTGTCCCAAAACCTGCGGACCGCCCTGAGCATCCGCCCGGAAGACCTGCGCGACCGCAACCTGCCCGGCGTAACGCCGGCATCCGTCCGGCGCCTCAGCGTGGAAGACGACAGCTCCCGGCTCGAGTTCGCCCGCGACACCGGGGGCCAATGGGTCATGACCGCCCCCTGGCAGGCGCCAGCCGATGCCAACATGGTTGAAAGTTTCCTGCGCGCCTGGGCCGGCGTGCGCCTCAGCGCCCATGCCCCGGCTCCCGATGCTCCCGAACCGGCCCTGACCCGTTCCGTCCTCATCGAAACCGACGACGATCCCGGCGTCATCCTCCGTTTGCGCGCGGGATCCCACCCGGAACATGACCAGCAAATGCTCGTCGCCCTGGACGATGATCCCACCATCCTGGCCGCCACCCCGGCCGACATCCTCGACCTCTCGCTCGATCCCCAGCTATACCGCTCGCTCGACATCCTCTCCGTTGCCCGGGACGACATCCTGGAGATCCACCTGGCCACCCCCGCCCTGGACCTGCGCTTCACCCGGGACCGGGACAGCGGCGACTGGTCCCCGCCCGCCCCCTGGCTCGAGCGCCTGCTGTCCCAACTGGATCCGCTCCAGGCCCAATCCATCCAGATCCGAAACGAGCGCCCCGCCATGGGTCTGGGCAAACCCCATCTGGCTCTGACTCTCCGGCTGAAAGGCGCCAGCGGACTCGGCGTCACGCTTCTCGTGGGCAACGAAACCAAGGCGGGCGGCCCGCGCTGGGCCAAATTGCGCGGCAGGGACCTCATCTTTACCCTTTCCGCCGACACCCTGGCCAATCTCCTCCCCCCCGCGCCCGAACCCGCCGAATGAAAACCGTCCGCGTCCATCTGGATGCTCACGTCCATGCCTATCCCTGGCATGATGTGTCCGCCCTGTTCCGAACCGCGCTCGACCGCATGCCCCGCAAAACCCCGACCGATCTGCATGTCGTGGCCCTCGCCGAACGCGCCGACTGCTCCTTCTTTCAAGCTCTTGCCCAGGATGAATTCCGCCTGCCGGCCGATCGCTGGCAAATCCTGGCCTGGGACCCCGATGGCGCCGTCAAAGTTCGTCATCTTCCCGATCAGCGCAACCTCTGGATCATGGCCGGCCGCCAAATGGCCGCCGCCGGGCGCGTCGAAGTAAGCTCCCTCGGCAGCGATGTGCCCGTTCCCGACGGCCAAAGCGCCGCGGACACCATCCGCGCCATCCTCGACGCGGGGGGCCTGCCCGCCCTGAACTGGGCGCCCGGCAAATGGCTCTTCCAACGCGGCAAACTCATCCGCCGGCTGTGCGCGGCGTTCCCGCCGTCCCAACTGGTTCTGATTGATACCTCCCTGCGCTGCCGCGGCTGGCCCGCCCCCCGCCTCTATGCCCGGGAGCGGCAAAAGGGGCGCGCCATCCTCGCCGGTTCCGACCCCCTCCCCGCCGCCGGCGAAGAATCCGCCGCCGGCGCCTATTACGCCAGCTTTTCCATCCCGGCCCTGGACGATCACGCCCGGCTGGTCGCCCCCCTCAAGGCCGCGCTGACCTCCGGCAATCTCGCCATCACCTATGGCGGGCGGCGCGACAGTCCGCTCCGGCTCCTTCGCCGCCTGCGCCGGCATCAGTCCGCCCCCGCCGGTTTTTCGTCCCGTCCCTCTTGACCACCCCCGCCTCCGGTCTTATGATACCCGGCGAATCGGTGGAGAACCAGTCTCCAAAAAATACGGAACATGCGCCATACGAAACCCATAGAATATTTGAAGAAATAATGTGGCCGGGAGGTCGTAGCGAATTGGGCTGGGCCAAGGAAGGCGAAGCAGGAATAGCATCGCTATGTCGATGCAGCCTGACGACGGCCAAACCCAATGCAGTAGACAAAACGGCTACAGAATTGATGAAGATGCTCTAGCAAAAATTCAGGAGATGCCATGAAGATAGTTCATCCTCGCGTCTGCTGCGGAATCGTCCTGCTGGCTTTCAGCTTGCTGGGAACCAGTTGCGACAGCGATCACAAACCCATTACCAACCACGATCCCGGCAACAACGACCTCAACACCGTCGTAGCCCTGGGCGACAGCATCACCAACGGCTACGTCAGCCGTTCCACCCCCTATCCCCGGCGTCTGGCCGATATGATTGGCAAGCGGGTCATCAACTCCGGCATTCCGGGCAGCCGGGCCACCGAAGGCGCCTGCCGCATCCAGAGAGTCATCAATCAGCACCGCCCCGCCTTTATGCTCATCATCTATGGCGCCAATGACGTTATTTTCGGCCAGGATCTTCCCCGGATTGTCGACGCTCTGAACCACATGATCCATGTCTGCCGCGCCAACCATGTTGTGCCGGTTCTGGCCACCCTCCCCCCCCAAATCTTCGATCACGACCCCTTCGGCCCTCCCACCTTCGCGCTCAACATCGAAATCCGCGCCCTGGCCCGGGCCAACGGCGTGCGCTACGTGGATCTCGAGCGCGAATTCCAGGACCGTCCCGAACTCTATATGCGTGACGGACTCCATCCCAATGGCGAGGGCAACCACGTTATGGCCATGGCCTTCGCCGATTTGTTTTGACCTGGCAGGCCCGCCATGCTGTTCTCGGGTGTCCATCACCCGTGAACCCGTCCAGCAACCATCCCGAGGTCTGAACACCCATGCAACGCCAACTTTCCGCCCTTGCCAGCCAACCGTTTGATGTTCTGATTGTCGGGGGGGGGATGTATGGCGCCGCCATGGCGCGCGAGGCGGCCACGCGCGGCCTCAAAACCGCCCTGATCGAACAGGCCGACTTCTGCTCCGGCACGTCCGCCAACAGCCTCAAAATCATCCACGGCGGCCTGCGCTATCTCCAGCAGGCCGACCTGCCCCGCGTCTTCGAGTCCATCCGCGAGCGCAGCATCCTCCTGCGCACCGCCCCCCATCTGGTCGCGCCCATGCCCTGCCTCATGCCCACCCGGGGCTGGCTCATGAAAAGCCGCCTCGTCATGTTTGCCGGCATGCTCGCCAACGACATCCTCAGCTGCTGGCGCAACCGCCACCTCGACCCCCTGCGCCATCTGCCCAACGGCGGCACCCTCTCCCGCCGCGCCATCCTCGACATCGTCCCCCAGTTGAGCGACACCTCCATCACCGGCGCGGCCCGCTGGTTCGACGGCTTCGCCTATGACACCGAGCGCCTGGTGGTCGGCATCGTCAAGGCCGCCGCCGAGGCCGGCGCGGAGGTTGCCAACTATGTCCGCCTGCAGTCCCTGCGCCTCGAAGGCAACCGCGTGGTCGGCGCGGTGGCCCAGGACCGCCTCACCGGCGAAACCTTCGACATCCGCGCGGCCTACGTGGTCAATGCCGCTGGCCCCTGGATCGGCCAGGTTCTCGACCAATTCGGCCGCGCCCTCACCCAGCCCGCCCCCCATGCCGCCCTCGGCATGAACCTCATTGTCCGCAACTGGCCCGTCCAAACCCACGCCCTCGCCCTCCAGTCCCCGCACCAGAGCCGCCTCTATTTCTTCGTACCCTGGCGCGGCGCGGTCATGGCCGGCACCTATTACCGCGAATATACCGGCTCCGCCGACGACCTCCGCGTCACCGAAGACGACATCCGGTCCTATCTCGACGCGCTCAACTCCTGCCTGCCCGGCGCCGCCCTCACCCCCGACGACATTCTCGGCATCCAATTGGGCATCATTCCCAGCCGCAAACCCGCCCGCCCCGACCGCGAGCCCGCCCTCCTCCGCCACTACAAGCTCATCCATCACGCCAGGAGCGACGGCATCCAGGGCCTCTTCTCCATCTGCGGCATCAAATATACCACCGCCCGCGGCGTCGCCGCCCAGGTGGTTGGCGCCATCGCCCGCCACCTCAACAAGACCATCGGCCCCTCCATCACCCCCCACACCCCCCTCCCCGGAGGCGACCTCCCCGACCTGGCCGCCTATCAGCGCGAACTCGCCGCCGCCCGCCCCGATATCCCCGTCGGCCAACTCGAACACCTCATCGCCCTCTACGGCACGGAAGCCCGCGACATCCTCGCCCAAGCCGCCACCCTTTCCGGCCCCGAACCCCTCCTGCGCGCGCAATGCCTCATGGCCATCCGCGAGGAGATGCCCCAAACCCTCGGCGACCTCCTCTACCGCCGCCTGGGCCAGGCCACTGGCCAACCCCTCCCCCCCGACCAGTTGCGCGCCGCCGCCGAAACCATGGCCGCCGAGCGTCAGTGGTCCGCCGACCGTCTCGAAGCGGAAATCAGCTCCGCCGGCCGCGTCACCACCTACTGGCAGGCCGCCACCCGCCCCGTGCCGTGAAAAAACTCGTCTTCCGCGTCATCATTCTCCTGTTCGGCCTGGCCCTCGGCCTCTTTGCCGCGGAAGTCGCCTGCAAAATCCTCGAGTTGCGCGCCGCCCGCCAATACCGCCGGGTTTCCAGCGCCATCTCCCGCCCCTCGCGCATCCCCGACGTCCGTTTCGAGCTGATCCCCAACACCTCCGGCATCACCCCGGGACAGGACAAAGTCATCCGCATCAACAGCCACGGCTTTCGCGGGCCGGAAATCGCCCACCCCAAACCCGAAGGCGTCTTCCGCCTCGCGGTACTCGGCGACTCGATCGCCTTCGGCCGCACCCTCGAAGAAGAGGACGTCTTCCCCTATCAACTGCCCGACCTGCTCCGGGAACGGGTCCCCGGCCGGCAGTTTGATGTCATCAATGCCAGCCTCAGCGGACGCGATACCTGGGAGGAGGTGTCCCTCCTCGAACACCGCGTGCTCGACCTGCAACCCGACCTGGTCATCATCCAGATTTGCCTCAACGACCATGTTCGCTTCCCCCCCCCCGACCCCTCCGCCCACCGCGGCGCCTTCGGCGAGCGCCGCTGGTATGCCTACAGCTCCCTCCTCGCCCTCCTCGATGAACGCGTCCCCGGCTTCCGCAACCACCATGTCCGCATCGCGGAAAGGTTCGGCTTCGACATGCGCACCGCCAGCGAGGCCCTCCGCGACTATGCCATAGACATCGCCCACATCCACGACATCGCCGCCCACTGGGACATCTGGCGCCCCCTGTTCCTGCGCGCCCACGAACTCTGCCAACAGCACCACGCCCAGCTCATGCTCGTCGTCTTCCCCACCTCCCGTTTGATCGGCATGCCCGAGACCGCCAGCGCCATCCCCGAACTCACCGGACTGGCCCGGGAGCACAACATTCCCCTGGTGGACCTTCTCCAGCCGTTCCGCGATGCCCCCGGTAGCGTCCTGACCGACTACACCCACCCCAATGTCCAAGGCCAGCGCCTCGCCGCCCAAACCATCGCCGACGCCGTTGTCCCCCTGCTGACGCCCTAACCGGTGTTATTCACGCGACAAGTCCGGCCCGGATGCAAGGCAGGCGGGACGCAGCTGGTTGGACAACTTGCGAGCCCCGAATAACACCGCAGACGGGTTGGAATCGTCGCGCCGAAGAGCAACATTGATGAAAAATCTTTTTGCTTTTCCCTTTCCACAACATCCCCTCTGCTGCCAATCACCATGTTTTCAGCCATGTTGATGAATAATTCAGGTGGCATCTTTCGACCAATCCATTCTCACATATTATAATATGTGAGAATGAAATAATCAGGCTTAATAATTATAACAACTTGGCCACAAATATGTTATATATTCTCATATTCTCACTTATTATAATATGTGAGAATAATTTTCAGCCGTGGGGTGATGCGGAAATCGGGTGAGTTGCATGAAATCTGTCTCTTTTTGAGCCTGAATAATTCACGCGACAAGTCCGGCCCGGATGCAAGGCAGGCGGGGTGAAGCTGTATGGACAACCTGCGAACCCCGAATAACGCCGCAGACGGGTTGGAATCGTCGCGCCGAAGGGCAACAAGGATGAAAAATAACTTTCTCATCCAAATATCCGCATCATACTGCCCCGCAGCAAATAACAATACTTTCAGCCATGTTGATGAATTATTCAGGCTAAGGGATCAAGTCGTCGCGGAGGGCGGCCAGGCGAGCATTTTCTGGATGATTTTGCCGCGATCAAGAGTCAGATCGCCAAGGATCCGGTCCACATCCTCTTGTTCGAGGTCTTCATTGGCCTCCAGCTCCTCGGCCAGCTTCAATAGGACCGCCTTGTGCTTTGTGAAGATGTCGCGGACCAGATCCCGGCAATGCTCCAGCAATCCCAGCACCATATTCTCCAGTCCTTCGTGGTGCTGCTCCTCATCCATCAGGTGCGAGAGCACAATGTAGCGCAGCCCGTTGTCGCCAAAAGTGATGTTGTTCAAAATCATCCGGCTCAGGCTGACGGCAAGGCTGAAATCACCGGCCACTCCCAACTCCCAATGCCCGATGAACATCTCTTCCGCCACCACCCCGCCCAGCAGAGAGAGCAGATGGCACAGAATGTCATCGCGGCTGTAATAATTAAACGGGTCCTCTTCATTCAGCATGCGCACCAGGCCAAAGGTTTCCTCGCGCTCACCGATGGTGATGCGATCCAGCTTCTGATCCGGCAGCAGCGTCCGCAGGAGGAAGGCGTGGCCCGCCTCATGAAACGCGGTCACCCGCCGCACGTTCTCCCGCAGCGGCCGCAGCTTCCGGCCCAGCAAGATCCGGTCGGCCTGCGCCATCAGGACCTCGCGGGTCAGATGGGTCCGGCCCTCCTGAACCGCCTGCAGCTTGGCTTCATAAATAATGTGCACAATGTCCACCGGACTCAGCTCGCCCGCCGTGCGCCGGGCAAAGATGGCCACCAGCTCCTCATAATCCTTGTCGCAATGCTCGGGCTTCATATAGTGCCGGATCAACTGCTCGCGCTCACGCGCGTTCAGCTCGTGGATGCGGATATGCGTCCCGAAGCGCCCCGACCGCAGCAGCGCCGGATCCAAATCGTCGGGGCGGTTGGTCGCGCCGACAATCAAAATATCCGGCACGGATTGCATGCCATCCAGAAACGTCAAGAAGGTGTTCAGCGTGCCGCGGAAATCCACCCCGGCCGAGGAGTCCCCCATGCTGTCGCGGTTGCTGAAGGCATCCAACTCATCCATAAAAATGATGCAGGGCCGGCAGCTTTCCGCCGCCTGGAAAAATTCCCGCAACAGCGTGGCGCCCTCGCCGGCATATTCCTTGGTCATGAATTCGCTGGCGGTAATGGAAAAGAAAGGCAATCCGGATTCCCCCGCCAGCGCCTGGGCCAGCATGGTTTTGCCCGTGCCCGGCGGCCCGTACAGCATGATCCGCAAGGGCGGCACCACGCCCAAACGCTGGAAAGGCGCCGGATCCTTGAAATAAGCCAAAATTTGCCGGAACCGCTGCTTGGCCTCCTCATGACCGGCCACGTGGGCAAAACGATGCCGCGGGCGCGGCTGCAAATACATGCTGCCATCAATCGCCCGGGGAACCCGCTCCGCCAGGTCGGTGATACGCAGGCGGTCCGAGGCCGGGTCGAATGACACCGTCGCGGACATCCGGTTGCCACGATAATTAAACTGCCGCGCCATGTTGTCCAACCGCTTGAGCCAGGCCTTCGACCCCGGCGGCTCCTCCTCGAACAGCATGTGCCACTCGGTGATGTCCGTCACAAAATCCAGGCCGGTCGCCAGCCGGGCCTCCGCGCTCAAACCCACCACAAACCGCTGCGCGGCGCTGCGGATTTCCTTGGGAGTCGGATGCCCCCGTTGCAGAATAAACAGCGCCGCCAGCCGCAGATGATCCGCCTCCGACAAACCGGGCAACCCCAATTCCGGCAACTTCCGTTGGATGTGCGCAAACTCGTCCATCACCTGGCGCACGATGAACTCGATGGGCGTCCGCCGGAAAATCACCGAATTCCAATCGCGCACCAGCCGCCAGAACCCCTCGTTCACATACAAAAAACCGGGGTCATCCCGATAGCTGTGTTTCCACTTTTCACGCAACATGGAAACCAGCTCCTCCGGGGTGTAATCCCCGGCCGCCCCGGGTTGCACCGGCGGAGTCAGCCGGAAAAACACAAAGCTGCGATTGAGCAATTCCTTGGACGGATTCTTGAAGCTGTTCTCAATGTCATACAGTCCGGAACCCAGCACGGCGTGGCCGTGCGTGTAGTAGTTGACCATCGCGTGCACCGCCGAGGAGCCCTCCGATGAGCGGTTGCCGTGGACCTGGATGATCGGCACCGATACGGCAAACAACTTGTTGGTCAGCGTTTCAATATCCGTCTGATCCTCCCCCACGGGCACAAACGTGCCGCGCAGCTCCTCGGCCAGAATCTGCAGCATATAGGTGACACCATGCCCCGGCTCGCTGAAAATAAAAATAGGCAGCCGGTTGGTCTCTTGCAGTTTCACCTGGGGCATGCAGGCCTGCTCCAGCATGATCTGCCCGATGCGCTCGATCGCCTCCTCCTGCGCGGGCAGCGCGCGCTTGGCGGCCGCCACCGCGCGGTCAATCGCCTGCTTGCTCTCCTCCACCGTGATGCCAATCCGCATGTGCAGCCAGGGGGTCATGGGCGTCGAACCCCAAATCTGACCGACCAGCTCCTGCAGGGTCTCCGGCTGCCATTCTTCCGACGAATCATCGTCCTCATAAGGGTGGAATCCCCCGGGATAGTCCTCCAAGATCACCTTGGGCCAGGGCTCATCCGGATTATCCGGCGGCAGCGGATCCGGCGGAGGGCTGGGCGGCTCCAGGTCCTTATCGAGGATACCCGATTGCTCCCAGGTCAGAATTTTCCGCGCTGGCGGATAGGACAGCACCGCCCGGACCAGGGCTTCGATCGTCAGTTCCCCGTCACCGTAACCCAGGGCCCACCGGCGAAATTCCTTAATTTTTGCCGCCTCGCGTCTGTTCTTTTTCATAACTGCCTTTTCTCGCAACCGGTATCTTCATATATAGTCCAACTTTGGCTGGTTGTATAGGGTGTCCAGCATGAAAAACACATAATATTTCCATGCGGCCGCTTTCACCTGGATTATTCATCAACATGGATGAAAGTATTGTTATTTGGCAACATTTGCGTCCATTCGCTCCCATTCGCGGTTCAAAAAAAATCGAGCTGTCCCGCATTCACGCAATCACGCAATTCCCCTCTGTCTGTTTTCCGCGCGGCGACCGCCGCGCGCTGTAGGCGGGTTCGGTGAGCCCGCGCGGCGGCCGCCCCAGCGGCACTGGCGCGTCAGAGCCAAAGGTAGGAGCCTGTCCGCCTCGGGCGGAACGCATCGCCGAGGCGTCCGTGGCCTGTCCCGGCCTGCGGGACAGGACATAGAAAAAAACGATTTTGAGGGGGTACGCGCGTTGCCGCAAGGCATGACCTCCCGCCAAAACTTCCCGAGCAATTTTTCCTACGCTG